>JAGXGP010000015.1 GCA_024636775.1 Hydrogenophilales bacterium
CAGTTCTTTCCAGTCGAGGAAGACCATGAAGTCCGGCAGATGCGAATGATAGGAGCCGTCGGTGCCAATCTCGCGCATCAGATACATGCCGAAGGCATAACCGCCCAGTGCAAAGAACACACCGTGACCAAGCGAGAGAATACCGGCATAGCCCCAAATCAGATCCATCGCTATCGCCACAATGGCATAGCACATGAATTTCCCGCCCAGCGTGATGACAAAGCCGGACACATGCAGCGGACTGCCTTCGGACACGAACAGGTGCAACGCCGGCATGATCACCAGCGTGATGGCAGCGAACAAGGCCATGGCAATCCAGCCGGTGCGCGACAGCGAATTCAGAAAGCGGATGGTGAAAGGCGTAGGCATATCAGTTCTCGACAAACCGCCCCTTAAGGGCAAACAAACCCTGGGGACGTTTCTGAATGATGACGATGATGATCACGAGCACGACGATCTTGGCGATCACCGCGCCGGCCCAACCTTCCAGGAATTTTGTCGCGACGCCGAGTCCGAGCGCGGCCCATACCGCGCCCGCCAGCTGTCCGACACCGCCAAGCACGACCACCATGAACGAATCAACGATGTAACCTTGGCCCATATCCGGGCCGACGTTGGCGATCTGCGACAATGCCACGCCGCCGAGGCCGGCGATGCCCGCGCCGAGGCCGAAGGCTAACGTGTCAATACGCGACGTCGGCACGCCGACGCAGCCGGCCATGGCACGGTTCTGCGTTACCGCCCGCACGAACAAGCCGAGCCGGGTTTTCTGCATCAGCACCCATATCAGCGCCAACACAAACAAGGTGAAGCCGATGATGACAATACGGTTCCACGGCAGCATCAGGCCGGCCATTACTTCCACCCCGCCCGACATCCAGCTCGGGTTGGACAACTCAACGTTCTGCGCGCCGAACAGCACGCGCGCCGCCTGAATCAGGATCAGGCTCAGGCCCCAGGTGGCGAGCAGCGTTTCCAGCGGCCGGCCATAGAGTCGGCGGATGACCGTGCGTTCCAGCAGCATGCCGACCAAGGCGGCCGCCATGAACGCCGCAGGTATCGCCGCCACTACATACCAGTCGACATACGCCGGCAGATAGGTACGAAACAGGCCTTGCGTGAAATAGGTGGTATAGGCACCGACCATCAGCAGCTCGCCATGGGCCATGTTGATGACGCCCATCACGCCGTAGGTGATAGCCAGTCCCAGGGCAGCAAGCAACAGAATGCTGCCGAGCGATAAACCGGAAAATATCTGCCCGACATATTCGGCAAAGGCCAAATGCGTTTCGATGGATTTGAGTGCGGCCACCGCAGCCCGACGCACGTTTTCGTCGGGCTCGATTGTGGGCTTGGTCAAGGGTAGCAACAGGTTCTTGGTGCTGGGGCTGGCGGTGTCCGCCAAGGCCTCCACCGCAGCCAGACGGGCCGCCGCAAGCGGGCTGCCCAGGTTCGCCTGGGCGTGCGCCAGCTTGAGCAGCGATTTGATCTCTGCATCGGTTTCCCGCGCGAGGATTCGATCAATAATCGGCACCATTTCCAGACCGGTGTTGGTTTGCAATTCCCGGGCCGCGGCGAGGCGTACCTCGCGGTCCGGATTCTGCAAGCGCAACGAGGCAATGGCATTGGTCAGCTCGGCCCGGATGCGGTTGTTGATGATGATGGATTCATAGGTCTCGGGTGCAGGCTGGATTTCAATGCCCGTCACCGCGTCCATGGCTTTCTCGCCATCCATCAAAAAAATCTTGTCGCCTTCGACAAAGAGTTCGTCGTTGGCCAGGGCCCTTAGCAACGGTAGTGCCTCACGGCTGGTGTTGGCACCGAGTTGCTGAATGGCAGCAATCTTGTCGTCCGATTCCTCGGCCGCCAGCTGTTTGATCACAGCGGGATCGAGTGCGCCCCACGCGGGCGAGGTGCATATCCAGAACGCAAAAAAAAGAAGGAGGGGTTTCATGGGTTTTCTTGTCGGGTGGCACACCCGGCCGGGGCCGCGTGTGCCTGCCTCAATGGCATTTACAACCTGGAGGTCAAGTCGGTATTACTTGCTGTCCGGCTCATCCTTTTTCTTGTCGTTACCCGGGATATATGGACTCCAGGGTTGTGCCTTGATCGGACCCTTGGTTTTCCACACCACGCTGAACTGCCCATCCGGACGGATTTCGCCAATGAACACCGGCTTGTGCAGATGATGATTTTTCTCGTCCATCTTCACCACAAAACCATCGGGTGCCTTGAAGCTCTGCCCAGCCATGGCGGCAATGACTTTATCCACGTCCGTGCTCTGGGCTTTCTCCACCGCCTGTTTCCACATATGGATACCAATGTAAGTGGCTTCCATCGGATCGTTGGTCACCACGGTGTCGGCGTTCGGCAGCTTCTGCTTCTTGGCCCAGTCCTTGTACATATTGATGAACTTGGTGTTGGTCGGATTTTTGATCGTCTGGAAATAGTTCCAGGCGGCCAGGTGGCCCACCAGCGGCTTGGCATCCACACCGCGCAGTTCCTCCTCACCCACCGAGAAGGCCACCACTGGCACATCAGTTGCCTTCAGGCCGGCATTGCCCAGCTCCTTGTAGAACGGCACGTTGGAATCGCCATTGATGGTCGACACCACGGCGGTCTTCTTGCCTTCGGCGGCGAATTTCTTGATCTTGGCGATGATGGTCTGATAATCGCTATGACCGAACGGCGTGTACTCCTCCATGATGTCGGCATCCTTGATCCCCTTGGATTTAAGGAAGGCACGCAGAATCTTGTTGGTGGTGCGCGGATAAACATAATCCGTGCCCAGCAGCACGAAACGCTTGGCTGAACCGCCGTCTTTGCTCATCAGGTACTCCACCGCCGGGATCGCCTGCTGATTGGGTGCAGCCCCGGTGTAGAACACGTTTTTCTCCAGCTCCTCTCCCTCGTACTGCACCGGGTAGAACAAGAGGCCATTCAGCTCCTTGAATACCGGCAGCACCGACTTGCGTGACACCGAGGTCCAGCAACCGAACACCACGTCGACCTTGTCCTTGCTCAGCAACTGGCGCGATTTTTCGGCGAACAACGGCCAGTTGGACGCGGGGTCCACCACCACCGGCACCAGCTTTTTACCCATCACGCCGCCGGCCTTGTTGATCTCATCGATCGTCATCAGCGCGGTTTCCTTCAGCGCCGTTTCGGAGATGGCCATGGTGCCGGACAGGGAGTGCAGGATGCCGACCTTGATCGTGTCGGCGGCCAAAGCCGAGAAGCTGACCAGGCCAGACAGCGCCATCAGACTTGAGAGCGCGGATATTTTCAGAAAGTTACGACGAGTTTTCATGGTGAGCTCCTATAGGGAATAAAGAGAGACTGCAATTAAAAGCGGACGTATTAATGCGATGGGCACAGCGCCGGCTGTCCCATCGGATCCATCAAAATTGAAATTGCATCGCGACGCTGACTGCATCCACATTGCTGGCGCCGGACACTTTCGTGTTCGAGTAAACAGCGCCGACTTGCGCGTTATAACCATCGATGATGTAGTTCACGCCGAGGTCGTATTTCTTGGTGTCGACATTGGTGTCGGGGTTGAACTTTTGATACCGGACAAAAGGCTGGAACTGCCCCCAGCCGACTTTCTGGTTGAATATGTAGCCAAGTCCCGCCGAATAAGCCCGGCCTTGCTCGCTGAGAAAGACATCGCTCGTATCGTAGTCATACGCTGCCGCTTCAAGTGACAGCGCGCCGGGTCCGACACCTTTCTTTTCCATCAGAAAATCGATGCTGTAGGATTGGTAGTCACCGGTCGCAGTGGTTGAAAACGCACCGTTCTTTTGAGTTCTGCCTGCAATACCAATCGCCAGAATGTCTTTGCCGCCCAGATAGTTTCCCGTGCCGTAGTAGCCCGGCTCCGGATCCCACAGATCGAGCTGCAACCGACCGGCATACATCAGGCCATCCGAGCCGGTCCGATTCGAGGTCACGCTGCTGGCAGGGGAAGGTGCAATCTTGAACGCGGTATTGCCTTCAAATGCGCCCACGGCGTAAGAGAGCTTGCCGCCCATCACGCTACCCACTACGGCCACACCGTCATCACGGCCGATGTAGCCTCCGTTGTAGCCGTAACGCGAAGCGATGCCGGACCAGTAGCCCCCACCCAGCGAGTAATACGGGCCAGCCATATTGGCGCGATCGCTGGGAGACAGAAAACGGCCCGCCCAGATCGTCAATTCAGGCGTGATCGCGATCTGGACATTGGCATCGATGGCCTGGAATCCCTGGCCCGCGATATCCTTTTCGGTATTGAGCATGCCCTTGATGTGCTTATTCAGAGAACCCGACAAGTAGATGCGGGCACTGTCGAGACTGAAATCGTTTGATCGCGACGTCTTGTTGGGTGCGCCATTTTCGACATTGCTGAAACTCCCGCGCATGCCCAAACCAATGCTGACGGACTTATCCTCGCCGAACGTGATCGTGCCGCCGGCCTGGGCAAGCATCGCCGGCAACATGAGCGTTGCAGCAATAGCCGCCATCAACGGCTTTCTTTTGATCTCTACTGTCATTTCCCATCCCCTTTGATAAAAGAATCATCGTCAAAAACAAAGCCGCCGCTCGCACGCCGGTCGTCCAACAGCGCGTTCGGGCTTCAAACACGGACTCAGGTTAGCTAGCGCGACGGGGGGATGAAATAAGTCATATGACGTAGACCGATACCGTGACCGATGACCCGGTCAGGTGCTACCTTTTCCCGCATTGAATGTCACACCACAACGTCGGGGATAGGGATGATTGATTTCGCGCAAACGAACATTCGATGCCGCAGCGGCATCCTGCTGCTGGTTGCATTGCTGCTCAGCGGCTGCGGCGAACTGGCCTACAAGCGCGGCGCAAATTCAAGCGATCTGGAAGCGGCGAAGAAATCTTGTCTCGAGAAAGAACCTGACCCGGCAGCCGTCGAAAAATGCATGGCCAATCGCGGCTGGGTCGTTCACAACCTGAGCCGGATGGAACCCCTTGATGCAGACCCCGTGGTGGAAGCTTCCGTCATCCCCAGCAACCGCAGAATTGAAAACGCAGCCAGCGCCACGTTCGGAGCCACCCAACCCACAGCAGCCGAGAAAAGAGCGCCCAAGATGACGGATACTTTCAAGGTGAGTTCGTGGTGGAAAACTGGCAGCGGCGCGGCCAGCCTGAAAGCAGACACGGAGGCATGCGTAGCGAAACTGGGGGACGCGCACCTTCCTGACAGCCAAACCTTATCAGCCACCCGAGGTTTGCTTTTGTGTATGAAGGGAAAGGGGTGGAGCGGGTTGCGGGCGAAATAGCATTTCGCACAATTGCAAAGTTTAGATTTGCGTGACAAACAGGGGGAGTTTGTCCGCACCCATCCGCCAGAAATCCGGCTATGAATAGCCGGTCTGGCCAATCGCTACAGCCGTCAGATCCTCGGCCGAAGCCGATCAATCGTTCTGAACCCAGACAAGCCAGCTTTCGGCCAGAAGCCGTCATTCAGGCTGGCTCACCTATCCGTCCGGAGTTCGGCCTAAGCTGCCTGCGGCGTTCTGAACAAAGCAGGTCTTCTATACGCTGCACACCCGTCGTTGATTAAAAGGCGCAAGGGTCAGCGCACACGGCATTCTCATCCCTACTGCCATCAAACAGGTAACCGAACCAAGCGTTCGCTATCTTCTCCTGAACGCTGTTCTGCCCCTGCCTCGCCTGGAGGTTCTCGAAATCCATTTCAAACAATGGCTGATGCTGGTTGAAGCAGGAGAAAACGAATCGGGTGTGCTCGCCTGTCTCGCTATCCACATGACGACACAGGCACTGGGCACACACTTCTTTCATCATGCACTGCATCGGGCTATTGACCGCTGCAATCGCATTGAAACCAGGCTTCAGACGCGGTTTGAGTTCTGCGCGCAATGCTTTCCTGAAGGTTTCCATGGACGCCGGGTGATCCGAGAGGATGAGCTGGTCAGTCTGGCTCACCCAATCGGCGAATGGTGCATCCATCTCGTCACAGGACTGCAGGAATTCCGACAGCCCATGCACGAAGCAGGCATCCTGCTGTCGCCTGAGTTTGATCGCTGGCCCCTCTTCCAGCACCCAGATCGCCTGATCCGTCAGAATCTCGATGACACGCTGAACTGCACGTGCCCGTTCAGCATTACGGAAGTGGCCGATGAACACGATACGGTTACCTGCTGCCCGCCACATTGCGGCGCCGTCCACCGTACTGGTCACGGCAGAATGTCCACCCGCCACCGTCAGGGTCGCATTCTCAGGAACCGGCAAGCCGGTTCCTGTCGGGCCCATCAAAACCACGCGATCCCCGGGCTTGAGCATCGACGCGATACGACTCGACACGCCCACCGTGTTGACAAGCAGCTGGACCTCGCCACGCGCCGCGTCTACATGAACGCCATCTATGGCCATGCCCTCCATTGCCAGCACCTGGCCTGCGATACGTGCAGCGTGACGTTCGAAATTCTGCAAGCGGTATACCTGCCCCGGCAACCAGTGCTTGGTGGCTTGTGGCGCGCGCAGGGTCAGGCTGGTGAGGTGGGGTGCCAGGTGCTCCACGGCCACCACTTCGGGACACAAGGCCCAATCCAGCCTCGCTGAAAACGCGTCAAACGATCTGCCCTTTTGATCCACTGATCGGGGGGAAGCGTGATTCAGCAACAATGCAGTGATGGCACGTACTGCATGCTTGGCCGAGGCCATCGCGCGCACCACACTGCCGTGGTACCAGGGGTGGGTGTCGCCTACAAAGGAAACACGCAGGTTGCCGTGTTGGTAGGATGTGAAGAAGCCTGGCTGCTGGCCCTTGCAATGTCCATCCGTCGGCACCCGCATCAACGCGCCGCTTTCATCGATTCGGTAAGACGCGAAATACTTGCCATCCATCTCGAATGTGCCCGGATGCTCGCGCTCATACACAGTATTGGGAATACTGCCGGCCGCCACCAATACGGCCCTTGCCGGCAATTCGACCTGCTCGCCGTTATCGCTACGCACACAGCGAAGCTGCTGCACGTGGCCGTGTTTGTCCAGGATCGCCTCGGTCGGTTCCAGGCGTTCTGCGTAGTAAATCCCCTCTTCAAGCGCTTTGACGATCTCTTCGTGATTGCGCAGGTAGGCCGGCGATTCGGTCATGGCACGGCGATAAACGACGGTGACCCCGCCCCAGGACCGGATGAGCGGCGTGAAGTCGGGCAATTCATCGGCAGCACGCGCCCGCTCACGCTCGACACGCACGGCACGGCCATGTTCGAGAAAGGTGTCAAGTACCTCTCGTTCATAGTCGTCGAAAAGTTCGGTATGGGATTCTCCAATGCACTCCCAACGGGTAAGTACCTTCTCCACCTGCCGAATGTAATAGGCCTGTACTTCGGTGGCGGTATCGATGGAGGTCAGCCCGCCACCAATC
>JAGXGP010000087.1 GCA_024636775.1 Hydrogenophilales bacterium
GGGCAGGGAAGTGATCGTCACCCGCGAACCAGGCGGCACCCCGCTCGGCGAGAATCTGCGTGAACTGTTATTGCATCGTGACATGGATGCCGATACGGAATTGCTGTTGATGTTCGCTGCACGGCAGGAACATCTTGCACGGTTGATCTGGCCGGCGCTGGCGCGTGGCGCGTGGGTGGTGTCCGATCGCTTTACCGATGCCAGCTATGCCTATCAATGCGGCGGACGCGGCATTTCAGTCGAGCGTATTGCTGCGCTGGAAGCCTGGGTGCAGCGTGACTTTCAACCCGACCTGACCCTGCTGTTTGATGTGCCTTCCGAGGTGGCAGAAGCACGCCGCTCGGCCGCACGCGTGGCAGACCGCTTTGAGCGTGAGGCTGACAGCTTCTTCAACCGGGTCCGCACCGCCTACCTTGCCCGCGCACAGGCCGACCCGAAGCGTATTCAGATATTGGATGCGCGACAGACGATCGAAGTGTTGCAGGCTGAAATTGGTAAACTGTTGCAGGGACTGCAATGAGCGCACCCTATCCCTGGCTTGAAACGGCATGGCAGCGTTTGCTGCCGACCCGGACACGCCCGGTGCAGGCGTTGTTGCTGACGGGGCCACGCGGCGTCGGCAAGGGTGCGCTGGCACAGGCCTGGGCACATGCTCTGCTGTGCGAAGCGCCATTGATCGATGGTTCAGCCTGCGGCAGTTGTCCGGCCTGTCACTGGCTGCAGACCGGTGCACATCCTGATTTTCGGCTGCTCACCTTGCAGGAAAAAACCAGCAAGGAAGGTGAAACCAAAATGGCAGCGGCCATTGAGGTGGACCAGGCGCGCGAGGTGGTCGATTTCGTCCGTCTTTCGACGTATCGGGCGGGCTTTCGCGTCGTTTTGGTCAATCCAGCCAACAGTCTTAACCTGGCGGCGGCCAATTCCCTGTTAAAGGTACTGGAGGAACCGCCGTTAAATACGGTGTTCATCCTGGTGTCGGACCAGCCGCGGCAGTTGTTGCCGACCATTCGAAGCCGTTGCACCCGACTCGATATTGGTTTGCCATCAGCCGAGAGTGCGGTCCAATGGTTAAGCGGGCAACAGGTCCAAGATGCACAGACCTTGTTGGGTTTGGCCGGGGGTTCGCCGCTGGATGCGCTTAACTGGACCGAAGGTACGGAACTGGATGTGCGCCAAAGTATTCTGGATGGCTTGGCGCGCCCCAAACAACTGGATCCGGTTGCGTTGGCCGAACGCTGGAAGGCTGTCAAGCTGCAAACTTGGCATACCGTAGCGTATAAATGGCTGGGGGATCTGCTGGCGGTCAGGATGCAAAGCCGGGTGCAGTTCAACCCGGATTTTAATGAAGTACTCACGAAACTGGGTGCGCAGGTGGATCTGGCAAAATTGCTGGAATTGTCCAAAATGCATGCTGCCGCAGGACGAACACTGATGCATCCGTTGAACCGGGCGTTGCAACAGGAAGCCTGGCTGATCCAGTATCGACATTTATTTGATTGATGAGAGCAAACCATGAGCACAGCACCCAATGACACTACCGGAATGGTCAGGCCAGGCGTGCTTTCCTTGTCCATCAAGGAAAAATCTGCACTTTTTGCGGCCTATATGCCCTTCATCAAAGGAGGCGGACTGTTTATTCCCACCAATAAGAGCTACAAGATGGGCGAAGAAGTGTTCATGCTGCTGACACTGATGGAAGACCCGTCCAAGTTGCCGGTATCCGGAAAAGTGGTATGGGTCACCCCGACTGGCGCCCACGGCAGCCGTACTCAGGGGGTGGGGGTACAATTTGCGTTCAATGAAAGCGGGAAGTCTGCGCAAAACAAAATTGAAGGATTGCTCGGCGGTTCGTTAAAATCGGTGCGTCCGACTCACACCATGTAATCCTGTTTTGCTTCGGTGCGTCGGGTTCACTCCTGACCCTACAGCGCGAATGCGCCCTAGACCGAATGTATATCGATTCTCACTGCCACATCAATTTCCCCGATCTCGCTGACAAGTTGCCCGAGGTATTTGATCTCATGGCACAAAACCAGGTGAGTCACGCGCTGTGTATCAGTGTGGAGTTGGAAAAGTTTCCGGAAGTCCTCGCGCTGGCCGAGGCGCATCCAAACGTCTACGCGTCAGTCGGGGTCCACCCCGACCATGAAGACTGCACCGAACCCACGGTGGAGGAACTGGTTGCGCTGGCCGATCACCCCAAGGTGGTGGCCATCGGCGAGACGGGGCTGGATTATTTCCGGCTGACCGGTGACCTCGAATGGCAACGGGAACGCTTTCGCACTCACATCCGCGCGGCGCGGGCCACGAACAAACCCCTGGTGATCCACACCCGCTCGGCCGCAGAGGACACCTTGCGCATCATGCGCGAGGAGAAGGCGGGCGAGGCGGGTGGGGTGATGCACTGCTTTACCGAAAGCCTGGCTGTGGCAGAAGCCGCCATCGAGCAGGGTTTCTATATTTCATTCTCCGGCATCGTCACCTTCAAGAATGCCACCACCCTGCGTGAAGTGGCCGCAGCCATTCCACTGGAGCGCATGCTGATCGAAACCGATTCCCCGTACCTGGCGCCGGTTCCGCATCGTGGCCGGACCAATCAGCCTGGTTTTGTAAAACATGTGGCGGAGGAAATCGCGCGGGTGCGGGGCATCACAGCCGAAGCCGTAGGCGAGGCGACGACGCAGAACTTCTTTCGGTTATTCGGCGCAGCGCGTGCATAAGCGCGAAAACAAAGGTGTCTGAGCTAGCCCAGATTCCGGATGATTATCAAACAAAAAGGCAGACCTCAAAGGTCTGCCTTTTTGTTTATGGCCAAGCATGAGGAGTGTGAACCTCGGCGAAGCTATCTGCAGATTCTGCCTACTGATTGAAGAACGATTTAACCTTGTCCATGAACGATTGCGCGCGCGGGTTGTTATTTCGCCCGGGGCTCAAGGCTTCCAATTCCGTTAACAGTTCGCGCTGACGATCGGAGAGGTTC
Organism: Hydrogenophilales bacterium; assembly: GCA_024636775.1. Taxonomy (GTDB): domain Bacteria; phylum Pseudomonadota; class Gammaproteobacteria; order Burkholderiales; family Thiobacillaceae; genus Thiobacillus. The sequence goes on from JAGXGP010000087.1 coordinate 2,981, forward strand.
ACTGGGGTTTCGATCTGCATGTGGCAGAGTAGATCGCCGGGTGCATGACTGCGCACCCCCTTGATGCCTTTGCCACGCAAGCGGAACACCTTGCCCGTCTGCGTTTCAGACGGAATCTTGATTTTGGCGTGGCCGTCCAGCGTGGGAATTTCGAGGTCACCCCCCAATGCGGCGGTGGCGAAGCTTATCGGCATTTCACAATGCAGGTCGTCGCCCTCACGTTTGAATACGGGGTGTTCCTTGAGGTGAATCACCACATAGAGATCGCCTGACGGACCGCCGTTGACGCCGGCTTCACCTTCTCCGCCCAGGCGGATGCGGTCACCGCTGTCGACACCGGCCGGTATCTTGACTGACAGGGTCTTGTGCTTTTTGACCCGGCCTTCGCCATGGCAGGTCGAGCAGGGGTCCGACACCATTTTGCCGGTTCCGCTACAGCGTGGACACGTCTGCTGCACCGAGAAAAAGCCCTGCTGGATACGAACCTGACCGTGTCCACCGCAGGTCGTACAGGCGGTGGGCTGGGTGCCTGGCTTGGCGCCACTGCCATGACAGGTGCCGCATTCTTCGAGCGAAGGAATGCGAATTTTGGTTTCGGTGCCGCGTGCGGCTTCTTCCAGACCAATTTCCAGGTTGTAACGCAGATCGGCTCCACGATAGACGCGGTCACGTCGATTGCCGCCGCCGCCGCCGAATATGTCGCCGAATATGTCTGAAAATGAGTCGGAAAAGCCTGCTCCACCACCCATTCCGGCCTGCTGGTCGACTCCGGCATGGCCAAACTGGTCAAAGGTGGCACGTTTGTCCGAGTCGGACAAGACTTCATAAGCCAGTTTGGCTTCCTTGAATTTCTCTTCCGCGCTCTTGTCATCCGGATTGCGGTCAGGGTGGTGCTTCATGGCCAGCTTGCGGTAGGCCTTTTTGATGTCTTCGTCCGAGGCGTTTTTGGCAACGCCGAGGACTTCGTAGTAATCACGTTTACTCATAAGCTAGGGTCGGGAGTGAGGGACGGACAAACAGGGAATGTCGCGCAGCACGCGACATTCCCTGTTGCCTGATTCCTTTACTTGTCCTTTATCTCTTCAAACTCGGCATCGACCACATTGTCATCGGCAGCATCAGCATTCGCGCCAGCAGTTTCACCCGGCTGTGCCTTGCCTTGCTCTTCCTTGTACATCTGCTCGGCCAGTTTGTGGCTGGCGGTAGCAAGTGTGCTGGTCTTGGCTTCGATGGTGTCCTTGTCGCCCTCGCGCACGGCTTCTTCCGTTTCCTTGAGCGCGACTTCGATGGCTTCTTTTTCTTCAGCCGAAACCTTGTCACCGAATTCGGTCAGCGACTTCTTCACCGAGTGAACCATGGCATCCGCAGCATTACGCGCCGTGGCCAGTTCAACTGCCTTGTGGTCCTCAGCTGCATTGGCTTCGGCATCCAGCACCATGCGCTGAATTTCCTCTTCGCTCAGACCGGAACTGGCCTGGATGCGAATGGTGTTTTCCTTGCCGCTGGCCTTGTCCTTGGCTGACACGTGCAGGATGCCGTTGGCATCGATGTCGAAAGTGACTTCGATCTGCGGCATGCCACGTGGAGCGGGCGGAATGTCGGACAGGTTGAACTGGCCGAGGCTTTTGTTGCCCGTGGCAACTTCGCGCTCGCCCTGCAGCACGTGTACCGTTACCGCGTTCTGGTTGTCGTCGGCGGTAGAGAACACTTGTGATGCCTTGGTCGGGATGGTGGTGTTCTTGGGAATCAGCTTGGTCATCACGCCGCCCAGGGTTTCGATGCCAAGGGAGAGTGGGGTGACGTCGAGCAGCAGCACGTCTTTCACTTCGCCCTTCAGCACGCCGCCCTGAATCGCAGCGCCCACGGCAACCGCTTCGTCCGGGTTGACGTCGCGACGCGGGTCCTTGCCGAAAATCTCCTTCACTGCGTCCATCACCTTGGGCATGCGGGTTTGGCCGCCGACCAGAATGACATCGTCGATTTGCGAAGCGGTAAGACCGGCATCTTTCAACGCCATTTTGCAGGGGTCGATGGTGCGCTTGATCAGTTCTTCCACCAATGCCTCGAACTTTGAGCGTGTGATTTTGACCGCAAGGTGTTTGGGGCCAGAGGCGTCTGCCGTGATGTAAGGCAGGTTGACTTCGGTCTGTTGCGCAGAAGAAAGCTCGATCTTGGCCTTTTCAGCGGCCTCTTTCAGGCGCTGCAGGGCCAGCACGTCCTTTTTCAGGTCGACGCCTTGCTCTTTCTTGAACTCTTCGGCGATGTAGTCGATCAGGCGCTGGTCGAAGTCTTCGCCACCCAGGAAGGTGTCGCCATTGGTCGACAGCACTTCGAACTGGTGTTCGCCGTCCATTTCGGTGATTTCGATGATGGAAATATCGAACGTCCCGCCACCCAGGTCATACACTGCAATCTTGCGGTCGCCTTCCTTCTTGTCCATACCGAAGGCCAGCGCGGCCGCAGTCGGCTCGTTGATGATGCGCTTGACTTCCAGTCCCGCAATACGGCCGGCATCCTTGGTGGCTTGGCGCTGGCTGTCGTTGAAGTAAGCGGGGACGGTAATCACCGCCTCTGTCACTTCTTCGCCCAGGTAGTCCTCGGCGGTTTTCTTCATTTTGCGCAGGGTCTCGGCAGACACCTGCTGTGCTGCCATTTTCTGGTCACGCACTTCCACCCAGGCATCGCCATTTTCAGCTTTGACGATCTTGTAAGGCATCAAGCCGATGTCTTTTTGCACTTCTTTCTCTTCGAAGCGACGACCGATCAGGCGTTTGACTGCATACAGGGTGTTCTTCGGGTTGGTGACGGCCTGACGCTTGGCGGGTGCGCCAACCAGGATTTCACCGTCTTCGGTGTAGGCAACAACGGACGGTGTGGTGCGAGCGCCTTCGGCGTTCTCGATCACCTTTGGCTTGCCGTTTTCCATCACCGCCACGCAGGAGTTGGTGGTGCCCAAGTCAATTCCGATAATGCGTCCCATGGTACTTTCCTTCTAAATAATGTTGAACTGTTTCGAATGTGGGGGAGGTCACGCCTATTTCAAGGCTGCGACCAACAGAGGGAAGGTTTAATCTTTCCCTTTGGCAACCATCACCAGTGCAGGCCGCAGCGTGCGTTCGTGCAGGCGATAGCCTTTTTGCAGGACAGTCACCACCGTGTTGGCTGGCTGGTCAGATTCAATCATCTGGATCGCTTGATGCTGGTGCGGATCGAATTTTTCGCCCATCGGGTGGATGTCATGCAGATTGAAGCGGCTGAATGCGGCAACCAGCTGTTTCAGGGTGAGCTCAACGCCATCTTTAAGGTTTTCAACGCTGGGGGACTCGACTGCAAGCGCGGCTTCCAGGCTGTCTTTCACTGCGAGCAACTCATTGGCAAAGCTTTCCACCGCAAACTTGCGCGCCTTGTCCACGTCTTCAGACGCGCGACGACGCATGTTATCGGTCTCTGCTTTGGCTCTGAGCCAGGCGTCGTGGTGCTCTTCAGCCTTCAACTCGGCATCGCGGAGCATTTCCTCGAGGCTAGGCATTGTTTCCTTGGTTTCTTCCGGGGGCGTTTCCGGGGTGTTGTTTTCGGTTTGCATGCGGTCTCCAAAAAATGTGCCTCATAACTTGTGACGCTGTCAGGGTTTTCAAGTGTTCACAGTTAAAAATTTTGTCTGTTGCCATAGAACGCGAAGTTGAACCGGAATAAAAGGGGATGTTTGGGCGTCATCTTTTGGTGGAGGGGCGTATGAAATCGATAGTTTCGAGGGCATTTCAGGCCATTCTGGCGATAAGCATGCTGGTGATGGCAGGTAAAGCGAGCAGTGCCGAATTCCAGACGCGTGAAGCGGCGCTTGCCGCGTTGAAAGAATATAACCAGTTGATAGCCGCCGAGCCGAATTTTGCCGTGTTATATACGCTGCGTGGCGATGCCTATTACGCTCTCAACGATTTGCATGGGGCAACCGAAAACTATACCCACGCAATCAAACTCGACGCCAAACAGGACCAAGCCTACTTTGGACGCGGTATGGCGCTGGGCCGGATGGGCCTGGTGGATGAAGGGATAGCCGATCTCAGCGTGTTTATCAGGCGCCATCCCGATAGTTCTGTGGCGTATACCAAGCGGGGCGTGCGTAACATCTGGCGCAACAACCTAGTAGAGGCCGAGCACGATCTCACCCGCGCCGTCCAGCTGGACCCGTCCAACGCCGAGGCGCACGACGATCTGGGCGTGGTCCACGCCAAGAACAACCGTATCCAGCAGGCAGCCCAGCATTTCTCGACCGCAATTCGTCTCGATTCCGGTTACCAGAAGGCATATCACAATCTGGCCATCTGCTATCACATGGTCGGCCAGAATTCGAAAGCACTTGAAATCGTCGACGCCGGCCTGCTACTGGACCCGGATAGCCGGGGAACGCTGATGCTGAAGTCAACGATACTGCATACGCTAGGAAAGAAAAAGGAAGCCAAAAAGATTGAGGAACGCGCGGAATTCCTGCCGGAAGGCAGCTGGACCGAGCGCAGCGAAGTGGGCGCGGCATCTGCTCAGGGGGAGACGAAATGATTCGAAAAGGATGGGCAGCTAGCCTGCTTGCAGGGCTTTGCCTTGTGTCGCTACAGGCGGGTGCGGCGAGTCCTGACGTCAGCTTGGATGATATCCATGGGAAGCCCCACCATTTTAGCGAGTACATTGGCCGGGGCCAGTGGACCGTGTTGTCGGTGTGGGGCCCACGCTGCCCACCCTGTATTGAAGAAATGCCGGAATTGCAGAAATTTTACGATGCCCATAAAAACGGCAAGGCAACGGTGATCGGGGTGGCCGTGGATTTCCCGTCGTTTGGGCCGGCCCGCAGCGATGAAGTGGCTCGTTTTGCGGAAAATTACCTGATCAGCTTCCCGCTGCTGCTGGGTGACGAAAAAGTCTTCACTCGTTTTGGCGGTGCGGATTTGTTGGGCGTGCCGACGACACTCATTTATGATCCCAAAGGGGCGATCGCTGCGCGTCATAAGGGATTGGTGAGCCGCGACATGCTCGAGCGCTTCATCAAAAAATGGGACCAAACGGAGGGAGTGAAATGATGAAATGGATGATCCTGTCTGCGCTATGGGGAACGCAGGCTGCTGTGGCGGCGGAGCCCTCGCGTCCGGATTTTCACCGTCTGGTCTATGCGCTGCACGAGCAACAGCTTGCTAGGCAAGCGGTCCGGACTGATGAGGAAGCCGGTGCATACAACGGCACAGCAGCAGCAGGGTATCGCTATCGTGAAACCCGCTACTACGATTTGAAAACGGGGCGCCTGCTGTCACGAATAAGACGGGATGCCGATGCTCCCGATGCCATTCATATCGCTGAGGTCAATGTGTATGACGCCAAAGGTCGGCTGACGCGCGATTATTTGTCCATGGCACCCCCGTGGGGACCTACCTATCCCTCCAACGCATACCTTAACCTGCATCACTATCCGGGCAAGTTGCATAGCTTTCGCCAGTTTGAACTGGATGGACAGGTGAATTACGAGTTTTGCGAGGGCGACCTGGGCGGCAAACCGGTTCGGATATCCTTGCCCTGGAATGACATGAATAAAGTGACCCTGTTCACTCCCGAATATCGGGCGTGTTTTGACACCATGAGCAATGACTGGAAACAGCACATCACGCCTCATTAAAGCCGAACAGGTATGTGCATGCATGGAAACCTTCATCGGGTCATCAAAGAGCAAGTCAATTTGCCTTAAACCCGCCTCTCGATTAGAATGCGCGGCTGCTCGGAGAGGTGGATGAGCGGTTTAAGTCGCACGCCTGGAAAGCGTGTTTAGGTTAATTCCTAACGCGGGTTCGAATCCCGCCCTCTCCGCCA
>JAGXGP010000088.1 GCA_024636775.1 Hydrogenophilales bacterium
CAAACCGTTCACCAAAGCCCAGGTCCGTTACTTCGATCACGCCAAGGCAGCCGAGGCGCGGAAGTGGTTGGGCGAAGCATAGCGGCTTCTGCTACGAAGCAACGACTTCATTCCGCGATGGTAGGGACATGGGCATGACAACAATTTTCCTGCAACTCAGGAACCTTGGTCCTCGCAAAGACGGAAGGAATCCCCCTCATGAAACCCGATACCGAGCAGGCGGATGCTGTGATCGGTTGAGGAGCGGTTGCTCGGCCATTGCGGCCGGTGGCGTCGCCTCAGATGAATGACCGGTGTCGCACAGGTTGCCGACGTTTAGTGAGTACGCCGCCTGAATGGCCGCTTTCGTTAGAAGCGAAGGACGGCACCCGACCCGGAAGAGACGGTGATGGCATGATCGGCGAGCGTCCATTCCGCAGCGCATAGCTGCCACCTAAACATCCGTCTTAGTAAAGTTGCGCCACCCCATCACATTATCTAGGCTGAGTAACAACATTCCGGAGAATGACTGTCGCCACGCGCGATGCAACAAAGCACGCGAGTGTTGTTCAAATCCAATAGATGAAAGAGGAGCCATGGCCCGAACCCATTCAACTTCAGCATTGCCGGAAGAACAGCGAAGCACTTGGGCGGACGCCTACCAGAGCGTGCGAAAGCGCAGCGAGGAACTCTGCGCGCCGCTATCTCCCGAGGATTACGTGATCCAGACAGCGCCCGAAGCCAGTCCTGCCAAATGGCACTTGGCCCATGTGAGCTGGTTTTTCGAGACCTTCCTGCTGAAGGAATATCTCGCGAGCTACCCGGAATTCCATCCCATGTACCGGTATCTGTTCAATTCTTATTACGAGCAGATCGGACATTTTCAGCCACGGGAGGAACGGGGATTCCTGTCGCGCCCGAGCGTCGAGGAAATCGTTCGCTACAGGGCTCATGTGGACGAACACATGCTGACGCTGTTGCACAGCGCCAGCGAGGACGAGTGGCCGGCCGTGCAGCAACGTCTGGAGATCGGCCTCAACCACGAACAGCAGCATCAAGAATTGCTGCTGACCGACATCAAGCTCAATCTCAGCGCCAACCCGCTACGACCCGCCTACCGCAGTGATCTACCCGACATGCCGAAGCGATCAGCACCGACCATGCGCTGGCTTGAGTTTCCAGGCGGGATCCACGAGATCGGACATCAAGGTGGCAGTTTTGCTTACGACAATGAAAAGCCCTGCCACCGGACTTATCTGAACCGTTTCCATCTTGCTTCCCGACCCGTGACCAACTGCGAGTATCTGGCCTTCATGGCGGACGGCGGATATGGCAAGCCCGAGTTATGGCTTGCGGACGGCTGGGCGACGGTAAAACGCCTGCATTGGTCGACGCCGCTGTACTGGGAATCGGTTGGCGGGGAATGGTGGCAGTTCACGCTCGGCGGACCGCGCCCGCTGAACCTCGAAGAACCCGTTTGCCACGTGAGCTATTTCGAAGCGGAAGCCTACGCCGCCTGGGCGGGTAAACGCCTGCCCACCGAAGCGGAGTGGGAAATCGCGGCACGTGGACTGGCCGTCGCAGGGAACCTGCGCGACAGCGGTTACCTGCAACCCGCGGTCGCCATGCCGGGTGATGGCCTGCTTCAGTTGTACGGCGACGTGTGGGAGCACACCGCCTCACCCTATCAGCCCTATCCGGGTTTCCGCCACGCCGCGGGCGCGCTTGGGGAATACAACGGCAAGTTCATGTGCAGCCAGATGGTTTTGCGCGGCGGTTCCTGCGTCACCCCCACCGATCATATCCGCGCCAGCTACCGGAATTTCTTTCATCCCCACGAACGCTGGCAATTTCAGGGATTCAGGCTGGCTGAGGATGTGTCATGAAGGCTGTACCCTGCGATAGCGTGTCCGGCTTGACGGCCAATGTTTCGCCTTACAGTCCACTGAGCATTATTACGCGTTCAGCGTCGAGGAATTTCAGGCACTGGCGACGGAAGCCGGGCTGGCAAGCAGGCAGGTCTGGCAGGGCGACGATGCGCTGTTCGGCGTCCACTGCTTCAGACCGAGTAGCGGGCTGTCATGCTGTCTGGGTCGCTTCTTCCACCGCGGCGACCGCCGCTTCCAGTTGCGTCTGCGTAATATAGAAGTGGGGTGAGAAGCGCACGCCGCCGCCTCGCTGGGCGCAGATCACATTGCGTGCGAACAGCCGGCGGTGCAAATCCGCAGGGTCGACACGCTTGTGACGGAAGGTGACGATACCGGCGTAACGCCCCGGCTGCTGCGGGGTGAGAATCTCGATATCGGACAGTTTGCTCAGCGCCTCCATCAGATAAGCGCTGTTCGACAGCACGCGCGCTGCAACCTCCTCCTTCCCCACCTCGGCCAGCAGTGCAAGGCTCGCGCTCAGGGCATGGATGCCCAGCATGTTCGGACTGCCGCACTCGAAGCGGCGGGCGCCCGCGGCCACCGCCCAATCTTGACGCGAGAAATCCAGGTGATCCTCCACCATGTGCCAGCCAAACTGTCTGAGTTTCAGCCTCTCCCGAACCTGTGGTCGAACGTAGAACACCGCGCACCCTTCTGGCCCGAGCAGCCACTTATGTCCGTCGGCCATGACGAAATCCGCGCCGCAGGCCTGGACATCCAAAGGCAGTGCCCCTAGGCTCTGGATGGCATCGACGCAGAACAGTACGCCTCGCTTGCGGCAAAGGGCACCCAGCTGATCCAGATCCAGCCGAAGCCCGTTGGCGTATTGCACCGAGCTGACCGCCAACAAGCGAGTGCGCGCATCCATACTTGCGTCAAGGGCCTGTTCCGGTGAAGCACCGCGCGTCAAATCAACACGTCGGGTTTCAACGCCATCGTCTTGCAGGGATTGCCAAACAATGCGGTTGGACGGGAATTCCTGATCGCTGATGACCACATTGTCCCCTGCCCGCCACGCCAGGCCGTGCGCTACCACGGACAGCGCCTCAGATGTGCTCTTAAGCAGTGCGATGTCGTCTGCGGCAGGGGCGTTGAGCAAATCACTGCACTGCTCGCGCAAAAGGGCCTCGGTCTCCAGCCAGTGTGGATAATGCTGCGCGCCGTGGCGCAGGTTCTCCTCGGCAAACTGCTGCACGGCCATGGCCGTTCGGCGCGGCCAAGGCGACAGCGCCGCGTGATTGAGATAAATCAGACCGGGGTCGAGCGGGAATTCATCGCTGTAATCGCGGCCGGGCGTGTGAGCAACCGAGTCATCCATGATATTGGCCATCCAAAAATAAAATTAGAGGTGCCCAGCTGATTGTCTTCTTAATTCTCGGGAAGTAAACCTGATTATCTCAGCGCGCCACCGGCGGCTTCGGCCGAAGAGGGGACGTCGCCCGGCTCATCTCAACTGACAGGTCCTCGGCCATTGCGGCCGGTGACGTTGCCTCAGCTGAATGACCGGTGTCGCGCTGGTTGCCTTCGAGGTTGTAGAAAAGTGGAAACACTGAGTCAATTTGGAGTACTATTTTCATAAGGGACTAAGGTAGTGGGTGTGTGGGCAAAGTAAGCAAATTTGCAGAGCCTAAGCCCCAGTCCGTGGCGGTCACGGCTAGGAAAGTGGTAACAAAACTCATTCCAAACCAACTTGCTAATAAAGGAGAAAAGACCATGAAAAATTCTACGGATAAGCTTCAAAATGTATTTGTTGATTGCAGTAAAGAGGTAGTTGTAAACACTAGGGTTAAAGGCAATTTCTTTTTGCAGTATAAGAAACTGGCCGTGGCCGCCTCTCTGGGGTTGGTTGTTAATTCAGCCGCACTTCCTTAGTCCCTTCTTCTTCATAGCAGAGTAACCAGTTCGCCTCACGTTTCGACGCGTCAGTATGTGCGGGTGGTACATTTATGGACCGAGGCGGTTGGATTGGATTCTTCTGCCTACGGAACACATTCGATGCGGCGCATGCGTATTCCAGCCCTAATGCCCAATGTGTGCGACAAATGACCAATCAGAACGTCGGTCATGATTACCAAATAACCAGATGCGTTCGGAAGCCAGGAGCGGAAGTTCAGGCTTAGAGGGGCGACCGCCTCTTGTTCGGCCTTTACGGACCTTCACTGATCTGCGCTTGGTAGGCGGTCTGGGCTCAAGCGTGGGCCATCAGATCAGGCCATGTATGTAAATTCAGTTTCACCGCCGTTAAAGCTTGTGGATCTGACTTCAATTTCGCTCTAGTTGCCCATCGGTGGACAGCGCATACGGCACGTGCTGGGGCACCATTAACACGCCCTGCGCATTGGGGATGGCATCGATTTGTATAACCGGGGCTGTCCCGCGCACACCACCGAACATAGTGGCAAAAGCCGAGTCGGCCGCATCGCGGCCGGTGCCAAAGCGCACAAAACCCATCGGGATGGCAACGCCGGAAGGGTCGAAGATATACCAGCGGTTGTCCAGATACACCTCGACATAGGCATGAAAGTCGGTCGGTCCCAGGACCGGGTCTGCACCATAGTCGATACCAGTCACAAAGCGGGCCGGTATGTTGACTGCCCGGCACAGGGCAATCATCAGATGGGCAAAGTCGCGGCACACGCCCACTTCTTCCACCAGGGTATCGACCGCGCTCGTGTTGCCGGTGGATGAGTTGGAGATGAAACTGACTCGGTTCATTACCCAATCGCGGATGGCCTGAACACGTCCATAACCCTGCTGCAATTGCCCAAACTCCTTGATCGCCAGCCGGTACAGCCGGTCAGACTGACAATATCGGCTGGGATAGATGTAGGGCAGCACGGCCCCTGGCAGGTTGGCCACCGCCACCTCGCCAAGCTGCAATGGTTGCGCAGTGTGATGGTCCAGGTCCACAGTGGCGTCGTAGCGTACTGTCAGCGGCCCGGCAAATGCCTTCAGCCGCAGAAAGCGCGTGTGTGTGACCGGGTCGGTGTACATGTTGGACGGCAGGCTCTGGCTGATATTCAGCGATTCGCCCACCACAATCTGATGTGGGGTTTGTGCGGCATGGATGCTGAAAATAAAATCGCAGCCGGGTTGGTCGATTTCGTAATTCAGTTCAATCGAGAATTTGAGTCTGAGCATTGGGCACTTTCCGTGAGTTTGCGGCGCCAGTGAGCTCGCGCAGAGTCATGACGTCAATGTAGATCATATGGGGGCGCGGGCTTCAAAGGCGCGTCACTATAATCCCGATAAATGTCTGTAATGGACGATCACTTTTCCGCCAGAAAAGAATGGTGAACGTCACTTGCAGGTTTTACCGCTGGCTATTCGGCAAGGCTACCGCCGGCTTGACCCGTATCACCGTACCTTCGCGACGCGGATCGGCAGAGCCGTTGCACCAACGAGGCCTTGTAATAACACCTTTCAATCAATGTAAAACCTCGTATCCTTCCCTTGTCGTGACTCTGTTGTCGGTTAACTTTTCTCCGCGAGTAATTTTGTCCGTCCTGTTATTCCGGCACTTCATATTCTGAATGGGATGCCGATATCAATCGTATTCAACTCATTTATCGGGCCAGATCAAGATGGCTGCCGCATGACAGAGTTTCCGCCACAAGGTTTATTCCGGCGCTGGCCCTTATTGGGTGTGACACTCGACGATTCGGAAGACCTCCGCCTTAAAAAAGCGGTGATGACAATCACGTCCACCAGCATTGCCTTGCTGGCCATATTATGGGGCAGTTTCTATATATACAACGGCTACCTGCTTTCCGGCGCCATCCCGCTCGGCTATACCGTCATTTCCTTCAGCAGCACCCTGTATTTTTTCAAGACCAAGCGCTTTGGCTTCTTCTGCGCCAGTCAGCAATGGCTGATTCTGCTACTGCCTTTCCTGTTGATGTGGAGTTTGGGCGGTTTTGCCAACGGCAGCGCGGTGGTGATCTGGGCCTTTTTTGCACCCTTGGCCGCCGTGTTTTTTATCGATCTGAAAGCGGCCACTCGCTGGATGCTGGCCTTTCTCATCCTGCTCGTCATTTCGGCAGTGTTTGACCTGACCTTTGCTGCACAAGCACGGCCGATGCCGGACGTGCTCAATACCATTTTCTTTCTCCTGAACCTCGGCTGCGGGCTCATCCTTATCGCAGTCATGCTGCATTACTTCGTTAAGGATCGCGAATCAGCCTATATGCAATTGCAACAAAGCGAGATGCACATCCGCGAACTGATGCTCATCGACCCGCTCACTGGTATAGCAAATCGCCGGCATCTGGATGACAGGCTGTCCATGGAAATGGATCGACTGGCGCGCTATGGCCAGCATTTATCCATCATCCTGATCGACATCGACTGGTTCAAAAATGTAAACGACACGTATGGACATGCGATGGGCGACGCTGTGCTCAAAGCGTTTGCGGACCATCTCAGTGCTAGTTTCCGCACTAGCGATTTTGTGTCTCGCTACGGGGGGGAAGAATTCGTGGTGTTGTTGCCCAACACCGCGATCGAGGAAGCTGCCGCCTTGGCAGAACGGATACGCGAAGCAACCAAGCACATCCGAATTGCGCAATCCGAAATGCGCATGACGGCCAGCTTCGGTGTGACGGCCGCGCGGGCCGGCGAGACCATGGCAGAAGTCTTGTCACGTGCAGATGAAGCCATGTACCAATCCAAATCCCATGGACGAGACCGGGTCAGTATGTTGCTGGAGTCGACATCTCATCGGACTCAAATGCAGAATGCCTACTGAACACGAGGTCGTCGAGTCAGTGGAATACGGGATAGTGTAGACACCATTTATTCGCGGTCTTTGTGCGGGCTGCTGGTTAAAGCGGCCAATTCGGCAAGGCCACCGCCGGTTTGACCCAGATCACGGTCCCTTCGCGGCGTGGATCGGCAGCACCGTTGTACGTTCCGGTTGCAAGGTCCATGACAACCGCCTGCACCGAACCGATTTTTTGTTCACATCCTTCTGTACCCATCTCACCCAAACCGATATGTCCCAGTGTGCGCAAAGCGTCCTGTGTGGCAACGCTGAAAGCGGGTTGCATGAAGGGCGCGCCGCCTTCGCAACTGACCTGGCCCGCTGCGTGGGTGACGGACAGGCGCGGGGCGTTGATGGCTTGTTGCAGAGTCATGCCGTGGTCGATCAGGTTGAGGGTGACATTGAACACGGAGTTGATGATGGTGGCACCACCGGGCGAACCGAAAGCGGCGACCGGCTTGCCATCCTTGAGTAACAACGTGGGTGCCATGCTGGAGCGGGGGCGTTTGGCGGGGGCAACGTCGTTGGCACCGGGGTTGCCTGCCGCAACATCAACCGTGGGCATGAAGTTGAAATCGGTTAGCTCGTTGTTGAGCAGAAATCCGTAGCCCGGCACGGTGATGCCCGAGCCCCAGGTGGTTTCGATGGTGCTGGTGTAGCTCACCACATTGCCCCAGCGGTCGACGATGGAAAAGTGGGTGGTGTGTGGGCTTTCCTGATGGGTACGCGTTGCTTTCGGCTTCGCGGTGATGGACGAATCCCACGGCAGAGGATTGCCAGCCTGCGGCGTGACCATGCGGCTGTCCGGATTGATCAATGCGCTGCGGGTTGCCAGATAGTCGGGGTGCAGCAGGCCGGTTTGCGGCACCGGCACGGCATCGTCATCACCGATCCACACCGCGCGATCGGCAAAGGCCAGGCGCATGGCTTCGATCATGACGTGCAGGGTTTTCGGGCTGCCGAAGCCGTATCCCTGCTTGGTGTCACCCAACGGAAAGCGCTCGAGCAGGTTCAACATTTGAACGGTGGTCAGTCCGCCGGAGGAGGGCGGCGGCATACCGGCCAGTGTCCAGCCACGGTAGTGACCCATCAGCGGTTTGCGGATGGCCACCTGGTAGTTCGCTAGGTCTGCCAGCGTCATGCGGCCTTTTCCTGCCGTACCCATTTCGTCACGCGTGCGCTGCTGCGCTTTGACGATGGCCCGCGCCATGGGGCCGCGATAGAACACGTTGGGTCCCTTGGCGGCGATCAGTTTCAGGGTTTTGGCCAAATCACGCTGCACCAGCCAATCGCCTTCGACAAGCGGCACGCCGTCGGGTCGAAATGTCGCGGCGGTTTCGGGTTGCAGTTGGGTTCGACCGCCATCGTGGGCGATGTCTTCCGCCATGAAACGGTTGACGCGAAAGCCGCGTTCGGCCAGTTCAATCGCCGGCGCCATCGTTACCGCCAGCTTCATCGTGCCCCAGCGACGCAGCGCGGTATCAACCCCACGCAGAGTGCCCGGCACGCCAACTGCCAGGCCACTGGTCGACGCCAAGAGAAACGGCATCGGCAAGCCATCGGGCGCAAACATGTCGGCACGGGCGGCGGCAGGTGCCTGCTCGCGTGAATCGACAATGACCGTTTGGCCGGTTTTAGCCAGATGAATCAGCATGAAGCCGCCGCCGCCAATGCCGGACGATTGCGGTTCAACCACGTTGAGTGCGAACTGCACGGCGGCAGCGGCGTCGATGGCGTTGCCGCCCTGCGCCAGCATGCGCGCGCCGGCTGCGGCGGCCGCGGGATGCGATACGGCCACCACGCCTTGGGGGGCGGCGGCCAGAGCGGAGGATGACAAGACAAACAGGACGAGACAGCGCAGGCAATGTGAACAAAAGGACATGGGTGTAAAGGGATAACAGCTAATGGGTGAGCCCCAAGCCTGCACTGCTTAGGCCGCACACGTCAATGTGCGGCCACGTGACTTAGCTCGGTTTGCCGTCGATCCGGGGG
>JAGXGP010000089.1 GCA_024636775.1 Hydrogenophilales bacterium
CGCGTGTTGTACAAGGCGGCGATTCGCCATCGGCTGGAAAACCAGCCCAAGCTCACCCTGTTTCAGCAAGCGGTCGACGATTTGCTGCTGGATGGCGATCGGGTCGTAGGGGTTAAAACGCAGCTGGGCATCGTGTTTGAAGGCCGCTCGGTCGTGCTCACTGCCGGCACGTTTCTGGCGGGCCTGATCCATGTGGGCATGGAAAACTTTCAGGCTGGACGCATGGGCGATCCGCCTTCCGTGTCGCTAGCAGCACGCTTGCGAGAATTGGCTTTACCCGTTGGCCGGCTGAAAACCGGCACCCCGCCGCGCATTGACGGCCGCACCATTGATTACAGCCAGACCCAGATTCAGCCGGGTGACGATCCGGCGCCGGCGTTTTCTTTCATGGGCGATGCGGCCGCACACCCCGAGCAGCGCCCGTGCTGGATTACTCATACCACGGCCAAAACACACGAAATCATTCGTAACGGTCTCGATCGTTCGCCGCTCTATACCGGCGTGATCGGGGGGGTGGGGCCGCGTTACTGCCCGTCGATCGAAGACAAGATCACGCGCTTTGCCGACAAGGATAGCCATCAGATCTTCCTCGAACCCGAAGGCCTCACGACCCATGAGGTTTATCCCAACGGCATTTCCACCTCGTTGCCGTTTGACGTGCAGCTCGCCGTCGTGCGCTCGATACCAGGATTGGAAAACGCGCACATCCTGCGCCCCGGTTATGCCATCGAATACGATTACTACGACCCGCGTAACCTGAAAGCCTCGCTCGAAACCAAGTCCATCGCCAGTCTGTTCTTCGCCGGCCAGATCAACGGCACCACCGGCTACGAAGAGGCCGCCGCGCAAGGCCTGTTGGCAGGCATCAACGCCGGTTTGCAGGTGCAGGGCAAAGACGCCTGGTGTCCGGGGCGGCATGAGGCCTATCTGGGTGTGCTGGTCGACGACCTCATCACGCGTGGTGTCTCCGAGCCCTACCGCATGTTCACCAGCCGAGCCGAATACCGCCTGCAATTGCGTGAAGACAATGCAGACATGCGGCTGACCGAGGCTGGGCGCGCCATGGGCGTGGTCGACGATGCGCGCTGGGAGGCGTTCAATCGCAAGCGCGATGCCGTCGCCCGTGAAACCGAGCGGCTCAAGGCCACTTGGGTCAACCCAACTATTCTGTCTGCTGAAGCGGCGACCCGTCTAATTGGCCAGCCGATCGACCACGAATACAGTCTGTTCGAGCTGTTGCGCCGGCCCAACCTGAACTACGCGCAAGTCCTCACCCTACCGGGTGGCGGGGCAGGCGAGGGCGATCCGGCTGTGTCAGAACAGGTCGAAATCGCCGCCAAATACCAAGGCTATATCGACCGCCAGAACGACGAAGTCGACAAACAGCGCGGGCAAGAAACGCTGAAATTGCCGCTCGACCTCGATTACAGCCTGTTCACCGGTCTGTCTATGGAAGTGCGCCAGCGTCTGCAAGCCGCTCGCCCCGAAACACTGGGGCAGGCGGCGCGCCTACAGGGGATTACCCCGGCTGCGATTTCGGTGTTGCTGGTGTATGCCAAGCGTGGCTTCAAGCCTGACGAACAGAAAAAAAGCGCATGACCTTAGACGAGCAACTAGCGGCAGGCGTCGCCGCCTTAGGTCTGACATTGCCCGAAGGCGCCGAAGCCAAGCTGCTGGCGTATCTGGCGCTGCTGGACAAATGGAACCGGGTCTATAACCTGACGGCGGTGCGTGATGTCGAGCGTATGGTCAGCCATCACTTGCTCGATTCGCTGGCGGCGGTGGTCCACTTTCAGGGCAAAACAGTGCTGGATGTCGGCAGCGGCGGCGGCCTACCGGGCATTCCACTGGCGATTGCGCGGCCTGAATTACAGGTCACACTGATTGATAGCATTGCCAAGAAAACCGCATTTTTGCTGCAAGCCAAAACCGAATTAGGTTTGGCCAACTTACAGGTGGTGGCGAGTCGGGTGGAGGATTTCAAGCCCGAAACGAAGTTCGATGTCATTACCTCGCGGGCGTTTTCCGACCTCAAGGAATTTGTCACGCTTACGCGTCATCTGCTTGCACCGACCGGTCATTGGCTGGCGATGAAGGGCTTGATGCCACACGAAGAGATAGCCTACTTACCGGATTGGGCGAGAGTGAGCGCTGACCATGCGCTGACCGTCCCGGGCCTTGAGGCGAGCCGCCATTTGATTGTTCTGGAGCATGCTGCATGAAAATTCTGGCCATTGCCAACCAAAAAGGCGGCGTGGGAAAAACCACGACAGCCGTCAATCTGGCTGCCTCACTGGCCGAACTGGGTCAACGCGTGTTACTGGCTGATCTGGATCCGCAGGGCAACGCCACCATGGGTTCGGGCATCGAAAAACGCACAGCGCTGCCCACGGTCTATCAGATCCTGCTGAATCAGGTGAGCGTGCGGGAGGCGACTTTGCGTTCCGGGCCGGGTCATTTTGACGTGATACCTGCCAACCGCGAGCTGGCGGGCGCCGAAATCGATCTGGTCAATCTGGAGCAGCGGGATTTGCGGCTGAAAGTGGCATTGGAGCAGGTGACGGATGACTATGATTTCGTTCTGATGGACTGCCCGCCGACGCTGAACCTGCTGACGGTGAATGCATTTGCTGCCGCACAGACCGTGCTGATTCCCATGCAGTGCGAGTATTACGCGCTGGAGGGCCTGACCGACTTGGTGGCGACCATCAAAAAGGTCAAGCAGCGGCTCAATCCGAATATCCAAATCGAAGGTTTGTTGCGCGTGATGTTTGATCCGCGCAGCACGCTGGCGCAACAGGTCTCGGACCAGATCAAGCGCCACTTTGGCGACAAGGTGTACGACACCGTCATTCCGCGCAACGTGCGGCTGGCCGAGGCGCCGAGTCACGGCCTTCCGGTGCTGGCCTACGACCGCCAGTGCAAGGGCGCGAAAGCTTATATGGAATTGGCCGAAGAAACGCTCAAGCGTGCCGGCCTCACAGCAAGGGAGGCAGCATAATGGCGAAACTCAAAGGACTTGGGCGCGGACTCGATGCGTTGCTGGGTGGCGAAGATAACGCCGCCCCTCCGCAAGGTGACCTGCGCATGATGAATGTGACGCAGCTGGCTCCCGGCAAATACCAGCCACGCAGTCAGATGGACAGCGAATCGCTGCAGGAATTGGCCGACTCGATTCGCGCGCAGGGCTTGATGCAGCCGATTTTGGTGCGTGAAGTGGCAGAAGGCTATGAAATCATCGCCGGCGAACGCCGCTGGCGCGCCGCCCAATTGGCCGGGTTGAATGAAATCCCGGTGCTGGTGCGCGAGGTAGCCGATAGCGCTGTGGCGGCGATGGCGTTGATTGAGAACATTCAGCGCGAGGACCTCAACGCCATCGACGAAGCACACGGCCTGCAGCGTTTAATCCAGGAATTCGGCATGACGCACGATGCCGTCGCGCAATCGGTCGGCAAGTCGCGGGCCGCCGTATCGAACCTGTTGCGTCTGCTTAATCTGTCGCGACCGGTACAGGATATGCTGGTGGCGGGTTTGATTGAAATGGGCCATGCGCGTGCGCTACTGCCGCTGCATGCGGGTGTCCAGCGCGAACTCGCGCACGAAATCGAAACTCGGGGTTTGTCGGTGCGTGAGGTTGAACGGCGGGTGGCGCGTCTCAAGGAGGCACCCTCCGCGCCCACCAAGCAAACCGCCTCACGTGACACATTGCGGCTGGAAGAGGCCTTGGCAGACGCGTTGGGCATGACTGCCCATATCCAGGCCAATAGTAAAGGCAGCGGTAAACTAACGCTGCATTTTGGAAACGCAGACGTATTGGACGGGCTGCTGCAACGATTGGGCATCAAGCTGTAAATGAACAATCAACTGGCCAAGGCCGCATTGTTGGCTATACAACACTGCTGGACGTGAAAAGTGCCATTAGACTGCTTGATGATTGCATAGACCCCCCTAATTCTTGTATCATCGCCGGCTAATGTTTACCGGCCTCACTACCGGCACCCAACGGGTGGCCATGGCGCAAGCAGTCCTTGCGCCCGTTGCTGCCTTTGTTGGTGCGGGGTTTGCAGGATTCGATTCGGGAGCAGCGGCGCTGTATGGCGTGCTGGTAGCTTTGCTGGTCAGCCTGGTGCTGGTCTGGCGAGAGCGGGAATCGATCAAACACCCTGAATGGGATCAGCATCGTTTGTTCAAACAGTTCATTCGAACCGGGCTTGAGCGACTGCTGGTTTTGGTGGGGTTGATGTTTATCGGTCTTGGGGTATTGAAGTTGATGCCCTTACCAATGTTGCTGGGGTTGTTGTTCGCCCAGCTGGCTTGGTTGGCTGCAGCCACAAGCCGAAAATAATCAGTCTGTCACTTCGGCAGGCTTAACCAAGGTTGGTTTTGAATGGATACACAGAACGTGTCCATTCAAAACTCACTTATTGAATTTGACCACTATGGCAACGGAATACGCTTCCTCTGGCGAATACATCAAGCACCACCTGCAAAACCTGACCTATGGTCAGCATGCAGACGGCACCTGGGGCATTGCGCATGGCGCTGCAGAAGCCAAAGCGATGGGCTTCTGGGCGATCAACGTCGACAGCATGCTGTTTTCGATTGGCCTCGGTGTGTTGTTCCTCTTCTTTTTTCGCATGGCGGCCAAAAAAGCCACTGTCGGCGTGCCGTCCGGACTGCAGAACTTTGTCGAGTGGATCATCGAGTTCATTGATCACTCTGTGCGCGGCTCTTTCTCGCCCAAGAATGCGATGGTCGCACCGCTGGCCCTGACCGTTTTCGTCTGGGTGTTTCTGATGAACGCGATGGACTTGCTTCCCGTTGACTGGCTGCCCTATGTGGCCGGCATGGCAGGGGTGCCGTATTTGAAGGTAGTGCCGACGACTGACCCCAATGTCACCTTTGGCCTCGCGCTGTCGGTGTTTGCCTTGGTGCTGTTCTATAGCGTGAAGATGAAAGGTTCGGGCGGATTTTTTGCCGAGCTGGCATTCCAGCCGTTCCAGTCCAAAAACCCGATTCTGAAATACCTGGTCTTTATGCCGATCAATCTGTTGCTTGAAGGTGTCAGCCTGATCGCCAAGCCGATTTCGCTTGCCTTGCGACTGTTCGGCAACATGTACGCCGGCGAGATGATCTTCATCCTGATCGCGCTGATGTTCGGTGGCGGCTGGCTGCTGGCCCTGTTTGGCGGTGCCTTGCAGTGGGCGTGGGCAGTGTTCCACATCCTCATCATCACGCTGCAGGCCTTTATCTTCATGACGCTGACCATCGTGTATCTGGACATGGCACACGCCGAGCATCATTGATTTTGTTTTTTGGTTTTAACTTTAATTTTTACTTTTAGGAGCAACAAATGGAAATGACTCAAGCCGTGCTGTTCATCGCTGGTGCATTGATGATGGGCCTGGGCGCACTCGGCGCTGCTGTGGGTATTGGCATCCTAGGTGGCCGCTTCCTCGAAGGCGCTGCCCGTCAGCCCGAACTGATCCCGATGCTGCGTACCCAGTTCTTCATCGTCATGGGTCTGGTTGACGCCGTGCCGATGATCGCTGTTGGTCTGGCCATGTACGTTCTGTTTGCCGTTGCCGGTTAATTCACGGGTTATTCGGATCTTGTCTAACTCCCCAATAAAGGTGCGGATATGAATTTCAACGCAACTTTGATCGGCCAGACCATCACGTTTATTTTATTCGTGTGGTTCTGCATGAAGTTCGTGTGGCCTCCGATCATGAACGCGCTCGAAACGCGCAAAAAACAAATTGCTGACGGCCTGGCAGCGGGCGACCGCGGCAAGCATGAGTTGGAACTGGCGGCTAAAAAAGCCAGTGAAAACCTGCGCGAAGCTAAGTCGCAAGCGGGTGAAGTGATTGCCCAGGCAGAAAAGCGTGCAGCGCAGATCGTCGAAGAGGCGAAAAGCGCGGCCAAGGAAGAAGGCGATCGTCAGATCGCTGCTGCCCAGGCGACGATCGACCAGGAAGCCAACCGAGCACGTGAAGGTCTGCGTGAACAGGTTGCTGCGTTGGCTGTGGCCGGTGCGGAAAAAATCCTGCGTCGCGAAGTCAACGCGCAAACGCATGCTGACCTGTTGGGCCAGCTGAAAGCCGAGCTTTAAGCCATGAGCGAACTGTCTACCCTGGCACGTCCTTACGCTGATGCGGTTTTCCGTATGGCGCAGGGAGAAAACGATCTGGCGGGTTGGTCGTCACTCATTGCAAGCTTGGCCATGATTGTTTCGGATGCGCAAGTGGCACGTTTGATTGCTGATCCTGCGGTATCCGCCGATCGCATTGCGGGCCTGATTATCGATGTCGCCGGCACAAGCTTGGGCGAACGCGGTACCAGTTTCGTCAAGGTGCTGGCCGAAAACGGTCGCTTGACCGTGTTGCCGGAGATCGGAGTGCAGTTCGAAACGCTGAAAGCCAACGCTGAAAGCACCGTTGAGGCGACGATTACCAGTGCGCAAGAGCTGTCACAAGCGCAGATCGACGAACTGGTGGCCGGACTGAAAGTTCGATTCAATCGTGCGGTGACGGTGCAAGTTGCGGTCGATGCCGAATTGATCGGCGGTGCGGTGATTGCGATAGGCGACCAGGTGATAGACGGCTCGGTGAAAGGGCGCTTGCAGCGCATGTCTTTTGCCCTGCAGGGATAACGCGGCTTAGGCTAATTTAGTACTCATATTTATCGGAACCTCACGGTTCGGAGAACACACAATGCAATTGAATCCAAGCGAAATCAGCGAACTGATTAAAGCCAAGATCGAAAACTTCGGTGTTGCCAGTGAAA
>JAGXGP010000090.1 GCA_024636775.1 Hydrogenophilales bacterium
ACTCGGCCTGCGTGCGCAAGCTGGCATCAGGCGCGTAGGCGATATCCGCCATCACCTTGCCCTGCGCACGCGCTGCCGCGAGTTGTGGCCAGTCCTGCTGCGCAATGCTGGCGCGCACGTCGAGCGCACCGGGCGCCAGCAACGTGGTGAGTGCCTCGCCCCCAGCCTGAACCTGGCTGCCGGCACGCACTGAAATTCGTCCAACCCGACCGGCGATTGGCGCGCGAATCTGCGCGTAGCGGGCATCGAGTTGCGCGGCGTCCAGTTCGGCACGTGCAGTACCCGTGCGCGCATTGGCGGCTTCATACGCCAGTTTCGCGTCATCAAACTCCTGGCGGCTGATGTAGCCCGACTGCATCAAGGGACTCAGGCGTTCTACCTTCTTTTTTGTTTCAGTCGTTTCAGCTCTTGCGCCGCCCAGGGTAGCCTGGCTTTGTGCGATGCGCGCCTGCGCCGGGCGGCCATCCAGGCTGAACAACACCTGGCCGGCACGCACTGCATCGCCTTCCTGCACATGCTGTTTCAACACCGTGCCGCTCAACTGGGACACGATGGCCACCTGCTGCGCCGCTTCCAGCGTGCCGGGCAGATCGAGCACCTTGGGGAAATCACGCACCGCCACCGGCACGGTTTTGACGCTGATGGCACGATCCCCTCCGCCGCGCTTTTTATCGTCGCCCGATTCCTGATGTTGAATCCTGTAGACGACGCCAGCGACAATTGCCAGCACGATGACGGCTATAAAGATGCGTAGTTTCATGGCGAACTCGTCTTGTGTGATGCGGCGGGCAGACGACCCAGCGCGTGATTCAAACGTGAAAAAGCAGACAGCCAGTCAACATTGGCCTGCGCCGTGCTTTGCCGCGCACGCGCCAGATCGGCCTGCGCCGTCAACAATTCAAGCAGGCTGCCCACGCCGGCGGTGTAGCGCGCTTCCGCAGCGCGCGCCGACTCGCTGGCGCTGTCAAATTGAATACTGATGCCCTCGCGCTGCGACTGCGCATATCGCACATCGTGATATGCCTCAGCCACGTTGAGGGCCACCAGACTCTGCTGGCCAGCCGCCTCGGCCTGCAAGCGCTCGGCATCGCGTTCCGCTGCACGCGCCTGCGCTGCGAGCCGCCCGCCATCAAACAGGGGGACCGATACATTCACGCCGACGCTATAGGTGCTCGACGGCGTCCGCCCTTCTTCCAGAAAGAATGTACGGCCGGTACTTGCGACCAGCGACACACTGGGCCAGCGCGCCGCGCGTGCGCGTTCGGCTTCGGCGCGCGCACTGGCGGCTGACGCCTGTAGCGCACGCAGATCCGGACGCTGCTGCTCAGCTTCGGCCAACAGATCGGCCAGCAAAGTATTGGCCTCCAGCGCAGTCGGCGCTGCGGTTTCCCAATCGAGCGCCACTGCCTGAGTTTGCGAAATTCCCGCTGCTTGTTTCAACGCAGCCTCGGCCTTGGCCAGATCGCGCTCGGTGGATCGACGCGCTATGCTTGCCTCGGCCAGCGCCGCTCGCGCACGCAACTGGTCGGCACGCGCGGCAAGTCCGCCACGCAATCGAACATCAACTGCATCGAGGCTGGTTTTCAAGGCCCCCTCCTGCTCGGTGAGCGCCTGACCCTGCGCGCGCGCCGCCAGCACCGAGAAATAAGCCGCCTCAACTTCGGCAACCGTGTCCTGCAACACGCGGTTGCCCGTCAGCAGTCTTGAAATAAGTTGATAGCGCTGCGCGTCAATAGTGGCAGCGCGTGCGCCAAAATCGTAGATCACATACGCCAGACTGAGGCTGGGACCGTAGCGATGCAGTGTGGGAACCGATGCACCCGAACTCGACAGAGCGCGATTACGGGTGAAGCTGAATTGCCCGGTCAGCGTCGGCCAGTTGGCGGCGCTCGCACTATCCAGCCGCGCCGCCTCGGCCTGAATCCCGAGCCAGGCCGCACGTGACTCGGGCCGCGCGCGCAGCGCATGCTCGGTGAGTTCAGCCAGACTGGAAAAATGAATCGCTTCCGCTGATACGTGCGACGCCGGCGCTCCTTTCAAAACAGGCAACGAATCGCGCTGCATCCAGAACGTGCCCGGCTGCTGTGGCAGGTCGAGTTCAACCGCATGGCTCCACAACGGCCACAGCGCAATCGACGCATACACAAGTTGAAGATGCGATATGGATTTCAAGGTAGAAGGATTTTAATCGAGCCTTATGCTCAGGGTTAAATAAAGTGTCCATGCGTCCACGCAACCGAGATCAGACTGACACCTGCTGCATTAAGTTGCAGCAGCCCTTGCATAGACCGTGATCAATTCATTCATGATCACATCGTGCGCTTCGCTGCGGCCGAGATCTGACAGGCACTGACCGAAGTAAAGTGACTTTATCAGGGCCCGCACCCTGCTATAGATGAACCCGGATAGTGAAGAAAGTCGCGTCGAAACGTATCATCGGAGAACTTTATGCCGCTGCATGTCTCGTACGGCTCCCCCAGGCAAGGAATAACCCACTGTGCTATCGATGAATATCGGCCCCCTCGCGCTCCCCGTTGGCGCGCTCAGTCTGCTGGCTGCAGGCGTCGTTGCAGCAGGCATTGGTCATTGGGTCGGACGCCGCACCCAAATCGGCATCGTCAACTCGTTGAGCGACATGCTGATCGCCGCCTTCCTGGTGGCGCGTATTGCGTTTGTCGCCACGTGGTTCGATATCTACCGCATGACACCGTGGTCGATACTCGACATCCGCGATGGCGGATTCATGCTGTGGCCAGGGATAGCTGCGGCGTTGCTGGTCCCGCTATGGCAAGGCTGGCGACGCCCGTTGCTCCGCAAGCCTTTGGCGGCGGGCCTCGCTGCCGGCGCGCTGGTGTGGGCTGGTTTCTTCGCCGCGACGCGTACATCCGAGCAACCGGCATTGCCGACGGCAGCGCTCACAACGCTGACCGGCGAACCGACCAGCCTGACCGAACTGGCTCGCGGCAAACCCATGGTAGTCAATCTGTGGGCCAGCTGGTGTCCGCCGTGCCGGCGCGAAATGCCGGTGCTCGCCGCCGCGCAGCAGCGTGAAACCGGAGTGACGTTCGTATTCGTCAATCAGGGCGAAGATGCGGCGACGGCCCAGCGCTATCTCGACGCTGGGCAACTCGGCCTCGCCAATGTTGTGCTCGACCCCGACACCGGTCTTGGCCGCGAAGTCGGTTCCCGCGCCCTGCCGACCACGCTGTTTTATGACGCCGCAGGCCGGCGGGTCGACACCCACCTCGGTGAACTTTCTGCCGCTTCGCTAGCCAGCAAGCTGCAACCGCTACGCGCGACTGCCGCCGCACCGGGCAAATAACGAGACCCATGCGCTCTCCACTCCCATGACAAAGCCGACGTTACCCGGCGCGATCCGGCAACGCTGGCGTACCTGTTCTCCGCGCACACGAACCCTGCTGAGCCTGGCTCTGTGGATCCTGACGTGGCAAGCGGTGCTGGCGGGGCTGCGCCTGATGGACGACCCCGCACTGTCCGAGAAGCAGGTCACCCTGCTCGACGGCGAAACAACCACGCTCGCAGTGCTGGCCGACGGCAAGCCGCTGATCGTCAACCTGTGGGCGACATGGTGCCCGCCGTGCCGGCGCGAAATGCCGATGCTCGCCGTTGCGCAACAACGCGAACGCGGCGTGAAATTTGTCTTTGCCAACCAGGGTGAAAGTCGGGCGGCCGTCATGCGTTATTTGAGCGCAAGCCAGCTTGGCCTCGCCAATATCACGCTCGATCGTTACAACGAACTCGGTAACGTTGCCGGCTCGGGCATGCTGCCCGCGACGCTGTTTTATGACGGCAGCGGACGCCTGATCGACACACACCTCGGTGAGCTGACCGCCGCAACGCTGGAAAAAAAATTGAGCCAGCTGCGGTCAAATGCATTGCCAGATTCTTGATGTATCCCGCTTTCAAAAAATATTTTCAACGACAAGGAATAACGCACCATGATTAAAAAAGTATCCCTCGTAGTGGCCGGTTTGCTCGCGCTGGTCGGCGTGCTGGCCCTGACCGCCCAGGCCAGGGACTGGCCGGCGCCGATCCAGGCACTGGAGAAACAGGGGGTGGAGATTGTCGGCACGTTTGACGCACCCGGCGGGCTAACCGGATATGCCGGCATGGTGGAAAGGCAGCCGATCGCCGTTTACCTCACAGCCGACGAAAAATACGCCATCGTCGGCCCCATGATCGACAGCAAAGGCACCAATCTCAGCCTGAAACCGCTTGAAAAACTGGTCAGCAAACCGATGACCGATCGGGTCTGGAAAGACCTCGAGAAAAGCGCCTGGGTCGGCGACGGCAAAAAAAATGCACCGCGCATCGTCTACACCTTTACCGACCCCAACTGCCCTTACTGCAACCAGTTCTGGAATGATTCCCGCCCCTGGGTCACGTCGGGCAAAGTGCAGTTGCGCCACGTCATGGTCGCCATCCTCGGGCCCACCAGCCCAGGCAAGGCCGCTGCCATCCTTGGCGCCGAGGATCCGCAAGCCGCGTTGACGCATCATGAAAAAAATCACGCGCAGGGCGGGGTCAAACCGCTGAGCCAGATGCCCGAAAAAATCCGTGCGCAGCTCGCCGCCAACCAGGAACTGATGCAGCAACTCGGTGCCGCGGCGACGCCTACCATTTTCTACAAGGACGCCAACGGCTTGCTGCAACAATTACAAGGTGCACCCTCGGGCGAGATGCTGGGCAAAATCATGGGGCCGCGCTGAGCTTGCCGGGAATCACCCGCATTGATGCCAGGCGCGTGCTTACGACTTTATTTGCACGCAATCGCAATGTCATCCACAGGAATAAACGTTGGCGGGAGGCTGCGACACACACCGGCATTGTTAAAGATTAGGCAGAGAATGCGGCCGGCGCTTCAGGTGCTGCCCGCGTCGCCCAGATGCTCGTGGTCGGACAGGTCCATCACTTCCTCGTTGCCTTTTTCCCATTGGGCGCGCTCGGCGTCGGTCGCCCGCGGCGAGAACAGGCCAGTGACCGCGTAGAAGATGCCGATCACGGGCGCGGTCCAACAGGCAAACGCCAGCGGGATGTACAGCAGGTTCTCCAGGTTGCCGTCCATGATGCCCAGGCCCAGCGCGCTGATCACGAACGCGCCGCCGGCGTTCCAGGGAATCAGCGGGCTCATCAGCGTGCCGCCCTCCTCCACGGCGCGACTCAGGTTGAGCGTCGAATAGCCCATCCCGCGATATAGCGGCGAGTACATGCGCCCAGGCAGCGCGATCGAGATGTAGGGGTCGCCGGCCACCAGGTTGGTCGCGAACGCGGTGCCAATCGCCGAACTTTGCACCGCGCCGAAGCTTTTCACCCGCGACACAATGCTCTGGATGATGGCTTCGAGGCAGCCGGTGCGCTCGAGCGCACCGCCGAAGCCCAGCGCTATCAGCATCAG
The DNA here is from genome assembly GCA_024636775.1 of Hydrogenophilales bacterium. Classification (GTDB taxonomy): domain Bacteria; phylum Pseudomonadota; class Gammaproteobacteria; order Burkholderiales; family Thiobacillaceae; genus Thiobacillus. The sequence goes on from JAGXGP010000090.1 coordinate 5,417, forward strand.
CGAGATGGTCCACATCATCGACTGGATGCCGCCGGCGTTAAGCAGCTTGTCTATGATGTCGACCCCGGTCTCGATCTCGTAGCCCGACTGGGCGTAACTGAAGACATCGTGCAGCCCGACACCCTGATAGAAAATCGCTACCAGCGCGCCCGCCAGCACGCCCGAGAACAGCGCCGGCAGCGGCGCAATGCGGCTCAGCGCCAGCACGATCACCAGCACCGCCGGCAGTAGGGGAATCCAGCCGAGCTGGAAGTTTGACGCCAGGCCCTCGGTGATTGCGTTGACCGCGGCTAACGAGGTCTGCGCCGGTTCAATCACGTAGTAGCCGGCCACCAGATAGGCCACCAGCGCAATCAGCATCGCCGGGATGGTGGTCGCCATCATGTTCTTGATGTGGTCAAAAACGTTGACGCCGGTAACCGCTGGCGCCAGGTTGGTAGTGTCCGACAGCGGCGAGATCTTGTCACCGAAGAACGCGCCCGAGACCACCGCGCCGGCGGTCCAGTACACCGGGATGCCGAAGCCAGCGCCGATCCCCATCAGCGCGAGACCGACGGTGCCCACCGTGCCCCAGCTGGTTCCCAGCGACAACGAGACCACGGCGCACAGCCCCATCGCCGCGGCCAGAAAGATCGATGGATTCAACAGCGTGAGCCCGTAGTAGATCAGCGTCGGCACGGTGCCCGAAGCGATCCAGACGCCGATGATCATGCCGACGATGATCAGCACCGATAGCGACGGCAGCGAGACATGGATCACATGGAACACGCCCTCGCGGATGTCGGGCCATGTCTGGCCCCGCAGCACGCCCAGCAGCGCAGTGATCGCCAGCCCGAGGGCCAGCGGGATGTGCGGTGTGAAGTCGCCGTAATAGAACAGTTGCAACGCCAGCAACCCTAGCGTGAGCAGCACCGGAAGCAGGGCTAGCGGCAAAGAAGGCAGGGGTCGCGAAGTGGATGTTTCGGACCCGATTTTGATTTCGGTATTCGGCATGAAGTCCTTTGGTGGGGGTGGTAAAAGCCGACTTCATGGTACACGGGATGGCGCAGGCGAGCCGTGAGCGGTGCCGGTCACCTAGAACATCGACGGTTCTGCGCCCAACAGGATCAACTTAAAATTCTTTCTGGGTCAAGCTGACAGGCAGTAATCCTGGGGTAGTTGAAAGCGATGCTGACCCTTTAACCGCACGTCTACGATCACCCGCTACCCTGTTACGGAAATAGATGAAACCGGTCCGGAAAAGCCGGCCAGACAAAATGCGGAGTAGGTCCGCTTATCGGCCGAAGCGGTCATACGTGCCGCAAGTGAAATACATCCGCTATCAGCTTCGAACCGGACGGACACGTATCAGTAACGCCAAGTGTCCGCTTTAGCTTCCGGGAATGAGTGCTCCCGACCCGAAGCGGACTGAAGACAGACAGAAGCTAATGTCCGCTTGTTGGCGAAGTACGGTCCTTCGATAGACCGGCTGGGCAGTCACGCCGTGCCCGCATAGGCATTGTTGTCACAGTTACAGCAACCGGCTATCGCCGGTAGACTATGAGAAGCAGTACGAAGAGAGGCTTACGAGTGTCTAGGGAATCAGGGTCAATTCAGCTTATCGGCAAGCATGACTAAATATGCTTGCCGATAGCCAGCCGCCAGAAAGCCACCCCCCCTGAAATGGCTACCTGCCTGGATCGGGTTTATTTGATGAACAGCATTTCGCTATATTTCGGGAAGGGCCACAGCTCATCGGCCACTTCCAGTTCAAGCGCATCCGCATGTGAACGCACTTCATTCATCAGGCCGAGAATGACATGGGCGCAATGATTCATATGCGCTTCGGTCGATGCGAAGTCATGCTGCTGGATGGCCTCACTGAGTTTGCCGACTGCCGCCATCATCGCATTCGCCTCGGCAGCGATTGTTTTTGCAATGGAACTATCCAGTTCAATTTTCATGTTCGCCATCTCTGAACTCGTCTTTGCAATGTCAGAGAGGTATTGAATGGCGGCCGGGTAGATGGCTGTTTTGGCCATATCAATAACCAGCTTGGCCTCGACTTCGATGGACAGGATGTATTGCTCGGCGTAAACGTCAAATCGACTTTCCAGCTCCACGCGTGTGAGTACGCCGGTGCTTTCAAACAGTTTCTTGACATATTCCTCGCGCAGCACGGGCAATGCATCTGCCGAAGTTGGCAGGTTCTTCAAGCCGCGTTCTTCAACCGCCATCTTGTGCCACTCGGGCGAGTAGCCATTGCCGCCAAACACGACATTGCCATGCAGCTCCATGATTTCCTTGAGCACAGCGAACACGGCGGTTGCCTTGTCGCCTTTTTCCTTCAACGCTACTTCCAGTTTTTCGGCGATCCAGTTCAGGGAGTCGGCCAGCATGGTATTCATGGCAACCAGTGGCCCTGAAACCGACTGTGAAGAACCGACTGCGCGGAACTCGAAGCGATTGCCGGTAAACGCAAAGGGAGAGGTTCGGTTACGGTCGCCTGGATCGCGTTCGAACTTGAGGATTTGAGACAGCCCCAGATCCATTAGTCCGCCTTCCGTTGTGGTGGCGAGCTTTCCGGCTTTGATGTCCATATAAACCTTTTCCAGCTGATCACCCAGATAAACCGACAGGATGGCCGGCGGCGCTTCGTTGGCGCCCAGGCGATGGTCGTTCGCGGCCGAGGCAATGACGGCGCGCAACAATGGCCCGAACAGATGCACACCGCGAATGACTGCCCCGCAAAACAGCAGGAAGTTCAGGTTGTCATGCGGCGTTTTGCCCGGGTCGAGCAGGTTGCCCTGGGTCGCATTACCCACGGACCAGTTGACGTGCTTGCCGGAACCATTGATGCCGGCGAAGGGTTTTTCATGGAGCAGACAGATGAAACCGTGTTTCTTCGCCGTGCTTTTCATCAAGGTCATCATCAGCTGCTGATGGTCAGCCGCTACATTCGCTGCCTCGAAGTAGGGTGCAATTTCAAACTGTGCCGGTGCGACTTCATTGTGGTGGGTTTTGGCGGGAATGCCGAGCCTGTATAGCTGATCCTCATAGTCCTGCATGAAGACCTGGACGCGGGCTGGGATTGCACCGAAGTAATGATCATCGAACTGCTGTCCTTTGGGGGCCGGGGCACCAAACAGGGTACGACCGGCAAGCAACAGGTCGGGACGGCTATTGGCAAAGGCGGCATCCACCAGGAAGTATTCCTGTTCCGCACCGCAACTGGAGTTCAGGGTGGCAATACTGGTTTCGCCCATCAAGGAGAGCACCTTCTGTGCCGCCTTGTTCATGGCATGGTTGGAACGCAACAGCGGAATCTTTTTATCCAGCGCTTCGCCCGTCCAGGACATAAACACACACGGGATCATCAGCGTCGCGCCATTTTCCGTATGCATGACATAGGCTGGGCTGGTTGGATCCCATGCGGTATAACCGCGCGCTGCATTGGTCATGCGAATGCTGCCATTGGGGAATGAAGAACCGTCAGGCTCGCCCTTGATCAGCAGGCTGCCGGTAAATTCGGTAATCGCGCCGCCATCAGAATTGGTGACGATAAAACCATCGTGCTTTTCTGCCGTGATGTTGGTCATCGGGTAGAAAATGTGAGAGTAGAACTTGACACCTTTTGACATGGCCCATTCCTTCATCGCTGCGGCAACAATATCAGCGGTGGCAGCATCAAGGGCGGCTCCTGTTTGCACGGTATTTTTAATAACCTTGAAGGCGTTCTTGGAAAGTGCTTCTTCCATGCTTGCCAGATTGAAAACGTCGCACGCCCATATTTCACTTAGCGGTTTTGGCATTTTTACCGATACAGGTGCACGGTTGGTGATCTGCTGAATGGCCTGGACCCGCGCTTCGTTTCTACTCATTTCTCGTTCTCCTTGGTTGATTGGCGGCACTCGCCAAATCTCACGGAATAGCTTGCCCGCAGCTCAATGATCGAGTGGCAGTGCTTCGTGGGACGTGATTTATACCGGGCTGTCGACCTTTACAGACAACCAATGGAATGGAGTCAAGCAATAAACGATCCACCCGCAGCAGGCAGATTGATTTGAATCGATAGAAGCCCTGAGCTATTGGACGGGGGGCGATCCCCCTATGGACATGCATCTTGTTGACAAGCGGTGATCGCTATCCATATCCGTGCGCGCCGCACGAATATGGTGCGCCCAGTCCGATAGCGTCTGGACGCAGTCAGATAGTCCCTGTACGCACAGAAAACTTCGGCGGCGAAACAAAAAACCAATGAAACAAATGGGGGCAGAATCCATTCCCCGCCACGCCAGTATTTAATCGTGTCTGGAATACGGGTTAGCTCAGGCTCGATTTATTTCTTTCACATTAACGCATGTAAAAACAGCAATAATAATTTGTCTTTTGGCCTAGTTAAATGACCGCTTCCTGGCCAACACCGGATTACTCTATGTCTGCCTCCCATTTGGCCGCTTCTGGCCGGGAGCACGTATACGGCATCTTGCCAGAAAGCCGTCATCCGAGACTCGGTAACACAATCAGACTCCCATCAACCACAAGGAGTCTGACATGGAAACCACTGAAACTTGGGAACCCCGGAATAAAGGCAAATTAGTCGGCCCGTACCAGCACATAATCCCCATATAGAACTTCTGTTAATGGTAGATATAGGCGTAATCACCCGGGCAGGGCAGCAGCCAGTTGGGGGCAGACGGATTCCGTGCCTCGTACATTGTTTTCCAGCCAGTTCTCGAACTGATCCAGCGGCATGGGCTTGCCAAACAGATAACCCTGCAGGCAGCTGACCCCCATGTGGGCCAATGCGTCGGCCGTTTCCTGATTCTCGACGCCCTCGGCCACGGTTTTCATGTTCAGCGCATGGGCCATGCTAACGATGGCCTGCACCAGGCTTTTCCCCGCCGGGTCATGCAGACGACGCACGAATGAAATATCAATCTTCAGTTCAGCAGCGCTGATCTCATGCAACTGGGACAGCGAAGAATAGCCTGTGCCGAAGTCATCGATGGCTATATAAAATCCGGCCTGACGGAGTTCCTGAATCCGGTCGACCCCCCGCTCGACATCGTTGAGGGCGACGCTCTCGGTGATTTCCAGCACCATCTGGTTGGGATTCAGACCCCGCCGGCCAACTTCCTGCAGCAGCCATCCGGGGAATGAAGGGATGAACAGTTGCCGCTTGGAGATATTGACCGCCAGCAGGATGCCCATGCCGCGCGCCTGCAGGCGCACCAGTGCATCGAGGCTGGCAAGCAGGATCTGGTTGCCCAGCTCGTGGATCAGCCCCTGGTTTTCAGCCATGGGAATGAACGTGGCAGGGCTGATCCAGCCATGTTCGTCGTCCTGCCAGCGCGCCAGCACCTCCACCGAGGTGCATCGGCCGGTAGTCGCGTCAACGATGGGCTGGAACCAGGCTTGGATCAGATGCTGATCGATCGCCGCAGCGAGGCGGCTCTGGATATACAATTCCTTCTTGCCGATGCCCTTGCTGGTCATGTCCTGGAAGAAGCAGGCCTGATTGCGGCCCTGGGCCTTGGCATAGAACATCGCCCGGTCGGCATGGGAAAACAGGGTTTCCATATCATGGCCGTCATCGGGATACACCGCCGCGCCCATGCTGAAGGTGACCCGGATTTCATTGCCATCGAGTTCCAGCGGTTGCTGCAAGGAGGATGCCACTTTTTCCGCCACCTGGCGGATGCTGTTCTCGTCTTCCATTTCCGGCAGTAGCAGAACAAATTCGTCGCCCCCCCAGCGCGCCAGGGTATCGCCGGCGCGAAGCTGCTCAAGCAGACGCGTGGAAAACGCCACCAGCAAGCGGTCGCCTGCCTTGTGACCCAGGGTATCGTTGACGACCTTGAAGTGATCGATGTCGATAAAGCACACCCCGACGCGTTCGTTGTGGCGCGTGGCCAGACGCAGGGCGACCTTGAACCGGTCTTCCAGCAGGACGCGGTTGGGCAACTCGGTCAGGGTATCGTGCAACGCCATGTGGGTAATCTGCTGCTCATGCAGATAGGTCTGGGTGATGTTGTGCAGCACGCCGCGAACGCTATCCACCTTGCCTTCTACATTATTGAAGGCCAGTAATTTGGCCTCCACCCAAAGCTCGGGCCCCTGTTCACTATTGCCACACATGCGCATTCGCATGCGCAGGGTCTCGGCATGCTTGCTGCCATTGAACAACTGATCGACCTGGGTTTGCAGCAGGGGGGCGTCATGTTCATGAACGAAATCGGTCAACGCCTTACCCAGGCTGTCATCCCGCTGCGACAACCTGTTCCAGCCTGGACTGGCGCGCTGAATCCTGCCCGCGGCGTCGAACTCGATGACAGCCTCTTCCAGCAAGTCCAGGGTATCCATGTAACTTTTCTGTTCCTGATCCCGTTCTTCTATGGTGTGCACCAGACTCTCAAAAGCCTGGGCCGTTACCCGGATCTCGTCCTCCTGACTGTTCGCCGGAATCAGGCGGGTGCTCAGTGAGGCACGGTCCAGACCTTCGGCATAGTGCCGGGCCCCATCACCGAGTGATTCAATCCGCCGGGTGGTGCGACTCAGCCAGCGACCCAGTCCAAACCAGAACAGCACGAGAATCACGACGGAAACCATGATGGGGCGCATCACATACTGGGAATACGGGAAAAAATCCTCGATGTTACGGTAGACCACCAGTACGGGCTGGGCCCCTGACTTGCCTTTGATCCAGGGAACGACAATCCGCAAATACTGCTGCGGATCAGTCAGAGCAGATCCTAGGCCCTCTTTCGAGGTGGCCATGACCTGGCCGTTGTAGACCAGTTGCAAGTGGGTTTGCGGAATGACCAGTTCGCGCAGCAGTGAATTGGACAGGGATTTGAACAGGACCACCTCGCCTTGCCCTTGGGTCCCAAGCCAGAGCGGCTCACGATAAATGCGATAGAACTGGCGGTATTGCGGCGCGTACAACCAGGGCGTCTCCCCTGCCGTCAATTCCCTCAGGGTATCGGCCTCCGAGCCATAGCTGAACAGCACGCGCCGGTCGGCATCCAGAATCACCATGTTGGAAAACGAGGAGAACGCCCATTGCGCATTCAAAAATGCGGTCAACATCGGCCAACGACTTGGACCGGTCGCCTCGAGGATGCGTGAGAATTCCAAACGGGAAACCAGTTGCATGGCTGCCGTGTTCTGGTTGTTTTCCAGCCGCGGCAAGGTGTTGCTGTAATACTCCCGGACCTGGTTCTGGCGCTGGGTCATTTCACGCTGGACAAGGAAATTGTAGGAAAGCGTTCCCACCGTGAACAGCACGATGCTGGCGACCACGCCCACCAGGAGCAGGCGCCGGTTGGCCTGGGCGCGCAAGGCGTGCCCGGTGATGAACTGCAGAATTTTCCAGCGACCAGGCATTAGCGGGGCTTTCTCACCCAGCGGTCGTCAATCAGCGAATGAATATCAAACCCTGCGGGCAACTCCGCGCCGGAAGCCTGCAGGAATTGACGGGTGGAACGGATTTCCTTTTCCTCAAACCGGCCGTCCGGACTATACAGATTGGGAATACGCCGGATGGCGTCGGCGATATCGGCGGCCTGTTCCGTATCCTCGATGCCCAGTTTTTCCACCACCTTGTCGGGCGGGGTCGTGCGTATCCATTGCATCGATCGCTGCAGCATCCGCACCATTTGTTCGGCACGCTGAGGACTGGAAGAAACGATATCCGGCGTGCTGGCGATCACGGCACGCAAATGCTGGCGGCCGACGATGCGCGCAGGATTCTTCGGGTCGGACAGGCTTGCCAACTGGGTGCCGATTTTCTTGCGCACCAGCGTACCCGACAGAGGTTCCTCGCAAAACACGGCATCCACCGAGCCACTGGCCAGCGCGCCGTACATGCCGTTCAGGTTCATGTTGGTGGGTACCCAGCGCACCTGCTTGCTCTGCACGCCGTAGGATGCCAGCCATAGCTCCATCAGCGTTTGCAGGTAGGTTTTGGTGGTACTGCTGCCAAGCGGAATACCGATGCTGCGGCCCTTCAGGTCCTTCATGCTGTGAATGGTCCCGGCCAGTTCATTGCGCACCAGCACGGCATAGGGTGGTGTGCCACTGCTCAAGGTGGCCAGGGCCACCACCGGCTTGCCCCTGGCCACGAAATTGGGCATGACCGAAAAACCGACCCCGGCAAAATGGGCGTCGCCGGCTACCACGTTTTCCAGGGCCTGAACGCCGCTGGGCATGTAGCGGATGGCCAGTTGCGCCCCCAGCGCCTGGTCGATTCCCAGCAGCGGGATGAGTTCGATCGGCACATACGGCAAGAGATGCGGGCCGGGAATATTGATACGGATCAGGGTCAGTCCCGGCGCCTCGGCGCGGGCCGTGCCTACCCATGAGGCCGCCCCCAAGGCCAGTAGCGATTGCAATGCGGTTCTTCTATCCATTCGGTCTCTCTGCGCCTGCCTGGTTCTGTCTGCAGCGTATTGTTTGTAGGCATCTCCAGCATACAAAAAGGCAGTTCGCGCAATCCCGAACCTGCCAGATGCCTCATTGATTCACATTACGGCCATTTCGGTCACATACTTCAGGTATGCACTTAGGTTCTTGGTTCGCTTGTATATCAGGGTCGCCTTGGTCCGTCGCATTGTGTGCGTGCCATAAATGGTCGAATCGAGGCCAATATCCGTTCACTGAACCGCCATAACTGTTAAACGCAGTCATCGGGCAGCTTCGAAAGGGTGAGTAGCGGTTTTCGAGAAGCGGACGTTCAGATTCGCCGGCCCAACTTTTTAGTCAGAATTGAATGAACGGCTGCAATACGAAGTGCAACTGCCGTTCAGCCATCATGCCGTCTATGGCCGTTCTGGCCGAGAAACTGCCCGTCGCTTCGCCCGATAATAAAATCAATTCTTGGCCGCTTAGACTTCTGACGAAACGCGATACGCCTCCCTCAACACCCGCGCCGCAGCCACCATGTTTCCTAGCGCCGCTTCGGTCTCTGGCCAATTGCGTGTTTTCAGGCCGCAGTCTGGATTGACCCACAGATTGTACGCAGGTAAAACGCCCGCGGCTTTTTCCAGTAACCGTGTCATGTCGTCCGCCGACGGTACGCGTGGGCTGTGGATGTCGTAGACGCCGGGGCCGATTTCGTTGGGATAGTTGAATTCGCCAAAGCCGCGCAGCAGCTCCATGTCCGAGCGGCTGGTTTCGATGGTGATGACATCAGCGTCCATTGCGGCGATGGCGGGCAGGATGTCGTTGAATTCCGAATAGCACATGTGGGTGTGAATTTGCGTCGCGTCGGCGACGCCGGAGGCGCTGATGCGGAACGCGCGGCTCGCCCAGTCGAGGTAGGCCGGCCAGTCGGCTTTTCGCAGCGGCAGGCCTTCACGATAGGCCGGTTCGTCGATCTGGATGATGCCGATCCCTGCGGATTCAAGATCAACCACTTCGTCACGAATTGCCAGCGCGATTTGCAGCGCGGTTTGTGAACGCGGTTGGTCGTCACGCACGAAGGACCATTGCAGCATCGTCACCGGGCCGGTCAGCATGCCTTTCATCGGCTTCTCGGTGAGCGACTGCGCGTAGGTAGTCCAACCCACGGTCATGGCGTGGGGGCGCGAGACGTCGCCGTAAATGATCGGGGGCTTGACGCAGCGGCTGCCGTAGGACTGCACCCAGCCGTTTTGCGAAAACGCATAGCCGTTCAATTGCTCGCCGAAGTATTCGACCATGTCGTTGCGCTCGGCTTCGCCGTGCACCAGCACGTCGAGTCCCAGCGCTTCCTGTTTATTGACGGCATGGGCGATTTCGCGCTGCATGGCGGCCGCATAGTCGATTTCGCTGAGTTCGCCTTGCTTGAAGCGCGCGCGGGCGCTGCGGATCTCCGTCGTCTGCGGGAACGAGCCGATGGTGGTGGTGGGGAAAGCCGGAAGTTTGAAGCGCGCGCGCTGCGCGGTCTGGCGTACCGTAAAGCCGTTGTTGCGCACGTCATGCCCTGACGACAGCGCAGCCAGCCGTGTGCCCACGGCCGCATCGTGTACCCGGGCTGAAGCGCGGCGCGATGCCAGCGCCTGCGCGTTGTCGGCGAGTTCCGCTGCCACCACCTGGCGACCGGAATTGAATGCGGTTTTGAGTGTGGCCAGCGCCGCGATTTTTTCATCGGCATAGGCCAGCCAGTTCTTGAGTTCGGCATCCAGCCGAGACTCATTCGCAAGATTCACTGGCACGTGCAGCAAGGAACACGACGGTGCAAGCCACAAGCGGTCGGCCAGCCGTTGATGCAGACCATCGAAGCGATCGAGCACGGCAGCCAGATCGGTTTTCCAGATGTTGCGGCCGTCGATCACGCCCACCGACAACACCT
>JAGXGP010000091.1 GCA_024636775.1 Hydrogenophilales bacterium
GAAGTGCGCTTCACTTTTTCTGAAGCGTCGGACGCGCTCGGTGAGGATCTTTGGGCCTTGGTGACCGAGGGCCCGGCAGATCTGCTCAATCAGACCATCAACACCCAACCGGCAATGTTGGCAGCCGATGTGGCTGTCTGGCGGGTGTGGCGGGCCGCTGGCGGGATTCAGCCCACGCTATTGGCTGGCCATAGCCTGGGTGAATACGCGGCCCTGGTCGCTGCGGGGTCGCTGGGCTTTTCCGATGCCATCAAGCTGGTGCGTTTTCGCGCTGAAGCCATGCAGGAAGCCGTTCCTGAAGGGGTTGGCGCGATGGCTGCGATTCTGGGCCTGGATGACGATGCGGTTCGCGGCGTTTGCACGGACGCCGCGGCGGGCGAAGTGGTTGAGGCGGTGAACTACAACTCCCCAGGGCAGGTGGTGATAGCCGGCAACAAGGCGGCCGTTGAGCGCGCCATGGCGCTGGCGAAGGAGCGGGGTGCCAAGCGCGCGTTGCCGTTGCCGGTCAGCGTGCCGTCGCATTCCTCGTTGATGTTGCCTGCCGCGGAAAAGTTACTGGTGCATTTGCAAGGTGTGACGATCAAGGAACCCTCGATTCCGGTACTACACAATACCGATGTGCTGAATCATGCCGAGCCCGATGCGATACGCGCGGCGCTGGCCAAGCAACTGCATACGCCGGTGCGCTGGGCCGAGACCGTGCGGGCGCTCAAGCTTGCCGGCATGGGCTATGTGATCGAATGCGGCCCCGGCAAGGTACTGACGGGGCTGGGAAAGCGCATCGACGACAGTTTGACCACGCTGGCGCTGACGGACGAAACCAGTCTGCAGGCCGCACTCAATCAATAAGGAGACAAGATGCTGCAAGGACAGATCGCCCTCGTTACAGGTGCCAGCCGTGGAATTGGCCAGGCTATCGCACTTGAACTGGGACGTGCAGGTGCCACCGTGATTGGCACTGCCACCAGCGACAAAGGGGCCGAAGCGATTGGCGACTATCTCGCGGCCGCCAATATCAAGGGCGGAGGCATGAATCTCAACGTCACCAGCGCAGCTGAAGTCGAAGCACTCATCACCACCATCACCGCGCTGCATGGCAACATTGGCATTCTGGTCAATAACGCCGGCATTACCCGCGACAACTTGTTGATGCGGATGAAAGACGAGGAATGGGACGACATCATTGCGACCAACCTGACATCCGTGTTCCGCCTGTCGCGCGCAGTATTGCGCGCCATGATGAAGGCGCGCACCGGGCGCATTATTTCCATCGCTTCGGTGGTGGGTTCGATGGGCAACGCGGGACAGACCAATTACAGCGCGGCCAAGGCCGGCATCATGGGCTTTACCAAGTCACTGGCGCGCGAAGTGGGCAGCCGCAACATTACGGTCAATTGTGTGGCGCCGGGCTTTATTGATACTGACATGACCCGCGCACTGCCTGACTCGCAGCGTCAGGCCTTGTTGGCGCATATCCCGCTGGGACGCCTGGGTTCAGTTGATGACATTGCGCAGGCCGTTGGATTTCTTGCGTCGCCGGCAGCGAACTATATTTCCGGAACCACATTGCATGTCAATGGTGGGATGTACATGGCGTAATCGGGACGGAAAGTTTGGTAAAATCTCCCGGCTTCAATTTTCACGGCTTCAATTTCATTGGGGCCTTATTCCACGAGAGGATTAGTAATGGATAACGTACAACGTGTATTTAAAGTAGTCGCCGAGCAACTGGGCGTTAACGAAGCAGACATCAAGAATGAGTCTTCCTTCGTCGGTGACCTGGGCGCAGACTCGCTTGATACGGTTGAATTGGTCATGGCGCTGGAAGAAGAGTTCGGCTGTGAAATCCCTGATGAAGATGCAGAGAAAATCACCACCGTCCAACAGGCGATTGACTACGTCAACAGCCATTCGAGCTGATTCATCACACAGTAAAGGGCTGACTCTTGACCATACGTCGCGTCGTCGTAACCGGTTTGGGGATCATTTCCCCTGTGGGCAACACCATTCCGGAGGCTTGGAATAACCTGATAGCCGGTCGGTCAGGCATCGCCCGGATCGCCCGTTTTGATCCTTCACCTTTCACTGCGCAAATAGCGGGTGAGGTGAAAAATTTCGATGTGGATCAATACCTCAATCCCAAAGAAGCCCGCCGCATGGATGTTTTTATCCAGTACGGCATGGCAGCGGGCATCCAGGCGATACGTGACTCGGGTATTGAAGTCACTGAAGCCAATGCCGAGCGCATCGGGCTCAATATTGGCTCCGGAATTGGTGGCCTGCCGCTGATCGAAGACACCCATACTTTGCTGATGGAGTCCGGTCCAAGGAAGATTTCTCCCTTCTTTATTCCGGGTTCCATTATCAACATGATTTCCGGGAATCTGTCCATCCTGTACGGGATAAAAGGACCTAATCTCGCGGTCGTGACTGCCTGTACAACAGGCTTGCATGCGATCGGCTTGTCTGCTCGCATGATTCAGCATGGTGATGTCGATGTGATGGTCGCGGGAGGCGCTGAATGCGCCGTTTCGCCACTAGGCGTGGGTGGTTTCGCTGCTGCCCGTGCGCTCTCCACTCGCAATGACGATCCGGCAACCGCCAGTCGACCGTGGGATAAAGATCGGGATGGATTTGTACTGGGTGAAGGCAGTGGCGTGCTGGTGCTGGAAGAGTACGAGCACGCCAAAGCGCGTGGTGCAAAAATCTACGCTGAGATGTCGGGTTTTGGCATGAGTGGCGACGCCTACCACATGACTGCGCCAAGCACCGACGGACCCAAACGCTCGATGCTGAACGCAATGCGCGATGCCGGTGTGAATGCCGATCAGCTCCAATACATCAACGCCCACGGCACTTCGACACCGCTCGGCGACAAAAACGAGACCGAGGCGATCAAGCTGGCGCTGGGTGATGCGGCGTACAAGACAGTAGTCAACTCGACCAAATCGATGACCGGCCACTTGTTGGGTGGAGCGGGCGGCGTGGAGTCGGTGTTCACCGTGCTGGCTATCCATCATCAAATCTCGCCGCCTACCATCAATATTTTCTCGCAGGACCCGGAGTGCGATCTCGATTACTGCGCCAATACCGCACGTGATATGAAGATCGACGTCGCGCTCAAAAACAACTTCGGGTTTGGCGGCACCAACGGTTCACTCGTCTTCAAGCGCGTTTGACCTTCGCTGCGGATCGATTGGATACGCCTGAAATCAGGGAATGGCCTTACCCGCAGAATCAGCTGCGGCCTGACCTGGTTGCCCTGCAAGCCGCGTATCCGCAACGTTATCCAGGCCTGATTCAAAGCAGTGGTGACACCGGCTGGGACGTGCTGTTTGCGTTCCCGCAGGATGTCGACCAGTTTTCCCTGGCCGATGGTCTGGAAGGCTTGCGCGCGCACCCTGCCATGCAAGGCAGTCCCTACCGCGGACTGCAGTCACCTTTCGAACCGCCATTCAGTGGTGGCTGGCTGTGTGCCTTTTCGTATGAATTGGGGGGGGTGTTTGAGCCCAGCGTGGGCATGGCGGATGATCCTGAATTCCCCGTGGCCTGGCTGGCGCGTATCCCAGCCGCGATTTTGATTGATCGCACCAATGGCCGGTGCGTGTTGATGGCCGAGCCCGGCCATCATGACTTGCTCGATGCCATGGAGCAGGATCTGCAGCACACTTTGCCACCTGTTCAGGTCCTGCCCGCACCGACTTCCCTTGATCAGGATGACCCTGAAGCGTTCCTGTCGGGCGTTGCGCGCATCCAAAGTTATATTCGTGCGGGCGATGTGTTTCAGGTGAATTTGTCGCGCGGTTGGCGAGCGGAGTTTGATGAACCAGTTTCGCCTGCGGCCTTGTTTTCACAACTGATGTTGAAAAACCCGGCCCCGTTTTCAGCGCTGGTGCAAACAGAAGATTGGGCTATCGTGAGCTCATCCCCCGAACGCTTGGTCCATCTGGGGCGGGACGGAATGCTGGAAACCCGGCCGATAGCCGGGACTCATCCGCGAAGCGAGGAGGCGGGCGAAGATGAGGTGTTGCGATCGCGCTTGCTGGCCCATCCGAAGGAGCGCGCCGAGCATGTCATGTTGGTTGATCTGGAGCGCAACGATTTGGGGCGTGTATGCGAACCCGGCAGCGTTAACGTGCCCGCCCTGATGGAAATCGCCAGCTATCGCTATGTACACCACATCGAATCCACTGTGTGTGGAAAACTGCGGCGTGACATGACTGTATTCGATGCCTTGCGCGCCGTGTTTCCCGGCGGCACCATTACAGGCTGCCCCAAGGTGCGCACCATGCAAATCATTCGTGAACTGGAACAGACGCCACGCCGCAGCTACACCGGCAGCGTGGGCTACATCAATCGCAACGGCAGCTTCGATCTGAATATCTTGATCCGCAGTTTTTTGCTGCGTGATCATCAGCTGAGTTTTCGTGCGGGCGCCGGCATCGTCGCCGACTCCATTGCACAACGCGAGTTGGAGGAAACCCGGGCCAAGGCACAAGGCTTGTTGCGGGCACTGGATTTAGCATGATGCTGATTAACGGACAGCAAACGGACACGGTCAACGCTATGGATCGAGGTCTTTCCTATGGTGACGGCGTATTCCGCACATTGCGTACGCAAGCTGGACAGCCGCTTTGGTGGCAGGATCATTTTGCCAAGCTGGCTGCAGATTGTGCCGCGCTTTCACTGGATTGTCCGGACGCGCATCTGTTGCAGCGAGAAGTAAGCCGGGTAGCAGAAGCAGGGGACGGCATCGTTAAAATCATTCTTACGCGCGGCGTCGGTGCACGCGGCTATGCATCTTCTTCGGGTCAGGCCACTACCCGTATCGTATTATCGGCGCCACTTCCCTCACATGCCTGCGCCGAAGCGCCTGTCGATATAACGGCGCGTTGGTGCACGATCAAGCTGGCACGGCAGCCTCGCTTGGCCGGGATCAAGCATTTGAACCGGCTGGAAAATGTGCTGGCTCGGGCGGAATGGGATGACCCCGCCATTTTTGAGGGGCTGCTGTGTGACAACAGCGGCTCAGTCATTGGCGGCGTAATGAGCAATGTGTTTTGGGTCAAGGCGGGCGAATTGTTTACGCCGGGTTTGCATGAAAGTGGTGTAGCTGGTGTGACGCGATCACGCTTGCTGCGCGCAGCAGCACACCGAGGGATCCGTGCCCATATCGGCCGCTGGATGCCAGACGCTATACTCGATGCAGATGAAGTGATGATCTGCAACAGTGTGATCGGGGTACGCCGGGTGGCCAAGCTGGATGACGTAACGTGGCCGCCTGCCGGCTGGACAACTACTTTGAATATTGCCTTGTATGAAAATCTTGATTAAACGTGTGCTTGTGTTGGCCGTCCTGTTTGCGCTGGTAAGTGCGGGTGGCTTGATCTGGTATGGCAATCAGGCTTTGCGCTTTGAGCCACTGCCGAAAATTGTAAATGTGCCGCCAGGAACCCATTTGCGAAGCTTGAGCGTGATCCTCGAGCGCGAAGGCATTATTGGTAACGCACGAGTGTTTTGGCTGATGGGGCGTGTCATGGGGAAAGGCGGCACCCTCAAGGCGGGTGCATATTCGCTCGACAGGCCGCTTACGCCGTTGGAATTGCTGGACAAGATCGAACGCGGTGAAATCTTCCAGGCGACTGTTCGGTTCATCGAAGGTTGGAATTGGCGCGAAATACGCGCGGTCCTTGCCGCACAGCCGCTGTTGATCAATGAAAGTGCCGGCATGAGCAATGCTGAGATACTGCGCGCGATGGGTGCGGAAGAGTCACACCCAGAAGGTCTGCTGTTTCCTGATACCTACTTTTTTGCGCCGCATACGTCGGATATCAAGGTGCTGCGTCGCGCCTACCGCTTGCAACACGAGAAGCTGATGGCTGCATGGGAAAAGCGTGCAATCGGGCTTCCCTACCGCACCCCCTATGAAGCGCTCATCATGGCGTCGATCGTGGAGAAGGAAACCGGCGCATCGTTCGAGCGGCCACAGATCGCAGGCGTTTTTCTCAACCGCATCAAACTGGGGATGCGCCTGCAAACTGACCCCACCGTGATCTATGGGGTAGGTGAGCGCTTCGACGGTAACCTGCGAAAAATCGATCTGCAAACTGATACACCCTATAACACCTACACCCGCGCTGGCTTGCCGCCCACCCCGATTGCGATGCCGAGCGAGGCTGCCATCCTGGCTGCGCTCAACCCGGCTAAAACTGAAGCCCTTTATTTCGTTTCGCGCGGTGACGGCACCCATGTGTTTTCCAGCAACCTGGACGCCCATAATCAGGCAGTCAATCGGTTCCAGCGACGATGAACCCTGGAAAATTTATCACCCTGGATGGTGTCGACGGCGCAGGAAAAAGCACGCATCTGGATTTTGTGGCCGCCTGGCTGCGTGAGCAGGGTAAGGAAGTTGTCGTCACCCGCGAACCGGGCGGCACCCCGCTCGGCGAGAGCTTGCGAGAACTGCTGTTACATCGTGACATGGACCCTGACACCGAGTTATTGCTGATGTTCGCTGCACGGCAGGAACATCTTGCACGGTTGATCTGGCCGGCGCTGGCGCGTGGTGCGTGGGTGGTGTCCGATCGCTTTACCGATGCCAGCTATGCCTATCAATGCGGTGGGCGTGGCATTTCAGTCGAACGTATTGCTGCGCTGGAAACCTGGGTGCAGCGTGATTTTCAACCCGACCTGACCCTGCTGTTTGATGTGCCTTCCGACGTCGCAGAAGCACGCCGCTCGGCCGCACGCGCGGCAGACCGCTTTGAGCGCGAGGCCGACAGCTTCTTTAACCGGGTCCGCACAGCCTACCTTGCCCGCGCACAGGCCGACCCGAAGCGTATCCAGGTATTGGATGCGCGACAGACGATCGAAATGTTGCAGGCTGACATTGGCAAACTGTTGCAGGGATTGCAATGAGTGCTCCGTATCCCTGGCTTGAAACAGCATGGCAGCGTTTGCTTCCAACCCGAACCCGTCCGGTGCAGGCGCTGTTGCTGACGGGGCCTCGTGGCGTTGGCAAGGGCGCGCTGGCACAGGCCTGGGCTCACGCACTGTTGTGCGAAGCGCCAATGATTGATGGCGCAGCCTGCGGGAGTTGTCCGGCCTGTCACTGGCTGCAGACCGGCGCGCATCCGGATTTTCGGCTGCTCACCTTGCAGGAAAAAATCAGCAAGGAAGGGGAAACCAAAATGGCAGTAGCCATTGAGGTGGACCAGGCACGCGAGGTGGTCGATTTCGTCCGTCTTTCGACGTATCGGGCGGGCTTTCGCGTCGTTTTGGTCAATCCAGCAAACAGTCTTAACCTGGCGGCTGCCAATTCGCTGTTAAAGGTACTGGAGGAACCGCCGTTAAATACGGTGTTCATCCTGGTGTCGGACCAGCCGCGGCAGTTGTTGCCGACCATACGCAGCCGTTGCACCCGACTCGATATTGGTTTGCCATCAGCCGAGAGTGCGGTCCAATGGTTAAGCGGGCAACAGGTCGAAGATGCACAGACCTTGTTGGGTTTGGCCGGGGGTTCGCCGCTAGATGCGCTTAACTGGACCGAAGGTACAGAACTGGATGTGCGTCAAAGTATTCTGGATGGCTTGGCGCGCCCCAAACAACTGGATCCGGTTGCATTGGCTGAACGCTGGAAGGCTGTCAAGCCACAAACTTGGCATACCGTAGCGTATAAATGGCTGGGTGATCTGCTGGCGGTCAGGATGCAAAGCGGGGTGCAGTTCAACCC
>JAGXGP010000092.1 GCA_024636775.1 Hydrogenophilales bacterium
AAGCTGATGTCGACCTGGGCACGCCCGGTGGCACGCTTTTTCGCGATCAATTCGGGCAGGCGATGCAGGGTTTGCGGACCAAACACCACATCAACGAAAGGCGCGCGTGACACGATGGCCGCGCCCTCTTGCGAGGCCACGCAGCCACCGACGCCGATGATGAGATCGGGATTGGCTTTTTTCAGGTGGCGCACCCGGCCGAGGTCGTGGAACACCTTTTCCTGCGCTTTTTCACGCACCGAGCAGGTGTTGAACAGAATCACGTCGGCGTCGTCAGGCGTGTCGGTTTTCACCAGGCCGTCTGAAATATTGAGCACGTCGGCCATCTTGTCCGAGTCGTACTCGTTCATCTGACAGCCGAAGGTTTTGATGTAGATTTTTTTCATGAGGTCGCCGGAACAGTGAATAGACTGGGGGCTGGGATACCGCTGCTGCCCCGCTGCCTTTAATCAAGTGCGGCTCAAGTTCAGCAACGAAACAAATATGGTGGTGATGAGTGGACTTGAACCACCGACCCCCGGATTATGAATCCGATGCTCTAACCGACTGAGCTACATCACCTGAAAGACCGCTTATCCGGCACAGGACTGCCGAAAAGCCGCGCATTTTAGCTGACTGGCCCCCATGCTGTCAAAGCGCCACTTGCCGGCAGGTTCGCTTACTGTGGCCGTAGTCTGGCCAATTCATCGAGCAGGCTGATCACCAGTTCGCGCCCCAAGGGACTCATGCCCTCAACCAGTTGATCGGTGTCGCGTTCGCCGTTCAACAGCCTGCGCATGCGGCCCCCTAACAGCGCCATGTCACCCCCCGCTTTCATCATCTGTTCCGCCATGTTGGCGAGTACTGACATCGCCTGGGCATCGCCCCGCGCCGAGGCGTCAATCAGTGCGGCGAGCCCGGGGGCGGCGGAAGTGCCGTCCGGCTGGGCATTGAGTGGGGGCAGCGTGGCGGGATTGTCGATGCCACGCAGGATGGCGTCGAGCAGAATGCTGTCTTCCTCGTCCAGCCCCAGTTTGATCGACGGATCGCGCCGACCATTGATGACGTGGCGCAACGCGCCAACCAGCCGGGGCCAGCCGGCCTGTTCGGCAGCGTCGAGCTGTTTCATCAGGTCGGGCAACTGGCTGCGGTCACGCATGGCATTGACTACGGCATGGATGAAAGCAGCATGAACCAGAAGGACTTGCTCGACAGCATTAGGAAGTTGGGCCATAGGTGAGAATAACCAAACGAAGAAAGAAAACCGATTGTCCCGTCAGGGCACTGCGTTGGCAATGCTCGGACGCAACGGGACGTTTTCAATCTGCCAGTTCGCACTCGCCCACGCCAGTAACTCGGCGGGGTCGGCGCCGGACAACTCGACCGGGGGCGTTTGGCCCAGCAGGGCCAGCGCCTGCGCCATTACCGCGCCACGCGCATGTGCAGGCAAGGCCGGCGCGAGCGTCTGCTTGGACAGCTTTTGTCCAGCCGTGTTGGTGATTAGCGGTACGTGCGCATAGCGGGGTGTAGGCAGGTCGAGCAATGTTTGCAAGTGAATCTGGCGCGGCGTGTTCCACAGCAAGTCGGCGCCACGCACGATGTCGGTGATGTTCTGAAACGCATCGTCCACCACCACAGCCAGTTGATAAGCGAATAACCCATCGGCCCGCTTGACGACAAAATCGCCGACCTCGCACGCCAGATTCTGCTGCAGTTCGCCGTGGATGCGGTCGTTGAAGTGGATACTCACATCCGGCACACGGCAGCGCCATGCACGCCCGGTGGTGCCGGCGGGCAAGCCTTCGCGGCAGGTGCCCGGATAAAGGATCTCACCCTCGGCGTTGTGCGGCGCCGCCGCAAGCTGGCTGCGGGTACAGGCGCAGGGAAAAACTGCGTCCCGGCTTTTCAGGACATCGAGTGCTGTTGCGTACGCGTCGTCGCGCTGCGATTGCTGCAGCACATCGCCATCCCAATGCAGACTGTAGGCCTCGAGTTGATGAAGGATGATGTCGGCCGCGCCGGATTCACAACGCGGTCGGTCGAGGTCTTCCATGCGCACGCGCCACTGGCCCCCTGCTGCGCGGGCATCGAGCCAGCTCGCGACTGCCGCCACCAGCGAGCCCAGATGCAACGGGCCGGTGGGCGATGGCGCAAAGCGCCCGATATAGGATGCAGGATTCACCCCGTGATTATGCCAAGCCAGGCACGTTTACTACAGATCGATGCCGGGTTGCGCCTTGATGCCTGCACGGTAGGCGTGCTTTTCGTCGGCAATGATCGACACCGTGTCGGCCAAGTCGATCAGCGCATCCGACGCTCCGCGCCCGGTGACGATCACGTGCTGTTCGGCGGGCCGATGGGCCAGCGCATCGAGCACGCTGTCGCTGTCGAGATAGCCGTAACTCAATAAATACGTCAGCTCGTCCAACACCACCAGTTGATACGATGGATCGGCCAGCATGC
Organism: Hydrogenophilales bacterium; assembly: GCA_024636775.1. Classification (GTDB taxonomy): domain Bacteria; phylum Pseudomonadota; class Gammaproteobacteria; order Burkholderiales; family Thiobacillaceae; genus Thiobacillus. The sequence goes on from JAGXGP010000092.1 coordinate 2,443, forward strand.
GCGTCGCGATGGCCCAGCCACGCTGTGCCGTGGCGATGTCCTGCTCACGATCTTGTGTGTCCCAGGTGAAGCCGTCGCCGGTGACGTGCCATTCGACGCCGGGCTGCTTGCCGAGAAAGGCTTCTTCGCCGGTGTCGGTACGGCTCTTGATGAACTGCACCACGCCCACTTTCATGGCATGGCCCAGCGCGCGCGCAATGGTACCGAAGGCCGAAGTGCTTTTGCCTTTGCCGTTACCGGTGATGACGATGAGCAAGCCGCGCTCGTCGGTGGCGGCGGCAATGGCTGCATCGATTATTTCTTTTTTGCGCGCCATGCGGGCAGCGTGGCGCGCGTCACGTTGCGGGTCGGCCATGTGTTTCCTTGGGGTTGAGAACAACCGGTAGATTAAGCGAATCCGGCCATCTCGGCACACCCTTGCCTCAGACGTGAATAATGTCACCCTTGAGGGAATACAGGATCGCGAGCACATCCTTCTGCTCGTCGGCACCCAGCTTGTTCTTGGTCATGGCGCCCAGAATATCGTCCATCACCGCCACATACTCTTCTTCAGAAATGTTCATGCCCTTGTGCGTCGTCAGCATATCGCGCCCCGTATAGGTCTCAGGGCCACCCGCCCCGGCACAAAAGAACTCGCGCGACATTTTCTTGGCATGCTCAATATCTTTTGTGTTCTCAAACCGGGTTTTGACCTTGGGGTTACTCAAGTGCGCATCAACGGCATCATCAACCAATCGAGCAATACCATCGGCACCGCCGAGTCGTTCATAAAGCGTTTTGGACATCAAAAATTCCCTTTTATAGTGAAGCTACAATCTGGCCTATGCTGCGAACAGGAGTCGGAGAGTGAACACCCTTTTTTGTAAGGGTGACTTCCCGTATGCAATCCCAGCCTACTGACAGTTTGAGTTGTGTGAACAAGGCCCAATAATTTGGGGCAGTTAGTGTTATAGGCCAAACCCCCAAGCTTTGCGCGAATAGATTAAAAGCATGTTTTGTTGGCATGCAATCCAACAGTTACAAAGCACGCGTTTAGCTAATTGAATAAATGTAGCTAAAAATACAAAATGAGTAGATTTATTAGCATAAATTGCACTTATTTATTCACCAATCGGCCTGTCTCATGCCATAGCCATTGGGTAACATCAAAACACCTCCCCCAAAGGTGCCTGATATCAATGGGTTATACTGGTCACTGTTTGTAGCAAACTGAAAGGGACATGCATGGCTATTCGCTGGGGCAGCTACCCTGTTAAAGGACTTTACGACGAGCTCATCCAGGGCCGCGCCAAACCGCGGCCTGCCGCCAATCAGCTGTGCCAGTTTTTGCATGGCCTCACCGACAAGGAAATCGCAGAACACAAGAACGCTGCGGACCTTGCGATCAAGCTGATGGGGATCACCTTTACGGTGTATTCCGAGCAGGATGGTGGCGCCATTGATCGGGCCTGGCCTTTCGACATCATTCCGCGCGTGATTGACAACCGCGAATGGAAAGTAATCGAGCGTGGGCTGGTGCAACGGGTCAAGGCTCTCAACATGTTCATCGCCGATCTCTACGACAAGCAAAAAGTGGTGAAAGACGGCATCTTCCCAGCCGAACTGCTGAAAGACTCCGTCAATTTCCGCCCCCAGTGCGTTGGCGTCAAACCACCCTTGGGCATCTGGGCGCACATTTGCGGCTCCGACCTGGTGCGCGACAAGGACGGCACGGTCTACGTGCTGGAAGACAATCTGCGGGTGCCGTCCGGCGTGTCCTACATGATCGAGAACCGGCAGGTCATGAAGCGGGTGTTCCCGGACATGTTCGAGAACGAAAACATCCTGCCGGTCGATGACTACCCGTCCAAGCTCTACGACATGCTCGCGTCGCTCAGTCCGCGCAAGGTCACCAAGCCGGTGGTGGCAGTGCTTACACCCGGCATCTACAACTCGGCTTATTACGAGCACAGCTACCTGGCGCAGCAGATGGGCGCCGAACTGGTGGAAGGCTCCGACCTGCAGGTCGGCGAAGATGATTGTGTCTATATGCGCACCATCGACGGCCCCAAGCGGGTGGATGTGATCTACCGCCGTATCGACGACCTGTATATCGACCCCGATGCCTTCCTGCCCGAATCCACGCTGGGTGTGCCGGGCCTGATGCGCGCCTGGAAAGCCGGCAAGGTAGCGCTGGCCAACGCGCCCGGTGCCGGCGTGGCAGACGACAAGGTGGTGTACGCCTTCGTGCCCGACCTGATCCGCTATTACCTGAACGAGGAACCGCTGATTCCCAACGTGCCCACTTACCGCTGCATCTATAAGGACGAGCGCGATTATGTGCTGGAGCACATCGCCGAACTGGTGGTGAAACCCGCCAACGAATCGGGCGGATACGGCATGTTGATTGGGCCGCACGCTTCGCCCGAGGAGCACGAGCATTTCAAAAAACTCATCCGCGCCAACGCGCGCAACTACGTTGCCCAGCCCATGCTGACCCTTTCCACCGCGCCCACCATGGTGGGCAATCGTGTCGAACCGCGTCATCTGGACCTGCGCCCTTTCATTTTGTCGGGCAAGGAAACCTACGTCACCACCGGCGGGCTCACGCGCGTGGCGCTGACCAAAGGTTCCATCGTCGTCAATTCCTCGCAGGGTGGCGGCAGCAAAGACACCTGGATCGTTGATACGGAAGGAGGGAATTAAGATGCTTTCCCGTACCGCGAATAGTCTTTACTGGATCGGCCGCAATATCGAGCGCGCCGAAAATACCGCCCGTTTGATCAGCGTCACCGGCCACCTGCAACTCGACCTGCCGAAAGGCATCCGCCAGGGCTGGAAGAGCATCGTCAACATTCTCGGCAACATAGAAGCCTTCGAGAAGCTGGGCATCGAAAACGACGAGCGCCAGATCATGAAGTTCATGATCAGCGACCTTAACGATCCCGGTTCGATACTCAGCGCGTTGCACATGGCACGCGAGAGCGCCCGCACGGTGCGCGACGTGTTGCCGCGTGAAGCCTGGGAAGAGATCAACAGCCTCTATCAGTCCGCCAAGGCCGATGCCCCGAAAAGCTACTGGCCGAAAAACCGCCACGCCTATCTGCAGCAAATCGTGCGCGGCGCCCAGACCGTCACCGGCATCCTGTCCGGCTCGATGTTGCACGACGAGACCTATCAGTTCGTGCGCATGGGCCGCAACCTGGAACGCGCCGACATGACCACGCGCATCATCGATGTTCGATCCGCCGACCTGGTGCCCCCAGACGAACACACGCTTACGCCATTTGAAAACATCCAGTGGATGAGCGTACTGAAGTCATTGAC
>JAGXGP010000093.1 GCA_024636775.1 Hydrogenophilales bacterium
AGCACGTGCGCAGCGCAGTCGACCAGACTGTCGGCGAGCGAACCGTGAGCGACGATGAGGATGCCTATCATTGGATAAATGTCAGACTAAAAGCAGCATTCTAGCGAAGACGGGCCGTCATCGCAGGAGAGGCATGAATTTGACCGTTGGCATCGACTGCGAGATAGTCGATTACACCCATGCGGACGGCGTGTTCTGCCAGGTGTCCGGCGCCGTCGATGAACAGGGGTTTTGACCACGCGTCCGAGCGCGTGCCGGCGCGTTTTCCCGCCACCAGTACGGAGACCGATTGCATGCCAGTTGCAGGTCTGCCGGTGCGTGGGTCGATCAAATGGCTGTAGCGACGCCCGGCCACTTCAAAATAGCGCTGGTAATCGCCCGACGTACCGATCGCCTCGCCATCGAGTAAATCCAGCGTAGCCAGCGTACCCGGTTTGCGCGGATGCTGAATGCCCACCCGCCAGGGACGCTCGCCGTGGGTGCCCAGTGCGATCACATTGCCACCGATGTTGACCAGCGCGTTATGGATGCCCTGTGCTTTGAGAATGTGCACCGCTTCGTCGAGGGCGGCGCCCTTGGCGTAGCCGCCGAGGTCCAGCTGCACGGTCGGGTTGTCGCTCCAGACAGTGTTTTGCTCGATATGCAGATCACGCATGCGAGGCGCATCTTTTACCCAGCGTGCAATGGCGGCGGCATCCGGGAAGTGTGGCTGAGGCGCATCGGTATGAAACCCCCACAGCGCGATCAGGCCGCCTATGGCCGGATTGAACAAATCGCCCGATTGGACGGACAGGGCTTGCGCATCGCGCAGCATCGAAGCCAGTTCAGGTGAAACGGGGGCTCGTTGTCCGTGAGCCAGGGCCGTGTTTAGACGAGACAGATCGCTCGGTTGCCATGCGTGCAGGGTGCGGTGCAAAGTATCGAAGCGGGCCATTACCGCAGTCAGTGCCCGTTGGGTCTGCGCCTCGGGCGCCCCGTAGACACTGACTTCCACCAAGGTGCCAAACACATAGGCTTGCTGCTGCACCAGCGGGGGCGGACTGCAAGCAGCCAGTCCCCAGAGGAGAATCAGACCCAGGCCGTACTGCGCTTGATTGATCAGGGCGCCCAGCTTCAAATGTGAATACTGTTTGAACAATTGCGCTCGATGGCCGCGATGAATTGCGCGGCCACATCGTGGCCACTTTGTGCGGTGATTTCCTGGAAGCCGGTTGGGCTGGTGACATTGATTTCAGTCAGGTGGTTGCCAATGATATCGAGCCCGGCGAGGAAAATACCCTGTTCGCGGGCCCAAGGGGCGATGGTCTCGGCGATGACCAGGTCTCGCGCGGACAAAGGTTGTACGCGTGCGGTGCCCCCTGCAGCGAGATTGCCGCGTGTTTCACCTGCCTTGGGAATGCGCGCCAGCGCCCACGGTACCACCGAGCCATTGATCAGCAGGATGCGCTTGTCGCCCTCACTGATTGCGGGCAAATAGCGCTGTGCCATGATGGCGCGGCGCCCGTGTTGGGTGAGCGTTTCCAGAATCGCATTGCGGTTGGGGTCGGCCAAGGTCAGGCGGAAAATGCCGCTGCCGCCCATTTCAGTCAACGGCTTGACGATGATATCGAGGTGTTCATCAAGAAATGTGTTGATGAGGGCCGCATCAGCGCTTACCAGCATGGGTGTGATGAAGCGTGGAAAGTTGAGAATTGCCAGTTTTTCGTTGAAGTCGCGTAAACACGAGGGACGATTCAATACCCGCGCACCGTTGGCATCGGCGACACTCAACAAATGCGTGGCAAGCAGATAGTCGGTATCCACGGGGGGATCGGTACGCATCACCACGGCGTTGAAATCTTTCAACGTGTGGGTGTCAGTGTAGAGGATGGAATACCAGTCGTCGTCGTTGCGAACCTCGAGCGTGGCACAGGCAGCGCGTGTGTACCCATCCTGAATAAACAGCTGGCGCGCTTCGGTGGTGCAGACGGTATGACCCCGTGCTGCTGCCGCACGCATCATCGCGACCGAACTATCCTTGTAGGCTTTGAGACCTGCCAGGGGGTCGATTACAAACAGCAGTTTCATGCGGCTTCGTTCAAGGCGTCGTCAAGTTCGATGCTGGCCGCCAGCATTGCCAGTCGCGCGATCACGCCATAGGCGTAAAAGCGGTTGGGGCTGGCATCGGGGTTGGCGCTGCGGTCTGGCATCACGCAGGTGTCGTCAAAGGCCAGCGGCACGAAGTGCATGCCGGGGCTGTTGAGATTTTCGTCCGATCCACGGCCCGTGTGAACGCGGTAAAAGCCGCCGACCACAAAGTGATCGAGCATGTAGACCACCGGCTCGGCGACGGCTTCATTAATGCTCTCGAAGGTGTAGACCCCTTCCTGGATCAGCACTTCGCTGACTTCGACGCCTTCCTTGCCGACCGCCATCTTGTTGCGCTGCTTGCGGTTGAGTTCGCGCACGTCATCCGGCGACTTCACCGTCATGATGCCCATGCCATAAGTCCCGGCGTCGGCCTTGACGATAACGAAGGGCGGCTGGTCGATGCCGTATTCATCGTATTTGATGCGAATTTTGTCCAGCATGTCGCCGACCTTTTCGGCCAGGCAGTCCTCACCCTGCCGCGCCTGAAAATCGATTTTGCCGCAATGATTGAAGTAAGGATCGATCAGCCAGGGATCGATGTCCACCAGTCGCGCAAACTCGCTGGCCACATGCTGATACGCGGCAAAGTGGCGCGACTTTCGGCGCGTGGCCCAGCCGGCGTGCAGCGGCGGCATGATGGTCTGCTCAATCCCCTTGAGGATATCCGGCACGCCGGCCGACAAATCATTGTTGAGCAGGACTGCACAGGGGTCGAACCCTTCCAGCCCGACACGATCGCCGATTCGCACCAGGGGCTCCAGCGTGAGGCGCCCGCCAGCAGGCAGTTCCAGCGTGGTGGGTTCAGTGATTTCAGGTATCAGCGTGCCGATGCGAACGATCAGCCCGGTCTGCCGCAGGATGTGGGCGAGCACCGCGACGTTCTGCAGATAGAACGTGTTGCGCGTGTGACTTTCGGGTATCAGCAACAACCGCTGTGCATCGGGACAGATTTTTTCCACTGCGCCCATCGCTGCGTGAATCGACAGCGACATGAACGAGGGGTTGAGATTGTTGAACCCGCCCGGGAACAGATTGGTGTCAACGGGTGCGAGCTTGAAACCCGCGTTGCGGATGTCCACCGATGTGTAAAACGGCGCGGCTTGTTCTTTCCATTGCTGGCGGAACCAGTGCTCGATGGTCGGCTGCGAGTCGAGCAAGCGTTTTTCCAGGGCCAGTAACGGGCCAGTGAGTGCGGTAGTGAGGTAAGGGACCATAGAATAGTGGGCTTCCAAGAGTTTTCTCATTTTAGGCCAAGCCAGATGTTTGACATCGTTTTGTTTCAACCCGAAATTCCGCCCAACACCGGCAACCTCATCCGATTGGCTGCCAATACCGGCTGTCGCCTGCATTTGATTGAGCCCATGGGTTTCGATCTCAGCGACAAACAGGTCGCGCGCGCCGGGCTGGATTATCACGACATGGCGTCGGTGCAAGTGCATGCAGACTGGGATGCAGCGAGGCGGGCTTTGCCAGACCGGCGCTGGTTTGCGCTGACCACCAAAGGCAGGACACGCTATGCGGATATCGAATTCCAGGCGGGTGATGTGCTGCTGTTCGGACCCGAGTCGCGCGGATTGCCACCCGAAATTCTGGCGCAATTCGACTCGGAGCACCGCCTGCGATTGCCGATGTTGCCGGGTTCGCGCAGCATGAACCTGTCCAATGCCGTCAGCGTTGTTGTGTTTGAGGCCTGGCGGCAAATTGGATTTTCGGGTGGAGCTTGAATCGAATATTGACTGGAGTCGTTTTGATCAAGCGGGATCGGTCGTGACTGCGCCCCCTGTCCCGGAAGATGCCGAGACAGGGGGCGCATGTTGAGGTGTGACCCTGCTCACGATAGTTCTCGATGAAGCACCCCAGGGTTATGTGAAAGCGCCATCAAGTCAGCCGCACCCGGAAGCTTATTTCTCTATCTGACGAACGGTGATACGTGCCACCGGATTACGCCAGTCATATTCGGAAGGTTCCAGACTGCCGATACCATGAATACCGGAGTGGATATGCACAAAGCCTTCGCCGCCTGCATCAGGTGAAACACCTTGGCCTCCACATTGCGGCCCCGGGATGTTGTCGCAAAGCTCATCGTTGGGCTCGCTACCCGCGTCATGACCATTGGACAGATAGGTCAAAACCTCTTTTTTCTTGGGCAGGGGGACATCGGTTATTCCAATGAAACCGTCGTTAGTGGGAAGCATCATGGCGGCGAGGCTCAAGTGATTTGAGCCCCCCAGCGAAGCAACATTGATCGTGACCGTCTGCCCTGCCGCAAGTGCCCCTGGACTGGATGCAGTGCTTGCCTTGGGGCTTGCATTGATCATGGCGGCCAAAGGTGCTGTATTGCCACCCTCGGCCATGATTGAGAGGGCGGTGCTGGCGGGTTGCCCCAGGTTGTAAATGCGCTGGCCTGGCTGATGGGTCGCAACCATGATGGGCGTAAAGAGGATTCCGCGCGTCAGGTTGGTGATGCTGACGGCGTAAGTACGCTTGTCATCGTCAGCAACAGCAGAAAATACGGGGGCAGCAGCCAACAAGCCAACGGCCAGTCTTTTGATAAGCATTGTGCGACTCATGACAATCTCCTTCTCATCGGATTGAATTCAGGACGGAGCGTTATCGTCCTGGCGGGGTGAGACCGCGCCGCGCACCGGAAGCTGCCAGCCGCGCCTGCGTTGGGTCTGCGACTTAGTCGAGAAGGTTTGAGAAACTTTACATTTATTTGTTATTTCAGTATCAGGACCAAGTGTGGGACCTGTTTGAATGGATTTCGTGAAAGTTAACAGAGAAGGCGATGGGGGGAGAGGTGAACATGGCCTACTTCTCTACACGCGCTTAATCGCCTCGCGCATCGAAATTAAATAACACTGTCGTATGGTGTGCGACACACGTAAAAAATGTATTCAGGATGCGTATTCCGGGCAACACAGCCATTTATTCCGATTGAAAGTCGCTACTGAAGCGACCGTCTCAGTTCGGCCAAGAGCGGACCTAGCGGGGATCAATGTAAATATCTGCTTTTAAGTCCAAATGGAGACGTTCAGCTACCTCCAAGGTCTGGTAACGGAGCTTTGTTTCATGCGCCATTCTGACAGATGGCTATTGACGCTAAGCTTGTCTGGGGTATAAGTGGACTTCAAGGTCACAGCACAATAAAACAAAGTCTGGAGCCTAAAGCAAAAACAACAAATTCATCAGTTATGCGGAGACATAACCGAAGGAGGAAAACATGTACCCACTTGCACGTTATACCGGACTGTTGTTTGCAGGTTTGCTGGCTCCGTTGTCAGCTCACGCCATTGATGTTTCTGTTGCCACTCTCCCAAATACTATCCAGGCTTGTGTCGCCAGCAATACCTGCGGCGTCGCCTACACAAGCATCTACGATTCAGGGACGGTGAGTGCCTTCGGAATTTATAACGTCGGCCAAACTGGGTTTAATTATCTTGTCAGGTATGCCCTTGTTCCACCTTCAGGGCAAACCACCAGCAACACTGATTTCTATCAATATCCGCCGGTGACAACATCATCGTCCACGCCCTACACAGGCTATTTGTGGATGCAGGTTCACGGCGCGTATAGCGCATCCCAGTCCGCTAATCCGATTACACTTTATCTAGACAAGGTTTCCCCTGTTCCAAGCAGTTTCTACAACCAAAGCAGCGACTTGTCGCTATTCGTTTCCGCATCGGATCTGCTGACTAGCAGCAGCTACGTTATTTCGGGTCTTGATTCGAACAACCAGAGTTATGTTTCGGGCAACCTGACCGGCGAAGTGCCTATAGGATGCGCAGCGCAAGGATGCAGTGCGTTCGCGCAACTCAACTTGGCACAATTGGAATTTACCCTGAGCGGAACAACTATTAGCACCGGTTTTAATTCTGCCGATTCCCGTGGACTGGTTTTCGCTTTAGGGTCCTCTGATGATGGCTCTGTAAGTGGTTATGCTTCCAACATTTCCCAATCGTTTTACGTCAGCTCTGTTCCGGACTCAGAACCCATCTGGTTATTTTCAACTGGTTTGGTATGTCTCGCTACCGTAATGCGCCGTAAGCGAATCGCTTCAGCCTCCTGAAAATAATGGGGGCGGAATCGCCTCCCGCTGTGCGTCCGCTTAGGCACCGAACACCGGACATACGGAGCGGTCAGCCTGAATGACCGTAACGGGTCGAACTGAGACAGTGGGTAGTCAGCTTATATTGGAATGCATGGCTGGTTTGAGTGGGATACGCGCAGGACGGCGCGCTGAGAGCCGAGGCTTTTTCCGTACAGTGATGAAGGGTTTGGGCGGGGGTGTCGCCATTGAAAGCGAGACAGTTGTCTGGCTCCGTTATCGGGAATTCAGCCCAGAGCCAGGCTTTAAAACTCGGCTTTGATTTCCCGGTTGAGCAGGGCGTCGACGGCTTGCGCAGCGGGCATACCTTCAAACAGGGTTTGGCAAACGGCGCGAATGATCGGCATGTCGACCCCCAGCTTATTGGCGAGTGCGGCCACTTCGGGGGCTGTGGTGACGCCTTCAGCGACGTGTCCGAGTTCAGACAGAATGGTTGCCAGCGATTGGCCTCGCGCGATACGCAGGCCTACCTGACGGTTGCGTGAGAGGTCACCCGTGGTGGTGAGGATGAGGTCACCGAGGCCGGACAAGCCCATGAAGGTCTCAAAGCGGCCGCCCAGCCGGGTGCCCAGCCGGGTCATTTCAGCCAGGCCGCGGGTAATCAGTGCGGCCCGCGCGTTATGGCCCAGTTTCAGGCCGTCACAAATGCCGGCGGCAATCGCCATGACGTTTTTCAGCGCCCCGCCCACTTCAACGCCAATGACGTCATCGTGCGCATAGATGCGCAGTCGCTGGCCCGACAGGGCGCCGGCCAGCTGTTGGGCCAGTGCGGTGTCATGCGAGGCCAGCGTGAGTGCCGTGGGATAGCCCTGCGCCACTTCCTGGGCAAAGCTGGGGCCGGATAACACCCCGATGGCTGCGTGTGCAGGTAACAGCTCGGAAACCAATTGATGGGGCAGTTTGCGGCTGCCGGGCTCGAAGCCTTTGCACACCCAAACCAGCGGCGGCAGTTCGGGACGGGCAGCCAATGCCGTCAGGGTGGCACGCAGGCCACCGGTGGGGACTGCGATCACCAGAAGCTCGGCATCTGCTACAGCGCTGTCGAAATCGGCATTAAAGCGCAGCACGTCGGGCAACGTGCACGTGGGCAGGTATTGGGTGTTGATGCGGTTTGCGCGCATGGCGTCGAGATCGGCTGCGTTGCGCCCCCACAGCGTGACGTCATGATGCGGTGCCCAACTGGCGGCCAAGGCGGTGCCCCAGGCACCTGCACCCAATACCGAAAGTTTCATTGGCACTGCATTCATTTACCCCAGGCCTCGTGTGCAGGCAACCAGCCGGTCAGACCATCGGCATGTTTGACGGGCAGCCAGCCAAAAGCATTGGGGTCACCGGTGGCTTCGAGCAGCACACCGCGCGCGGCGCGAAATACGATGTCGGCGTCGGGATGCGGTTGCTGACGAATGGCGCTGGACTCGACTTTGATCATGACGCTTCGGGGTCCGCCAAGAGCTGCGTTCTCAACCCACGCCAGCCGTCCACTGTGGTCCCGCACCTTAACCCAGACCTGGGTGTCAACCACCACTTCGAGCGGCAGTCCGTTCCCCGCAATGGCAACCTTGGTTGCAGCGGTCGAGGGTGCATCGTAGAGCAGGACCGCACGGCTGGTGGTGCGGTATTCGAGTGCGCTGACCGGGAGGGCAAACGCAAGCGACAAACCGGCGAGGAGTAGGCGTAATGGCAACGGTAGCGTCAACGAACCGGCTTCAATGCGTTTGTTCGGGTACAGCCTCTTTTTGCTGGGCCTGGTGCTGCAGGAACAGCGCTTCGAAATTGACCGGGTTCAGGATCAGTGGCGGGAAGCCGGCACGCGTAATCACGTCCGACACGGTTTCGCGCAGATAGGGGAAAACGATATTGGGACAGCCGATGCCCAACACCATGGGCAATTGATCCTGCGGCACGTTCTGGATGCGGAAGATGCCGGCCTGGGTGCATTCAACCAGGAACATCACCTTGTCGGCGGCTTTGGCCGTGACCGTGACCGTGATGCTGCAGTGGTACATGTCTTCGTTGAGCGCGTGGCTCTCGCTCGACATGTTCACATCCATCTGCGGCGCTTCGCGTTCCAGATAAATTGCGGGTGCGTTGGGCACTTCGACCGACAGATCCTTGACGTAGAGTTTTTCGATCGTAAATACGGGTTGCTGTTCTTCTGCCATGGTGTCTCCTGAATAAGAAAACCGGAGCCTGCGCTCCGGGAATAATGGGCATTTTACACGTGCTTATTGAATCCCTTGTGATGCCAGCCAACGTTTGAGCGCATGGGCTTCCATTGCACCCGAAGTGCGCGCCGCTTCAGTGCCATTTTTGAACAGGATCAAACTGGGAATCCCTTTGATGTGATGGCGCATCGAAACCTGCGAGTGCGCTTCGGTATCAACCTTGGCAAAACGCACGCGTGAGTTCATTTCGGCGGCTACTTGCTGGAATATCGGCCCCATCATTTTGCATGGACCACACCACTCCGCCCAGAAATCGACCAGTACCGGCAGGCCGGCGCGGGCGATAAAGCGGTCAAAGTTGTCGGCGGTCAGGTCTATCGGTTTTCCGGGCAGCAGCGGCGCGCTGCATTTGCCGCATTTTGGGTCATTTCCAAGGCGATCATCCGGTACGCGGTTGATGGCGAGGCAGTGAGGGCATGCGAGTTCCATTGGGTGTCCTGAAGTGTCGTATTGAACCTTCAGGTGAGGGCAGTACGCGGGAAAATCAAGCGCCAGCCCTTTATCTGATCAGGCAGTCAGCAATGGCATCAACTTGCCAGCAGCATCAAGCGCCGAGGTGTCGTCGAATCCCCCTACATGCGTGTCGCCAATGAATACTTGCGGCACGGAACGGGCACCGCCCGATCGCGCGATCATTTCAGCCTGCTTGGCCGGATCGAGGTCGATGCGAATTTTTTCGATTTCAGTGACACCGCGGCTTTTAAGCAAACGCTCGGCAGCGGTGCAATAAGGGCAGACAGCAGTGCAATACATTACAACTTTGGCCATGAGGGGTTCCTTGTGTTGATTACTTGTCGACGGGCAGGTTGGCGCGTTCCCACGCGATGATGCCGCCCGATTGGTTGAATACGGTTTCGAAGCCGGCTTTTTTCAGGATGCCGCAGGCGCGCCCCGAGCGCTGCCCGCTGCGGCAGGTGACCAGGATCTGTTTGTTTTTATGCTTGTCGAGTTCCTTGATCCGGCTGTTGAGCTGGCCAAGGGGGATATGCTTGGCTTTGGGGATGTGCCCGGCCGCGTATTCTTTATCTTCCCGCACATCAAGAATCAGCGCGTCGTCGTTATAAAGGCGTGTGGCTTTGAGCGTGTCTGCCTGTTCAATGCCCGACAGCCTGCTGCCGAGAAACGACCAGGCAAGCATGCCACCTGAAACGACGGACAGCGATACCAGCATCCAGTTGTCCTGCAGAAATTGGGTGTCCATGTGACTTCTCCTCTTACAGGCCGCAGCCCGATTTGACGCCGGCTTTCTTCAGCATGATATCCATCGGGCAGAAGCGGGTGAGGCCAGACTGGAACAGGTTAAAGCCGACAAAAGCGGTGAACCACGCCCAGGAGACCTGAGTCATGTCGATGCTTCCCGAAAAATGCGCCAGTGTGAGTGACAGCATGATGAAAAAACCAGCAATGATGCGGACGATACGTTCTACGGTCATGAAGCGCTTCCAGATTGTTGAGGAGAATACTGTCGGTAATTGGCGGCGTAGTACAGCACCGGGATGACTACCAGTGTAAGTAAGGTGGAGACGAAGATGCCGAAAATCAAGGACACGGCAAGGCCCGAGAAAATGGGGTCATCGAGAATGAAAAAGGCGCCCATCATCGCGGCCAGTCCTGTCAACACGATAGGCTTGGCGCGGGTGGCACCGGCCTGGATCACAGCTTCCTGGAAATCCATGCCATCGCGAACCTGCATGTTGATGAAGTCGACCAGCAGGATGGAATTACGCACGATGATGCCGGCCAGTGCGATCATGCCTATCATTGAGGTGGCGGAGAACTGCACACCGAGCAGCGCATGACCGGGCATCACGCCAATAATGGTGAGCGGGATCGGCGCCATGATTATGAGCGGCGTGAGATAGCTCTTGAACTGCGCCACGACCAGGACATAAATCAGCAGCAGCCCGAACGCATAGGCCAGTCCCATGTCGCGGAAGGTTTCATAGGTGACTTGCCATTCGCCATCCCACTTGAGGCTGAATCCGGTGTAGGGATCCCCCGGCTGGCTGATGAAATATTCCGACAAGGTTCCACCCTGTGCCAGCGGCTTGTCTTTCAGGCTGCTACGCATTTCGAACAGCCCATACAGGGGTGAATCCAGCTTGCCGCCGGTGTCGCCGACTACAAACACGACGGGCAGCAGATCCTTGTGGTAAATGGTTTTTTCACGGGTGCCGGGCATGACTTCGACCAGCTCGGACAGGGGCACCAGATTGCCGTTTCTGCCGCGTACGGTGAGCTTGAGCAACTCGCCAATGGCGGACTGCCGTTCTGGCGGCAGGGTGATCCGAACCGGGATTTCATACTTGGCGCCGCTACCGTGGATGGGTGTGACGTTTTCGCCGGACAAGCCCATTGCCATGGTTGAGACAATGTCTTTTTGAGCCACGCCTGCAACGGCCGCCTTGTTCTGCAACACACGTAGCACAAAACGCTGGGCGTCGTCTTCGACAGTGTCGTCGATGGCGACGATGCCTTCGGATTGTTCGAAAACCTGGCGCACCTGCTTGGCGACCTGGATTTGCGCGTCGTAATCGGGGCCATAGATTTCAGCGACGATGGGCGACATCACCGGCGGCCCCGGCGGCACTTCTACCACTTTGACGTCGGCGCCGTGTTTTTTGGCAATGGCCTCGATCGCCGGGCGGATGGATTGCGCGATTTCGTGGCTCTTGCGATCGCGGTCGTGCTTGTCGATGAGATTGACCTGCAAATCGCCAACCTCGGGTCCGGCGCGCAGGTAATACTGCCGCACCAGACCGTTGAAATTGATCGGTGCCGCGGTGCCGGTGTAGGCCTGATAGTCAGTGACTTCTGGCACCTTGGCTACGACCGTGCCCATTTCGCTCAACACCTGCGCGGTTTTTTCCAGCGGCGTGCCGACTGGCAGGTCGACGATGATCTGGAATTCCGATTTGTTGTCGAACGGCAGCATTTTCAGGATGACCAGCTTGACAGCTGGCAATGCGACCGAGATCAGGATGGCCACGCCGATGACGAGCCAGAGCATGCGGCGCGCACCCTTTCCGTCCTTGCCGCGCAGGAATGGCG
>JAGXGP010000094.1 GCA_024636775.1 Hydrogenophilales bacterium
CTATCTATCTAAAAAATTGAGCGACATGCTCTATCAATCGAATTTCAAGGAAAAAGGCTTACCAGAGGTAGTGCAATTTAAAGCTTGAATCCAACAGATGGCGTATTGATAACACAGAATTTTCGGATGTCAAAGCGTTTTTCCATTCGGACTCAGCGCGCGCAGTATCAAAGTGTCGCCACGCTGCGTAAATTCCAGATGCTTCAGCACACTCATTCCCAGCAATATTTGATCGCCCGCCATGCCAGGGTTGATGCTGGCTGGCACGCCGCTCAGCGTAAACGGCCCGAACGCTAATGCATCCAACCGGGTAGCGCGCGTGGCAACCGTTCCGTTAGCCGTGATCGATTGTTGAACTGCACCGGCCTGCAAACCCAGCTCACCCGCCAATCCCGCTGGCACCGAAACAAGGGTTGCGCCGGTATCAAGCAAAAAAGTGACCGGCTGACCATTGATCGTTCCGGGAAAAATATAGTGCCCATCCCTGCTGCGTTTCAGCACCAGATCGGCGCCGGCCGCGATCTGTAATTGTCGGTTGGGGTTGTTGCGTGCCTGCAGACTGTTCTCGAAATAAAAATAGAACATTCCAAGTATCAGCAGGCTGGCGATCCATGCCATGCCGCGACCGAGTGGTCGATGCGGGTTTTCCGAGGAATTTGGGTTATCTGAATTCACAGCGAGTGGACCGATCTGAGGATGAATCGTTCGGCGCACCGCGCCAGGAAGTCCAAGCCTAAATCAAGTCACACGTTCAAGGAAAGCCTTTGCACCCTCTGCTTGGGGTGCAAAATCATAACGACAGTCCGGGTTCAGCCGTGGTGACTGCGTGGCTGGCTAAAGCGGCAGTGCGGCGCATCCCCAAAAGCCTCACGCAAATAACGGGTTTCAATGTGTAGCAGGCGTTCATGGTCTCCTGCTTCAAGATAGATATCCGGCTGCGCCATCAGGGCATCGTCCCACACCATTTCCACCCCCCAGGCATTCGGCAAGCCCGGCACCACGCCGGGTGAACACTCCTTGAACAGCCGGCTCACGCTGGTCTCGTCGGCCAGGCTGAACTCGACGTCATTATCCAGCCCCAGCCGGCCAAGGTGAATTTCCTGATCGGCAGGGATCATCGCCACCATCTGGCAATCCATGCCGTTCAGCAGTACGCCCTTGGCCACACGATCGGGCGTAATTTTGGCTGAACGCGCGGTGGCGGCGCTGGTTTGAGTGTGAGGATGCGCCACAACTTCAAACGGAATCATGTGCTGGTCGAGAAAACGTTCCATGCGATGCATTGCGTTCATGATTGGCTCCTTTAAATACGGATTAGCTCATCTCACTATAGATCACGCTTCTGGGGTTGCACGGCCCCCTTGTACGGTCTTTCAACGCGACTTGGAACGATCAATACTCCGATAGGGACGGCGTGGACTCTTTGGATGCTCCTGCATCTGGCATGCACGACGAAAAGCCTGCAGCGTGTCCTGTGCATGCCCCAGAACGCTGTTGTGGGGATACTGCCCTGCTGCGTTCAGCTCGCCCGCCGGCACGCCTGTCAGCAGCTCGATCCCCTCAGTGACGTTTTCCACCGCGTAAATATGGAAACGCCCTTGGGCAACCGCCTCCACTACTCGCGGTTCCAGCATCAGGTGACGCCGATTACGCGCGGGAATCAGCACACCCTGGTTACCTTCCAACCCGGCCGCCTCGCACACGCGGAAAAAGCCCTCAATTTTTTCGTTAAGCCCCCCTACCGGCAGCACCTCGCCGTGCTGGTTGACCGCGCCGGTGACGGCGATGCCTTGCCTGAGCGGCAGTCCAGCCAGCGACGACAGCAACACATAGAGTTCGGCGCAGGAGGCGGAATCGCCCTCCACACCATGATATTGCTGCTCGAAGACTATCGATGCGTTGAGCGAGAGCGGTGCGAGATGGGCAAATAAGCCCGCCAGATAGCCTTGCAGAATGAACACGCCCTTGTCGTGGATCGGGCCGGACAGTTCCACCTCGCGCTCAATGTTGAGCAATCCCTCTTCGCCGGCATAAGTGCGTGCAGACAGCCGCACTGGCAACCCGAACTGGTGATCACCCAGGTCGATATGGGTAAGGCCGTTGATCTGGCCGACCCGATCGCCATCCAGGTCGATCAGCACATCGCCCTCGGCAATCGATTCACGGAATCGCTGCTCGGGGTAATCGTGCCGCCCGATATGCGCCTGCAGCGCGGCTTCCACGTCGGCCGCCGACACCAGCCCCGGCCCGCGAGCACGGCACACCGCAGCGCTTTCCATCACCAACGCCTCGGTGCGGGCGAATATCGCGCTTTCACGCGACTGGTCGTCGGCCTCGCGATGCGACTCCTCCAGCAGACGCGCCACCGCCGCCGCCGAAAAGTGCGGCAGGCCATACTGATGGCACGCATGGGCGACAAAAATCGATGAGGCACGACGGGTGTCGGCGCTGGCCGAAAAGCTGTCAGAAAAATCCACCTTGGCGCGGAAATGGCGGGTGAAATCCGGTGCGGCTTCCTGCAGTTCGTAATACTGATCACGCGAGCCGATCAACACGATCTTGACCTCGACATCGACCGCCTCTGGCACCAGCGACACGGTCGCAATCGGCGTAAACGACACGCCCGGCTCCTCGATCTGCAACCGGCCGCTACGCAGAAAGCGCCGCAGTTTCTCCCACATTAGCGGATCGGCCAGCACGTCGCGTAGATGCAGCATCAGGAAACCGCCGTGTGCCTGCAACAGGCTGCCGGCACGGATGCACGAGAAATCCGTCATCAACACATCGTTCTCGGATTGATATTCGATGCTGCCGAACACCGCACGGAACAGGGGATTGTCCTCGACGATCACCGGCGCGCCCGTGAGGCCGCCGTTATCGACCACCAGGTTGACGCGGTAGCGTTTCAGCATGCTCTGCAAGTCTTCCTGCCGAGATTCATCGTCCCCCTCGCCATGGAATAGCTCCAGTTTGTCCTGCACTTCGCGCGCAATCGCATCTAGATAGGCATTGAGCTTGGCGGCATCCTTGATCTGTTTTTGCAGCCCGCTCCGAATGGCCTGCCACTCGCGCTCCAGCAGCGGCTTCACCACTCGGCGCCGCAACCCTGCCAGCGCTTCGTGCATGGCACGCTCAAGCGGCTGGGTCTGCTCGATATAGCGGGTGATTTCGGCGCGCAGTTCCTGATCGGCCTGCTCGAATGCGAGTCGGCGCGCCTTCGGCAAGGCCAGCACTTCATCCTCGGTCAGCGCCTGGCCTTTCTTGCCGGTCAGGGTGAACATGATGCGTCCCTCTTCGCGGTACATGGCGAAGCCGCGCGCCTCGGCAAACGCCGTCAGCGCGGCATAGGCCTGGGCTTCTTCAACCTTGTAGGCCTTCTCGATGGCTGCGCTTTCGACTTTGTAATCCTGTCCCGTCAGGCATTGCGGAATGTCGGCTTGCAGGGTTTTCACCGCTTGCGCCAGCAACTGGCGCAACAAGCGCCCTTCGCCCGCTGGCAGGCGCAACGCAAGCGGTTTTTCCGGTGCGTCGAAATTGTGCAGATAACACAGGTCGGGCGGCACTCGCCGGCTCGCTGCTACTTCGTGCATCGCCTGCTTGAGCAGCGATGAACGGCCACTGCCCACTTCCCCGAGTACAAACAGGTTGTAGTTCGGTTGATCCATTCCCAGGCCAAAACGCGCGGCGGCTTCGGCGCGTGCCTGGCCAATCCAGGGCAAAGGCTCATCGATCAGTTCAGACGTATCGACAAATCCAAGCGCATCGGGATCGATGGTCAGGCGAAGGTCGGTGGGCAACAAGGTAATAATGGGCATAGGGTAGGCGCAGGTTTAATCCAGGATCGCAAACGGCGACCACATGCCCATTATGAACTTAAGGCCATCTCACGCCGAAGGGCATGCGACACGGTTTATCCCTACAATCCAAAAAACTGACTGGGCCACCGCGTATAACGCCGCATGAAATCTGACCCGCGTTCCTTCTTCATCCTGATCGCACTCATCGGCGGGTTGGCCATATTCAGTTCAACGCTGTCGAAAACGCCGGTGCTGCCGCTGTTCGCCCACGCGCTCAACGCCACCCCGGCCGAAATCGGCTGGATCGTGATGGCGTCCACCTTGCCGGGCGTCCTCATCAGCTACCCAGCTGGCGCACTGTCCGACCACCTGGGCCAGCGGCGGTTGTTGCTGGCCTCGCTGCTCGTGTTTGCTACCGCGCCGTTTCTGTACCTGCTGATCGAAACGCCCTGGCAACTGATGGCGGTGCGCTTTTATCACGGCTTCGCCACCGCGATTTTCGGCACCGTGGCAAGCGCGGCGATTGCGGCGCGCTACACCGCCGACCGCGCGGCCAAGCTGTCCACCTATTCTTCGATCACCATTATCGGCCGCTCGATTGCGCCGTTTCTGGGCGGTTTCCTGATTTCACTGGCGAGCTTCAACGCGGTGTACATCGCGTGTGCCATCAGCGGGGTGCTGGCGCTGGGCGCGGGCTTGCTGCTGCGTGATGATGACTCCACACCTGCAGCCAAAAAAGAACAGCCGCCCTTTTGGGCCAGCCTTACCACAGTGCTGCGCGACCGCGGCATCATGCTGGTGAGCAGCATCGAAGCGGCGCAGTACCTGGTGTTCGGTGCCATCGAAGCCTTTATCGCCCTGTACGCCGCTTCACTCGGCATCCCCGCGTGGCAGATCGGCATCATCCTCGGCGTGCAGCTTGTCAGTATCGTGTTCGCCAAGCCGCTGATGGGCCGAGTGTCGGATCGGGTCGGCCGCAAGCAGGTCATCATCCCCGGCCTGCTGATCGGCGCGACCAGCGTGGCCTTATTGCCGCTCGCATCCAGCTTCATTGTTCTGGCGGGGCTCAGCCTGCTGTTCGGCATCGGCTTTGCCACGGTCACCTCCTCCACCGCTGCGCTGGTTGCCGACCTCACCCAGAATGGCCGCTACGGATCCTCGATGGGTGTGCTACGCACGGTGATGGACGTCGGCCAGTCGATTGGCCCGGTGCTCACCGGCTGGATGATCGGTATGGCCGGCTACGGCAGCGCCTTCACCCTGCTGGCCGCGATCCTGCTTTCCGCCGCGCTGTTGCTGGGGCTACGGTTTAAACAAACATAAACAACGGAACGCATCCCGCCCTCGCCCATCAAACAACCGGCCACGATCAGATATAGTGGCCCTAGCCGTACTGCCCCAAGGAGCCCGTCATGAATAGCCGTTTACCGATTGTCCTGTTTGCCCTGCTGGCGTTTTCCCAGTCATTCTTCCTGCTGCCCGCTGCAGCCGAAACCACAATTGCCAGCCCAGTTGCCGTCGTGCAACAAAACGCCTCGCCCTTGACGGCCTGCCCACCCCAGGCAAAAGGCGCGAACCTCGCCCAGGTGACTTCAACCGAATGCTGCAAGGACCAGAAAGGCATCTGCGGCTGCCGCGCCGGCAAGATCGTGTGCTGCGACAGCAAACCGAGCACGCATCCGGGGTGCACGTGTCATGGGGATGAAGGTTTTATTGAGTAGCCAAGCACAAAAACGATTGAGCCCAACGCGCCTGTTATTAGCGGCACTCAAGCTAAACTGAGTGCCGCCTAAATTTCGTTAATCTGATTTGAGCACATGTCGAACATTTCACTTGGCGAACGCATAACTGCTGCTTTCTTGGGAGTCTTCTTTGGGGCGCTCATCGGATTTATTTTAAGCTGGCTTTTAGGTGTTTACTCGCAAACTCTTGGTGCAGGAAAAGTCCCTATAGAGTTCGCAAACTGGATCGGTCTCAGTGCTTTATTCTTTGCCTTTTTAGGCTTTATAACTGGGCGGCATCTCGGAACATTTGTCGGGAATGTACTTAATGCGTTGTTCCAATTTGAAGATCAGCGTAATTATGCGTTCCTTGATTCGCTGTTTTTGATTGTTCTGGTGCTTATATTGATTGGCGTTTGGATCGTGTCACAGCTCTAATCCGATTACTTGCTCAACGCCACCCAAACTCCATCCCAACCCGCTTCCGGCGGCGTCACCCTGAACGCCGTAATCCGATCCAGCATGACCTGGCTGGGGCGATCTGATGGGACAATCTCCAAACACGCACGGAATGCGGCTTCGGCCTCATCCCAGTCCTGTTTTCGATAAACTGCCAGTGCCGCTTCATACGCCAGCACCAATTTCTGTCCGGCCTCGCTCAAAGACGCTGAATAATCCATCAACTCGAACACCCTGACCGGCTCCTGCTTGCCAGACACCCGCAGGCTGTCGATTTCACGGAAGGCCAGGGTATCGCCCGCCAGATTGCGCGTGGTCTCGCTCACCAGAATGGGCGTGCCGTAGAACTTGTTGGCCTGCTCCAGCCGCGAAGCGAGGTTCACGGTATCGCCAATGACGGTATAGCCGCGCGAGGTTTCGGAGCCGATGCTGCCGACGGTGACGTCGCCGCTGGCGATGCCCATGCGGACGTTGACTTCGGGCAGGCCGTGACGAACGCCGAACAGTTCGGGCAGGCCAGCGCGGAAGGTATCCATACGCGCCATCTGTTCCAGCGCGGCAATGCAGCACAGCCGTGCATGGTCGGCGGGGTCGGTAAAGGGCGGGCCCCAGAAGGCCATCACCGAATCACCAATGTACTTGTCAACGATGCCCTGCTGACTGCGCACCACTTCGGACATCAGCGAAAAATAGCGGTTGAGAAAACGCACTGCCGCATCCGGCGTCAGCCCTTCACACATCTTGGTGAAACCTTCCAGATCAGAGAAAAATACCGACATCAGCTGACATTCGCCGGTTTCGGCCGGCATGCGGTTTTCCAGCAGGGTGCGCACCACACGTGGGTCGACGTATTGGCCAAACGTGGAACGAATGTGTTCTTTCTCGCGCAGCCCCACCACCATGTGGTTGAAGGAATGCGCCAGCGTGGCGAGTTCGTCGTGGGTCTGGATCAGAATTTCAACGTCCAGATCGCCGGCTTCCACCGCGCGCGTGCCACCTAGCAAGCGCTTGACCGGCTCAACCAGCGAACGGGTGACGAATCCGGCAAAGATCAGCCCGAGGACAGTGGCGATGGCGGTGATGATCCAGTTGAGTGTGGTGGCGCGTTCCTCCTCGGCCTTGGCCTGGGTGGCGGTGTCCTGGGTCAGCTTGTTGAGCAGGTCGATGGTCTTGCCAATTTCAATATCGACGGTGTCCTTCTCGCGCAACAGCGCTTCGCGCACTATCGTCTCCGAGCGAGGCGTGCCTTCCTGTGCCTCGATCTGGAACAGACGGAACGTCATGTGAAAATGCTGACGTGCGGTCTGGATCGCAGGCAACTGCTTGCCTAATACAGCAAGCGTGACACGGTCGAGTTCGAAATCCTTTTCCGCGTCGGCCTCAGCCAGCATGCGCAGCGAAGAGTCGACGATCTGGTCGGCATTAATGCCGCGCATGTCGAAGCCGTTCGATTCTTTGGCGAGATAGTCAGCATCCGGACGCGCTACTTCCATGCCCGCCAGCACCCGTTCCATGTGCACGATTTGCTGGCGGATGAGGATTTCCACGCTGGCCACTTGCTGCTGCAATGGCAGGTAGTAGTCGGACAGCGCCCGCACCTGGTTGTTGAGCTGACGGAAATTGAGCACCGAAACCCAGGTGACGATGACCATCAACGCGAGCAGCGCCGTGGTGATGCTGAAGATTTTCAGACTGATGGGCAGGCGCATGGGGATTTCCTGTTTAGGCTCAGATTGAATCAGGGAGAGGGCGTCTCAGTGTAGGCCGCTGACTCAGCACGCACCAACCCGGACAGGCCAGGTTATAGCAACGGCTTGAGCGGCAGCAGCTGCCACAGCCGCACATAACCGCGCTTGGTCAGCGGCACGTACTGGTCGGGGGCGTCGGCCGCATTCCAGCTGTTCTCAGGGCGCATGTCGGTTTCGATCAGGGTTTGCACCTGCCTTGCCAACGCCGGGTGATGCATGACTACGCCCACCTCGGTGTTGAGATTTTCTGAACGCGGATCGAAATTGAACGTACCGATGTAGGCAATCTTGCCGTCCACCACCATGCTCTTGGCATGCAGCGCAAACAGCGGTGGCGTTTCAGGGGGATTCACACGCGACATCAGCGCCTGCCGGTTGGCTGGATCGGGTTTGTATTCATGAATCTGCAGGCCCATTTTGAGTAGCTTTTTGCGCTGGTTGCGGTAACCGGAAAACGCCTGGATATTGTCGGTGGATGCCAATGAGTTGGTGATAATGCGCACCTTGACCCCACGCGCCACGGCCTCTTTGAACAGCGCCAGCGCCTTTCCCGACATCACCAGATACGGTGACTGGATCACGATGGACTCGCGCGCATCGCCCACCAGTTGCGCTAGCGCCGCAGTGGTTTGACCGCCGCCACCCAAAAACCAGCGGTTGCCGTTCTTGCCGGGCGTGTCGTGAATGAAATCGACCCGTCCCCACACGATTTCACGCGCCAACCGGTCGAAAGAATCCGGCGTGGCGTTGATGGCGGCACGCACCTCGGGCGCAAAGTTTTCCGGTGCACGGGCATGCTCGTGCAAGCGGCTGTAGACCTGCTGCACCTCGGCATCGCCGACCTTCACGTTCTTCTGCATCAGGCCCCAGCCGTCGTAGAGCGTGGCCACCGGCACCGCAAGACTGTGGTTCCAGAATGCATCAAAACTTGCCTGCATGGACTTCACCGCCTCGCCCAGCAGCAGCGCATCGCGGTCGCGAAAATTGTAGTCCTGATCGTAATCGAAATACTCGTCCGCCATGTTGCGGCCACCAGTGATCGCCACCTTGCCATCGACGACAAAGGTCTTGTCGTGCATGCGCTGGTTCACCCCGCGAAAATCCGTCACCACGTTGAGTGCGCGTTTGTAGAAAGGCGTGCCGACCTGGTGCTTGGGGTTGTAGATGCGGATGTCGATATTGGGATGCTTGTCGAGCGCGAGCAGCGATTTGTCGGGCGCATCGATCAGCAGATCGTCGACGATGACGCGTACCTTGACGCCGCGATCCGCCGCCCGCAACAGCGCCTCAGTCGCGAGAATGCCGATGTTGTCGGTGCTCCAGATGAAATATTGCACAGTGAGGGTGTGCTGGGCGTGATCGGCCAGCCAGGCGCGTGCCCGCAATGCAGCTTCACCGGTATCCAGCACATAGACGCCGGTCAGCTGCGGGTGGGCAGCGATCTGGCGGTCGACTATTGCCATCGACGAAAGTGTGTCCGCAGCCCATGTCGGCAACACGGAACCCATCAGCAGGACGATGGCAATCAAACGTTTGAACAGACATGTGATCATATTGCACCTCGCCTGCAAGTCATTCGGAATGAACCGGGTGGCGTCAGCCTGCCTTGCCGGGTACCACCGGCACCCCGCTCGCCACGTCGCCACACTGGGCGCGATAACGCAGCGCATGATCCATCAACACGATGGCCATCAAAGCCTCGGCAATTGGGGTGGCGCGAATGCCAACGCAGGGATCGTGACGGCCATGGGTGACGACCTCGATCGGCTGGCCGTGCAGGTCGATCGAGCGACCGGGCAGGCGTATCGACGAGGTGGGTTTGATCGCGATGTGCGCGACGATGGACTGACCGCTTGAGATGCCGCCGAGAATGCCACCGGCGTGATTACTCAAAAATCCTTCAGGGGTGATTTCATCGCGATGCTCGGTACCTTTTTGCCGGGCGACTTCCATGCCGTCGCCGATCTCCACGCCCTTGACTGCGTTCAGTCCCATCAGTGCATGCGCCAGGTCGGCGTCGAGCTTGTCATACAGCGGCTCGCCCCAGCCGGGCGGCACGTTTTCGGCCACTACGCTGACGCGCGCGCCGACGGAATCTCCCGACTTGCGCAGCGCATCCATGTATTCCTCAAGCTCGGGGACGATGGCGGCGTTGGGTGCAAAGAAGGCGTTGTTGTTGACCTCGTCCCAGGACTCAAAGGGAATATCGACTGGGCCAAGCGCGCTCATGTAGCCACGGATGACGATGCCGTATTGCTCGTTCAGCCATTTTTTGGCGATGGCGCCGGCACCGACGATGGGGGCAGTAAGC
>JAGXGP010000095.1 GCA_024636775.1 Hydrogenophilales bacterium
GTTGACGTCCCAACTGATGTTGCAGTATGCCGATGGCTTTTTCAATTTTCCGCATCGATTGCCGGGCACTACGTGGCATCCAGTCAGAATGGCGAAGCTCGTCAATCATCGAGCCACGGATGCGTTGAATGGCATAGGCTTCGAATTGCGCGCTTTGCGCTTCGTCATAGCGACTGATCGCATCCAGCAAACCCATCATGCCGGCCTGAACGATGTCATCCTCTTCTACGCTGGGCGGCAAGCGCCCCATCATATGGTGTGCCAGTCGCTTGACCATTGGCATGTATAGCGTCAGTAAGTCGCCTTGTTCGCCTTTTTCGCTTCGGCCGGTTGCGGTGTACATGTGTTACCCCCTTCTACACGAATCCACCAGGCGGCTGCCCTGGATCACACGCTGCATGAAAACGCCCACACTGCCCAGGCTGGGCGGCTGCGGCCAGCGCAGCAACCCCTCTGCCAGCTTGCGAAACTGCGAGGTGGAGATGGCTACGGGAAATGCATCCACCACCGAAGTCCGCAAGGTACCCGCACGGGTCAGGCGCTCGTCTAACGGAATATATCCCAGGTAGTCGACAGACACATTCAGATAACGCTCGGCGGTTTGTGCAAAATTCTGCGCCACGGCCTGTGCCTGCTCCGCTGATTCGATGCGATTGAGCAGCAATCTGAATTGACGCTTGCCAAAATTATGGGCCAAACGCTTGACCAACGTGTAGGCCTCGGTGATCGAAGCGTTTCCGGGTGGCAGCACCACCATGATTTCGGATGCAGCCAGACCCAGCGGCAATGCATCAGGATCGGTGGCCTCTTCCATGTCCACCAACACCACATCAACGCCGCATTGCAGCCGGTTGAAGCTTTGCGCCAGCCATTCCTGATCGCGTTCGGACAAACGTCCCAGCCGGTTGAATCCGCCGCCTATCGGCAGCACCTGGACATTGTCTGGACCATTGAGAATCAAGGCTTCCAGCTTGCAACGTCCTTCGATCACATCCGACACGTCGTAGCGCGGCGTCAGCCCCAACGCAGCCGATGCCCCCTGACCCTGCTGGGCCTGATCGATGATGAGCACGTCACGCCCGGATCGTGCCAGTGCCACGGCAAGATTGGTCGTGGCGGCAGTCTTGCCTGCGCCCTTTTGACCCGCCATCACGGTAATGACCTGAAATCCGGTTTGCCCCAGCAAGCGGCGCAGCCCGGCGGCCTGATCGCCCATAAAGTTAGCCAAAGGACACCGCGCTTTCACGATAGGATGATTGATTGTCTGATAGCGCGAAAGCCAGTTCGCTGTCATCGAGCTGCCAGGGTGAAGCCGCCGAACGGGCTTTAAATGCACGATGAATAAGGTATTGGCGGTTGGCCAGATGGAGATCCTCAGGCACACGCTGGCCGGTCGCCAGGTAGTGCACATTCAGTTCGTGACGAATCGCACAATCGAGCGCGGGTCCCAGGCTTGCGGCTTCGTCCACTTTGGTCAGGATGCATCCATCCAGACCACGCTTCTGATATGCCTCCACCACTTCATTCAGGGTCTCGCCGTGGCTGGTTGCGTTGAGCAGCAGCAAACGCTTGATTTGCTTGCCGGCCTGACACAGCATTTCGACCTGCTCGGACACCGCTTGGTCACGCTGACTCATCCCAACGGTATCAATCAGAACCGTATGTTTGTTACGCAATTCGGACAGTGCCAGCTTCAAGTCGGCGGCGTCGCGCACGGCGTGCACCGTCACCCCCAGAATCTTGCCGTAAATACGCAATTGCTCGTGGCCGCCGATCCGGTAACTGTCGGTGGTCAACAAGGCTAATTTTTCAGCGCCGTGGCGCACGACAAAGCGCGCGGCCAATTTGGCAGTAGTGGTCGTTTTCCCGGCACCCGTCGGGCCCATCAGCGCAAACACGCCGCCGGTGTCGAGCATGCTGGTTTCGTTCTGCATCACCTGCAAGCGCTTCATCAAGGTGTTGCGCATCCAGGCTTGCGACTGATCGACGTCACCTTTCGGTAATTCTCGCAGCATCTCGCGCGCCAGTGTGGCGCTAAATCCCGCCGACAGCATGTCGCGCATCATGGCGGCCCCTGATGGATCCCGACCCGGCAGATCACGCCAGGCCATATCCGACAACTGGTTTTCCAGCCGCATGTGCATGGACTTGATTTCGCTGATCACGCTCTGCGCCAATTGCGCACTGTCATCGCTGGGCATGCTCACACGCTCAATCAATCTGCGTTTGATCGTCACGGCAGGATCAGGCTCCCTCTCCTGTTCGGGCTCCATCTCGGGGTCCGGTTCGCGTTGTATTTTCGGCGTCCTGGCCTTGTGGGCCACAACATGAACAGGGGCTTCTTCAACGGGTGGCGCCAAGGAAGCAATGTCTTCAGCCGGCATGGCCAGGACTTCCACTCCGCCCTCGACGGCACGATTTGACAGAATGACTGCATCGGGACCGAGTGCGTCGCGTAACTGGCGCATAGCTTCACGGGATGTTTTGGCGACGATACGTTTGATGTTCATGCTGCTCCTCCTACAAGGGAAGTGACTTTGATATGTTTGCCTTCAGGTACTTCAGCGTGCGAAAGCACTTTGAGCTGCGGCAAGGCACGCCGCAAAAATCGAGAAAGCAAGGGACGCAATACTGCCGGTGTCAGCAACACCGGGGGATGGCCCAATGCTTCCTGCCGTTGCGTCGAGGTCTGCGTTTTTTCCAGCAAGGTATCGGCCAACCCCGGCTCCATACCCGCAGAATCGTGGCCGGCCTGCAGTGTCTGTAACAGCAAACGTTCCAGCGCCTGATCCAGAGCGATGACCGGCAATTCGCTGACCGATCCATAAATCTGCTGAACAATCGAGCGACCCAACGCCACCCGCACCAGCGCGGTGAGTTCGTTCGGGTCCTGGACGTGTGTGCCATGCTCCAGCAGGGTGTCAATGATGCTGCGCATATCGCGTATGGCCACGCCTTCGATCAGCAAGGTTTGCAGCACTTTCTGCACCGCCGAAAGTGTCAGCATCTTCGGGACCAGTTCTTCCACCAGCTTGGGTGCGCTCTTGCCCAGATGGTCAAGCAAGGCTTGCACTTCTAGCCGTCCCAGCAGTTCGGCCGCGTGTTGCGTCACCAGATGATTCAGATGAGTGGCAACCACCGTACCTGGATCGACGACGGTATAACCCATGGCCTGAGCCTGCTCGCGCTGGTTGGATTCGATCCACACGGCTGGCAAACCAAAGGCTGGGTCTGTTGTCGCCACACCGGGCAGGGTTCCCGAGATACTGCCGGGATCAATCGCGAGGAACAACCCGGTACGCACTTCGCCGCTGCCGATTTCAACGCCCTTGAGCGTGATGCGATAGCTGTTCGGATTGATTTCGAGGTTGTCACGAATATGCACAGCGGGCGGCAGAAAACCGATCTCTCGTGCAAATTTCTTGCGAATGCCCTTGATACGGCGAACCAGTTCACCGTCGGCTGCGTTATCCACCAAAGGGATCAGGCGATAGCCGACTTCCAGGCCCAGGGTATCGATGGGTGCGACATCTTCCCAGCTGGCTTCCTGCGCTTCGACTGCAACCGCCGGTGCTGTTTCGATTTCCGGTAGGACTTCCTCTTGCTTCTTGCTGCTCTTGTAGGCAATCCAGACCATCCCTGCTGCCAGCGACAAAAAAGCAAAGTTCGGCATGCCAGGAATCATCCCCATCATGCCCAGGATCCCGGCAGTGATGTAGAGCGCCTGCGTTTTGTTGAAGATGTTGGACAGCATCTGACCGGCAATATCTTCATCAGTACTGACGCGACTGACGATGATGCCGGCTGCAATCGAAATGACCAGAGCCGGGATTTGTGCAACCAGGCCATCGCCAATTGCCAGCAAAGTGTAGTTGTGAGCAGCCTCGGCCAGCGGCAGGTCATGCTGCATCATGCCAACCAGCAAACCCCCCACAATATTGATGATCAGAATCAGAATGCCAGCAATGGCATCGCCGCGCACAAACTTCGAGGCGCCGTCCATGGAACCGTAAAAATCCGCTTCCTGAGAAATTTCAGCACGGCGGGTGCGCGCCTCGTTCTCATTGATAAGGCCCGCGTTGAGATCGGCATCAATCGCCATTTGCTTGCCCGGCATCGCGTCCAGCGTGAAGCGCGCGCTAACCTCGGCGATCCGGCCAGCACCCTTGGTGATCACGATAAAGTTGATGACCACAAGGATGACAAACACGATGATGCCGACCGTGTAATTGCCGCCAACCAGGAAATGCCCAAAGGCCTCGATCACCTTGCCCGCAGCGGCCGGTCCGTTATGGCCTTCCAGCAGAACAATACGCGTCGAAGCCACGTTGAGAGACAAACGCAGCAAAGTCGAAAGCAACAGCACTGTCGGGAATGCTGCAAAGTCGAGTGCCTTCTTGGTCGACAACCCCACCAGCAACACCATGATGGACAGCGCAATATTGAAGGTGAACAACATATCCAGCGCAAATGGCGGCAGCGGCAACACCAACATTGCCAGGATAAGAATGATGAAAATGGGTGCGGCAAATGAGCGTGCATTGGCCGAACTGAATAGATTGGAAAGACTTAGCGTGCCATTCATGGGGTGGCCTGCAGCGGATCAAGTTCAGGGGGAACCGGCAAGCTTGTCGGCACGTTGGGATAGGCGCCACCCGCCTGTTGGAAATGGCGCAACTGGAACACATAGGCCAGCACTTCGGCCACTGCTGCATAAAGCGTGGCGGGGATTTCGTCGCCAAGTTCGGTGTGACGGAACAGCGCACGTGCCAATGGCGGCGCCTCCAGCATCGGGATGTCGTGTTCGGATGCCAATGCACGGATACGCGCGGCAACCTCATCAGCGCCTTTGGCTACGACGCGAGGCGCCCCCATTTTGCCTTCACTGTACTTGAGCGCGACGGCATAATGGGTCGGGTTGGTGATCACCACATCAGCAGTGGGAATCTCGGACATCATGCGGCGACGAGCCACTTCACGTTGTTGTGAACGGATACGCGCCTTGAGATGCGGGTCGCCTTCTGACTCCTTGGCTTCCTGACGCAACTCTTCTTTGGTCATCTTGAGTTTGTTGTGATGGCTCCATAGCTGATAAGGCAAGTCCAGCGCAACGATAAAAACCATAGTGCCGGAAACCGTCAGGAAAATTTTGCCTATCAGGTCACCCATGTGCTGAATCGCGAGTGAAGGCGTTTCGAGGCTGAGCGAGAAAATTCCATCGAGGTTAGTCCAGATCAACCAGGCCGCTACGCCACCCAGCAAGCCGACTTTTCCCAATGCCTTGACCAGTTCGATCAATCCCTGGCTCGAAACCATGCGTTTGAGGCCCGACATTGGGTTCATGCGATTGAATTTCGGAGCCAATGCCTTGGTGCTGAACATCCAACCGCGAAGCATCAGTGGTGAAGCCAGGGTAGCAAGTACCATCAGACCCAGGAAAGGTGCCAAGGCAAAGGCTGCTTCAAAAAACTGGCTTGAAAGCTGCGCCATGACGTGCGAGCTGTCGCGGGCAATTCCAGGATTGAACTGAAGTGCACCTTTAACGATGTGTGACAGGGTCTGACCGAGTCCGCTGGCCATCATCCACAATGCTGATCCGCCCACCATCAGGATGACAAAAGTCGACAACTCGCGTGACTGCACCACTTGGCCGTCTTCGCGTGATTTCTCCAATCGCTGTTGCGATGGGGCTTCTGTTTTTTCCTGATCGCTGCCTTCAGCCATCCCAAAATTCACCTGTTAGTTGTGATCCATCGGTTATCGATGGGGGTTCTACAGGCTGGATTATTGTGCACGACACGTGCGTGCAATCAGGGGAATAAAGGTGGATTTGGGCCGCTATTTAGCTTCAAGTCGCGAGCGGGGCTAAACCCGACCCTGGCCAGCAGAAAAAGAAGTGGCCTGGATCGTGCATGACAACGCACAAATCAGGCCACTCACTGTCTGGGGGGGTAATCGTATTCGATCAGTGCGAGGGTGAAGCCTTGCTCACTTCGCTGCGGATTTCTGCTTCGTTGGCCTCACTCACGCCGCTTGCTTGCTTGGTCACGGCTTCTTCGGTGCGCTTGTTCATCACAATGATGCTGATGCGTCGGTTGACCGGATCGGAAGGCCCCGCCTCGTTAAAGGGAACAGATGAAGCCAGCCCCACCACCCGCAGCATTTTTGACTCGTCCATTCCGCCCGCGATCAACGCTCGCCGCGACGCATTGGCGCGATCGGTCGACAGCTCCCAATTGCTATACCCCCGCTCGCCGTTAGCATACGCGATGGCATCGGTATGCCCCGACAGGCTGATTCGGTTTTGCACGTCGTTCAGAACATGGCCAATCTCGTTCAGGATGATTTTGGTGTAGGGCTGCAAATCAGCACTGGCCAGATTGAACATGGGGCGGTTCTGCTCGTCAACAATCTGGATGCGCAAGCCTTCGCTGGTAATATCGATCAACAACTGACGCTTGAACTGCTTGAGCGTTGGGTTGCTATTAATCGCTTCTTTGAGGCGGCCTTCCAGTAATTTGAGTTTGGCCGCTTCCTGGCGCACAAGCTCGGCTTTTGCCGCTTCAAGATTGTAGGATTTCTTTTCCGGGATGGATTCTCCCTTTTTCACTTGCCCCGCCTTGCGCGTCAGGTCCTGGCCGCCGCCCTTGAGTACGCTGGAACTGTCTCCACTGCCATCGCCGCCCTGCATGGCCACTTTGAGCGGTGTCTTGAAATACTCGGCTATCCCTGCCAGATCCCCTTTGGCAGTTGAGCCCAACAGCCACATCAATAGGAAAAAAGCCATCATCGCCGTCACGAAGTCGGCATAGGCGATCTTCCACGCACCGCCATGGTGGCCACCGGCCACCTTCTTGATGCGTTTGACGACGATGGTAGCTTTTTGCTCGCTCATTTACATGCCATGAATAGAACGTATTGAATCTGAGGTTGGATTAAAAACACTTAACGCGACTTCGCGCCTTTTACATGTGTCTCAAGCTCTGCAAAGGTAGGCCGCTCGGTCGAGTACAGTACTTTACGCCCGAATTCAACGGCAATCGCCGGGGCATAACCGTTGATGCTGGCCAGCAAGGTGACTTTGACGCACTGATACATCTTGGAGGACTCATGCAGCTTCTGTTCCAACAAGCTCGAGAGCGGCGACACGAATCCATAGGCCAGCAAAATACCGAGGAAGGTGCCCACCAGCGCAGCCGCAATCAGGATGCCCAGTTCTGCCGGCGGAATACCCACCGACTCCATGGTGTGCACCACGCCCATCACCGCCGCCACAATACCGAACGCGGGCAGACCATCGCCCAATTTGGCAACACAGTGCACCGGCACCTCGCCTTCGTGGTGGTGCGTCTCGATTTCGTTGTCCATCAGGTTTTCAATTTCAAAGGCATTCATGCTGCCACTCACCATCAGGCGCAGATAGTCGGTGAGAAACTCAATAATATGATGGTCCGCCATGATGGACGGATACTTCGAAAACAAGGGGCTGCTCTCAGGCGCCTCCACATCTGCTTCCACCGACATCAATCCTTCCTTGCGGATCTTGGTCAGCAGTTCATACAGCAGCGCCATCATGTCCATGTATAGGGCGCGGTTGTATTTCGACCCCTTTAACACGGTAGGCAAAGCTTTAAGCGTGGCCTTCATGGCCTTGCCGTTATTGCCAACCATGAAGGCGCCTACCGCACCGCCACCAATCATCAGCAGTTCGACCGGTTGCCACAACGAAGCCAAGTGTCCGCCCGCCAGCGCAAAGCCGCCGAACACGCTTACTATGATCACTATGTATCCAACGATAACTAGCACGACCGTCTTTCCTTATTCTGGATTGATTGTTCTGGCCCGGGTCACTTCACCCTGCCCCTGTACTTCGTGGTTTGAAGCACAGGCTGTCAGGGAGAAGATTCGACCCGATTGCCTAAAACTTGATGGTGCAGTTAGAGAATATTGATGTGTCTCCATGTCACATCCGCCAGGCATACAAGGTATGACGCGCGCCTTCGGCGAGCGAAATTTCATGATCAGGCTGCTGCGACTGAACACCAAATGAAAGGCTGATGAAGAGACTACCCTTCTGCATCTGCACGCGCGCCTGCTCCCACAAAGCCGGCATGACTGCGGGTGAGAGAAAGGCAAACACCACGTCAAAACCGGCCAGATCAATGGCCGTGTAATCGCGACGCATGAATGTCACCTGGCTACGCCTGGACCAGGCGCGTATTCGGCTGATCAGCCAGGGTGCCGGGGCGATTTCAGTGCCGTAAAAATGGCCTTCAGGAAACCGGGGTTCCAGATAGAAAGGAACATCGCCCAAGCCACTGCCCACATCAATGAAGCGGAAAGATTGGGTCTGAGGCAACAAAGGCGCAACGGCCTGCCAGGCTTTACTGTCAGACAGGTATAAAGGAACACGGGTGCGAAAGGTGCTCCAGTAGAACAACACCAGTGTCAGGAATGCCGCCAGGTAAAACCAGGTTGGAACGCTGGCCTGCTGGGCCAGCAGAATTGCCGGTAAGAAAATGAAATGCAGTGGCGGCCACCAAGTGGGCTGCTGGTGGAGATAACTCAATAAAGCAGCGATTCCACCCTGTACGAGTGCCAACTGCCACCAAGCGGGCTGCTGCGAGAAATATATGGGGGCCGAATAGTTCAGGATGCTGGCCAGACAAAGTGCGACTCCCTGAATAATGAGCGACTGTAGGCTGATTGGCAGGCGCTTCATCTTTCGTTATTTTCGAAATCGTTTCAAGCAGCAGCGGTCAGCGCAGTTTCTGCCTCAGCTTTGGCCTTGCGTGTTTTCCCGGCGCGGGCAGGTTTGTTGCACAAGCCGCAAACGTAGTGGGTATGTAAATCATCGGGATGAACCACGAAATGTCCACCGCACCCAGTGCAGGCAGCCGTTGCGAGCATGCGATTCTCAAAGAATCGATTCAGAGTCCAGGCGCGCGTGAAGCTCAGCACTTCATCAATCTGGTTGGTATGCAGGTATTCCTGATACAGGCGGTAAGTTTTCAGTACCGCTTCTATCCCATCACAATCACTGTTTTTAGTGATGTAGCGACGAATGTTAATGAACAGTGAAGAGTGGACGTTGGGCAACCAGGTCAGAAACCAGTCTGTTGAAAACGGCAGCATGCCTTTAGGTGGCGAGACGCCTTTGACTTCCTTGTACAGCTTGAGCAAGCGTTCGCGAGACAGTGTGGTCTCAGATTCCAAAACCTGCGGACGCGCTCCCAGTTCGATCAGTTCGATCGCCAATTGGGTGTCACGCATTTCGGTCAGCAAACTTTTTTTGCTCATTGGAATTCTTCCCTGTTTGTTACGTCACATAGCCCAGCCGGGCAAGTCAACTCATTCAGGCAAACGCTTCGACAGCCTGGCCAGCCATCAGAATGGCGGCGTGAGATTGTGCAATAGCGCGATCTTTGGTGTAGCTGGTGAGCATGTTCAGTACCATGCCATCATCAAAACGGAAGCGCGAAACCATCATGCCGGAGGCAGCGAGCTTGAGGATCTGTGCTGGGGTCAGTGATTCGATCAAACCCGCCACATCCTGGCTGATGCCCAGGCGAAAAACAGCGGTCGCCTTGTCATGTCGGATCATGTTTTGCGCCAGCATCAGGTAGTTGAGATTGACATCACGCATTTCGTCCAGCATTTCGTCTAGTTTCATTTTCTCGCCCTTCCGGATTGAATTATTTTCAGTCGCACACTTAACTCTGCGTGTTGAATTCGTTTTCGGACGGAACAGGGGAAAGTTAACGTGGACGTTGGCTGTATTCGGATACGGTAGCGCACGAAAAGCTGTGTAGGTGTTTGTCTTACATGCCCCGTTGCCGGATCATATTTCAGACAGCAACAAACTCTGGAAATGCAGTGGGTTATCAATAGATAACAAGGACTTGCGAATACAGGCTATTTCAACTTCACGGCGGGCATTGCGCCCGCCGAATGCAGTGAGCAATATTGTCGTCTTAGTTGCGCTTGTAAATATCTTCGAGACGCACGATGTCGTCTTCACCCAAATAAGTCCCCGACTGCACCTCGATGATGTGCAAATCGACCT
Source organism: Hydrogenophilales bacterium (assembly GCA_024636775.1). Classification (GTDB taxonomy): domain Bacteria; phylum Pseudomonadota; class Gammaproteobacteria; order Burkholderiales; family Thiobacillaceae; genus Thiobacillus. The sequence goes on from JAGXGP010000095.1 coordinate 10,067, forward strand.
TGCCTGGGTTCTCCAGCCGATGTGTGGTCCCCAGCGGAATGTAGGTCGACTGGTTTTCGGTTAACAGCGTCACCAGATCACCGCAGGTGACGCTGGCGGTACCGGACACCACGACCCAGTGCTCGGCACGATGGTGATGCATTTGCAGGCTCAGCTTTTCGCCTGGCTTGACCATGATGCGTTTGACCTGGAAACGCTCGCCCTCGTCGATCCCCTCATACCAGCCCCATGGCCGGTAAACCTGCTTGTGGACCAGGTGTTCACAACGTTTCTCGGCTTTCAGACGCTCAACCAGCTTTTTGACATCCTGTACTTGGTCTTTTTTAGCAACCAACACGACGTCAGCCGTTTCCACCACCACCAGGTCCGATACCCCCAGCATGGCAACCATACGGGTTTCGGCACGGACAAAGTTGTTCCGGGCATCTTCCAGCATGACATCACCCCGGGTCGCGTTGCCCAGATCGTCCTTCACCGCGACGTTCCACAGCGCCGACCATGCGCCGATATCATTCCATGCCATATCGGCGGGCACCATCGCTGCGCAACGGGTGTGTTCCATCACGGCATAATCGACCGACTCTGACGGACAGGCCTCAAAGGCAGCCGGATCCAGCCGCACAAAGTCCAGATCAAGCGTAGCCGCATCCAGTGCAGCCCGGCTGGCCTCAAGGATATCGGGACGCAGGGTCTGAAGTTCATTCAAAAAGTCCGTTGCGCGGAACAGGAACATGCCACTGTTCCAAAAGTAGTCGCCGGAATCCACATACTGCTGTGCAGTAGTCGAATCGGGTTTTTCCACAAAGGCCGCCACTTGAAACGCGCCCTTCGGTTCAGCTAGGGGTGCACCCTGTTGTATATAGCCATAACCTGTCTCTGGAATGGCCGCCACGATGCCAAAAGTCGTCAGATGGCCACTTTTTGCAGCTTCCGCAGCAATCCGTATCGCCGCATGGAACGCGTCGACATCCCCGATCAAATGGTCGGCTGGAAGTACCAGCATCAAGGCCTCAGGGTCGTCACGCGACAGCATCAGTGCTGCGACAGCGATCGCGGGTGCAGTATTGCGTCCCACCGGCTCCAGCACGATGGCACGTGGGGTCGCCCCAATCTGGCGCATCTGTTCTGCAATCATGAAGCGGTGCTCGACATTACACACCATCAACGGATTGGCGATTTCAGGCATGTCAGCCAGTCGGCTAACCGTGTCCTGCAACAGACTGTGTTTGCTCGCAAGAGGCAGCAATTGCTTGGGTAGAGCCGCGCGGGACAAGGGCCATAAACGCGTGCCTGAGCCGCCGGAAAGTATTACAGGATGAAGTGTGGTCATGTCGAAAGTGTTTTTTAATGTGTAATCACGTCGATTTAGAGTATCCCCAGACCAAACCATACACGTTTCCCCAATGTGTGGGGTATCCACAACTGGATTCAGTCGCTTAATCCTTCAAGCTTTAGAATATTTCGGATTTTCTACTGTCTCATTGAGATGCGAGATTCCTCCTTACCCAACAAGTCGGTTTCTAACGTCTATCATTAAATTAAAGAAAGTTGAAATGGCGCCGTTGATAGTGGTAATACTTACGGCTTAAGTAGATTTCCCTTGTAGATACTCCCGGTATGGGGTCTAACCCCAGGCGCTCTCCTCCTGCCACACCGGGTTTTTCGCGGCGCCTTTGGCGCCGCTTTTTATTGCCGGATCTCCAAACGTTCAACCAAAAAAATGGAGACTGGAACGAAAAGAGCCCACGGAAAACCGCAGGCTCTTCAGAAGGTATCAATATATTGAGTTGAACGCGCTTTGATTTCCAGTCACCAGGAAATCAAAGCGCAGTGTGTCAAATTACTCAACAAACGATTTCATGGTGTTGGTTGCACGAATTTGCTTAAGTGCCTCAATCGCTCTTGCCTTGGCGGCCTGCCGATTAGCCGCCTCTTCTTCTTTGGTGAGTACGCGATTCTTGTCACGTAGCGCCTTCTCCGCCAACAGCTTCTTCTCGTGCTCTGCTTTTTCAGCCTGAAGCTTTTTCTCACGCTCTGCTTTTTCAGCAAGTTGCTGACGTAATCGTTCTGCTTGCTCAACTCGTGCCGCCTCATCCCGTCGGGCACGTGCCTGGGCAGCTTCCTGGACTTGTCGCTGTTTTTCTTCCATGATTGCCTGCTGACGTGCACGCTCAGCTTCACGCTTGCGCTCTATGGCTTCTCTGGCTTCTTGTGCTTCTAGCTGCTCACGTGCTTTTTTGATATCAGCCTGAAGCTGAGCCCCGGTCTGACGAATGCGTTCGCCTGCAGCAGCCAAGCTGTCGTCAGCTTCTGCAGCGTAAATATTCAAGGAAAGCATGCTGGAAAAAGAAGCAACCACCACCAGTACTAGTAAATCAGATTTCATCGCAACTCCAAGCGTTAGTAAGTTCACTTGCCTGTGCACATCCAGTTATTCTTCAAGATCCTGTTTATCCAGGAAACAGGCTTAAAGAAAACCAGTACGAATTGGCACTAGACGTTATGAACACTAACGGTCAAGGATGAACGAATCTTTACCAAGAATTACGCGGGCACTGCTTCTTCAAATTCCAGTGACACTTTGTCATCGTCACCCATTGCAATGGTTACACGCCCGCCATTCGCCAGCTTGCCGAAAAGCAACTCGTCTGCCAGCGCCTTACGGATGGTGTCCTGGATCAGACGCGCCATGGGTCGGGCACCCATTAACGGATCGAATCCATGCTTGGCGAGGTAAGCCTTGAGCTCATCGGTAAAGACGGCTTCAACTTTTTTCTCATGCAATTGCTCTTCCAGTTGCATCAGGAATTTATCCACAACTTGCAAGATCACCGGTTCGGTCAAGGAAGCGAAGGGAATGATCGCGTCCAGGCGGTTACGGAACTCCGGAGTAAACATGCGTTTGATTTCACCCATCTCATCGCCACTTTCACGCGAATTGGAGAATCCGATGTTTGATTTGTTGAGCATTTCAGCGCCCGCGTTAGTGGTCATCACCAGCACCACGTTGCGGAAATCAGCCTTGCGGCCATTCGTGTCGGTCAGCGTGCCGTGATCCATCACCTGCAACAGCACGTTGAAAATATCCGGGTGCGCTTTTTCAACTTCATCCAGCAAAATCACGGCATACGGGTGCTTGGTGACCGCCTCTGTCAGCAATCCGCCCTGGTCGAATCCCACATAACCGGGAGGTGCACCTATCAGACGCGACACCGCGTGACGCTCCATATACTCGGACATGTCAAAGCGGATCAGTTCAACGCCCAGAACATAGGCCAACTGGCGTGCGACTTCGGTTTTTCCAACGCCCGTCGGGCCTGAGAACAAAAAATTTCCAATTGGCTTAAGTGGATCACCCAAACCGCTGCGCGACATCTTGATCGCTGTTGCCAGCGCTTCAATCGCCTTATCCTGCCCGTACACCACGGCTTTAAGGTCGCGGTCCAGTGTTTTGAGCGAACTCCTGTCGTCGGACGAAACTGTCTTGGGCGGAATACGCGCAATCTTGGCAATAATGTCTTCGATCTCGCGGGGCGTAATGGTCTTCCGCTGCTTGGATTTCGGCAAGATACGCTGAGCGGCACCCGCCTCGTCGATAACATCGATTGCCTTGTCGGGCAGATGGCGGTCATTGATATAACGTGCCGACAGCTGCGCCGCAGTCGTCAAAGCCGCAGCAGTGTACTTAACGCCGTGGTGGTCCTCAAACCGCGTCTTCAGACCGCGCAGGATCTCAACCGTTTCGCTGACAGACGGTTCAGGCACATCCACTTTTTGAAAACGCCGTGACAAGGCATGGTCTTTCTCGAAAATGCCGCGATATTCTGTATACGTCGTGGCGCCAATGCAGCGCAGTTGCCCAGAAGACAGCGCCGGCTTCAGCAGATTGGAGGCATCAAGCGTGCCGCCCGAGGCCGCACCTGCACCAATCAGAGTGTGAATTTCATCGATGAACAGGATGGCATTGGGACTTTCTGCCAACTGCTTCAGCACGCCTTTCAGACGTTGTTCGAAGTCGCCCCGGTATTTGGTTCCGGCCAGCAAAGCGCCCATGTCCAGGGAATAAACGATGCTTCCCTCAAGGATTTCGGGCACCGTTCCTTCAATAATGCGGCGCGCCAGGCCCTCGGCAATGGCAGTTTTACCCACGCCCGCCTCACCCACCAGCAAGGGGTTGTTCTTGCGCCGCCGACACAAGGTCTGGATCACGCGTGTCAGTTCCTGGTCGCGCCCGATCAGCGGGTCGATCTTTCCTGCCAACGCTTGCGTATTCAGGTTTTGCGCAAAGCTGTCCAGCGGTGACGTTGCAGGCGATTCTGAGCTCGTTTCGGTTGTTTCATCCGAGCGCAACGGCTCACTTTGTGGGGTTTTGGTGATGCCGTGGGAGATGAAATTGACAATATCGAGCCGGGTCACGCCCTGCTGACCCAGGAAATACACCGCATGCGAATCTTTTTCACCAAACACCGCCACCAGCACATTGGCGCCGGTCACTTCTTTTTTACCTGACGACTGCACGTGCAGGATAGCGCGCTGAATCACGCGCTGAAAGCCGAGTGTAGGCTGTGTGTCGATTTCGCTATCGCCCTCACCTTCCACTCTGGGAGTGTGCTCATCGATGAACTTGGCGAGTTGCTCACGCATGGTCTCGATGTTGGCGCCGCAGGCGCGCAACACTTCGATAGCGGAGGGATTGTCCAGCATCGCCAACAGCAGATGTTCCACCGAAATAAATTCGTGGCGCTTCTGTCGCGCATCCATGAACGCCATGTGCAGCGTTACTTCAAGTTCCTGGGCAATCATCTAACTTTCCTCCATCGTGCATTGCAGCGGATGCTGATGCTGCCGTGCGAAATCTATAACCTGCTCTACCTTGGTATGAGCGATATCTCTAGGATAGACCCCACACACTCCAACACCCTCAGTATGCACTTTGAGCATGATTTGTGTCGCCCGTTCTTGGTCGATGCCGAAAAACTTTTTAAGGACCAGCACCACGAACTCCATCGGGGTGTAGTCGTCATTCAGCAGCAAAACCTTGAACAAGGGCGGCGGCTTGACTTTAGCCGCGACCGGTTCCAGTAGGGTACTGCTTTCTTTCTTGGTTGCCATAGCCCGAATAAGCCCTGTTTACAGGCCTTATTTTGAAGTGATGTAGGGATTTTTCAAGCCTGCCAGAAGTAGGGCTTAAAAAAATAAAGTGGATGAGGACACAAAAATGACAGCGACAATCCTGCAGAAAAGCAGCAATCGGCCACGTGTTTACTGGGACAAGTGCGCTTGCCTGAAGACCGCAACCGCGAAACAAATACTTTAATCAACGTCCTGAATCAAGGCAACCCCGGGTTTCCAGAACCCATGTCCGGGGTCGCCTGTAACCTCGGGCGCTGCGAAACTAGGCTTTGACTCTGCTACGCACCGCGGCACCTACCAGTCCCAGCCCCACCAACATCATCGCCCAGGTGCGGGGCTCAGGCACGGGTGCAGCCATCTGCTCTTGAATCCAGGGAATATAGGACGACACGATGGTGCCGCCTCCGATAGGACCGCCTGTATTCGACGTACCGTTGAAGTTGGCTATGCCCGCGATTTGCCATTGTCCACCGACGGAAACAAACACCGGGCTACCCGAATCACCGCCGGTATACCCCGCTTCAATCCCCTCACCCAGTGTTCCGCCACCATACGAATTAGAGCTTGAGTTAGAACCGTCAAAATCGAAAACATAAACTTCTTCGATTGTATTTTGGGGATTGTTACTGTCGTCGTCATTCAACACCCAGTCAACAACGTTCTGCCCTACTTTTTTGACTGTGGCTCCGGTTCCGCCATAGCCGACCAGGGTAATCGTCTGGGCACTCAAGCTGCCGTTATATAGGTCGTATCCCACCACCCCAGTAATCGGGGCGTTCAATGTAACGACCGCCAAGTCATCGTGCCAGAAACCGTCAGCACCTGTCGTGGTCCCGGTATAACCCGTGAAGACGCTGATTGATGAGGCGGTTAGTGTCTGCGAATAGACACCCGCATTGAGCGAAAAACTGACATTTCCGGCCGTATTCACCTGTCCTGCCACCACGTGTGCGGCGGTCAGCACATGTGTGCTATCCAGCATCACCCCAGAAAAAATGCCGCCATTAATCGTAATTGAACCCACTCCGGCCCAAGGTGAATCCGCTGTATTTGGATCGATACTGCCGCCGACCAAAGCAAGTGCGGACGTACTGCCTAGCGCTGCAACGATAGCGAGCGCGATCTGCTTCTCATTGATTGTCATGGCTCCCCTCCGGGATTGTTTTTATACGATTGTTTTCTACAAATGGGTACGTCTTTGCGCACCCACATTCTCCAAGCAACTTTTCCACTATAAGACCTTAAGCATTTAAAACAAGGTAATAGAAATTCATGCGTTTGAAGATGCAAAGAAAACGTCACTTAACGGTCAGGCTTTGCTTAAAACAGTGCGTGAAATACCGCTTAAGCGCTTATTCGATTATTTTTGGCGGCGTGTTTCCGAACAGCGAATGATGTCCTTGCTTGTTTTCAATTCCAGGCATTGACGCATATCCCCACTGGGCAATACTTTCTTCTTGCTATTGACCACGCGGTAATGGGCGGGGGATACACCAGGCGCTGCGCCGCTGGGTTCGGGTGCCATGGCCGGTTCCCCTTCGCCCGCTGCCATGGCCACACTGGCCGCACACACAAAAGGCATCATCAATAATCCGATTTTCATACGATCTCCCTGAATGTAAATACGCCAAAAAGCACCTGATGCGAACATGAGATCAGCCAGCAGATGGATCACACTCAGCATCAAGAATCCACGCTAAGATTTTGAAACAAAATCATCAAACCGCCCTAAGCTCGCAACGTAGCTCGTCGTTCAAGCGAATCAAACCACCGACCAGAATGCGTGCATTGACGCCGCCATGACCACGCATGGCGTTATAGCCGCCCGGCCCCAAAACCGCTTCCATGCGCGAGCAGGGTGCGCAATGACCTGTCACCTCCAGCGTCACCTCGGCGCCGATCCGCAGCACCAGAGACTGATCACGAAACAAGGCATGCGCCGCCAACAGATTGAGCCCCGACACCACCAGATTGCGACGCAACCCGGCTGCGTCGATACGGGGCTGTCCCGTCAATGCGGCCAACAGCGGAAGATGCTCGGCCTGGATCAGGGTGATTTGTCGCGCGCCTCCTTCCACGCGGTTGCGCGAGGGGCTTGCGTAGTGATCCCCCTCCAGCCCGCACGCGGCAATCGCCAAGGCCTGTTCCACCGACTGCACCTCGCCTCGTCGCTGGGGACGCAGAAAGATGGCGTCGATCCGGCCATGACGGGGAAACTGGCCCGACAGGTCGCGCAAGTTCGGTGTCTCCGTGTCTGTCGATAACCCCATGATTAATCTTGTCAGCCTGGCCTAGACCAATCAGACCCTGCGTCTGCCCTTGCAATCCGGATACCGCATGCAACACCAATACGTTTTGCCAGCATGCTTGCCACGTTTGGCTTTGCGCAAGGTCATTCGGCCTTGGCATTCAGGGCAGAACGGTGCGCCCGACGTTACCGCAATAAGCGGGCTTAAACCGGCTTTGTCGGGAACGGTCACCCCCTTTATCAGTTCATGCAGCGCCTTGCCATCCAGCAATTCGATGTGATGGTTGCGGGCAAACGCCTGCGCCTCATCGGTAAACAGGCCAGATGTCACCACAAACCCACCATTGGCCCCCTGGGCTTCCATCACCACATTGAGCTCGCGTACTGTAGTGACGCCCACCTTGATGGCGCGCCATTGCTTGCATTGCACCAGGAAGGTCTGGCCCTGCTGCTTCAAGACCAGATTAAAGTCGCTATCGGAGCCGCCAGCCGTTTTTGTCACCGAATAACCCTTGCGCCGAAAAGATTCGCCCACCAAGGTCTCAAACTGCCGCCAGGTCATTGCGTTTAGCGCACCCCACTCTGCGCGGGTTGCTGCACCTCCAGGACTTTCCTCACGCCTGGAACGCTCGTAAGCCGACACCGCCGCGCCCACCAAAAAAATGGCTGGTAGCAGATATTGGCCCCAGGAAGCGAGCGAAATAAGGAATGCCGAACTCATAGCGCCGCCCATTATTCCCAGTTGCGAAGCCACCGTTATCTCGCGGGTGACCACGCTATGCAGCAGCAAATACGCAGCCAGCGCGAACATCACCCCCACCCACCATGGCATTTTGCTAATTAGCGCAAGTAAATGATCAAAACGACTTTGTTTGCGACGAGCCATACGGTTCCCTGGTTTGTGTTCAGGCCTGCGCCCCTTCAAAACAGGCGCTTGATATTTATGGAATGATTTACGTGCAGTCAACGAATTCTAATTCGAAGCGGGCAGATTGGCCCGCGATTGATCCATAACGTGCCCCGACGCCCCGCCTTGTAAAACTTTTTGTCAGGAATCGCCTCTATCTACGACCAAGCCATAACCACGGTGTGTGGCAGCAAGCGAAACCCATACCCCATAATAATGAACAGCAACCAACCGAGCCTAAACCCATGTTTTCAACCCGCAGCTTACAAGCGCTTCTCCTCACCCTTAGCCTGGGCCTACTCGTTAGCGCCTGCGCCAAGGAGACACCCGCAGCACCAGCCAAAACGGCATTGAGCAACCCGAATACCCAACTCGACTCCATCGTGCTGGGCCTGGGGTGTTTCTGGGGCGCTGAAAAACGCATGTCCGAAGTGGCGGGCGTGGTCGACGTGGAAAGCGGCTATGCCAATGGCGACATCGCGGGAAATTATCAGGCCGTGCTTGACCATGAGCGCGCCGTAAAAAAAGGAAAAACCAACCAGCGCAACCATGCCGAAGTCGTCAAGGTGACGTTTGACCCCGCCAAAACCACGCTCGAAACCGTGCTGATCAAATTCTGGGAAAGCCACAACCCCACTCAGGGCGACCGTCAAGGCAACGACGTCGGCACCAATTACCGCAGCGCCATTTACACCCATGGCCCGGCACAAAGTGAAATCGCGCTGAAAACCCGCGTGGCCTACCAGCAAGCGCTAACAAAAGGCGGGCTGGGCGCCATCACCACCGATATCGCGCCACTTAAAAAATATTTTCCCGCCGAGACCTACCATCAGGACTATCTCAAGAAAAACCCACAAGGCTATTGCGGCCTGGGTGGCACCGGCGTGAAATACCCCGGTTCAACCAGCGCAGCACTCACCCCGGCGGCTCCACGACTGGATGGCAAAGCCCTCGCCTTTGAGCGGCAACTGGTGGTGTTTGAAGCAGAGGAATGCGCGTTCTGCAAACAGTTCAAGGCCGAGGTGCTCGACCGCTGGCAGTCGCCCGTGCCTATCATCAGCACGCTCAACCCCAACGTCCCCACTGGCTGGGAACTGGGAAAAAGCCTGTTCGCCACCCCCACCATTGTCCTGTTCGAGCGCGGCAAAGAAGTTTCGCGCTACACCGGATACAGTAACCAGGCTGCCTTCTGGAAATGGCTCGGCTATCGTCTGCTGAGCCCGGCTCAACAACATATCGCCTTTGACCAAGGCACCGAACGCGCCGGCACCGGATCACACCTCGACGAAAAACGCCCCGGCACCTTTGTCGACCCCATCACCGGCGCGCCCCTGTTCCGCAGCGACACCAAGTTCGAAAGCGGCACCGGCTGGCCCAGCTTCTTCAACCCGGTGGACGGCGCCATCAACCTTCACGAAGACCGGATGCTCGGCATGACGCGAGTGGAAGTGCGCAGCGCCAGCTCTGGCATTCACCTCGGCCACGTCTTCGAAGATGGCCCCGCGCCCACCCACAAGCGCTATTGCATCAACGGCAACGTGCTGAAGTTTGTGCCCGACAAGGTGAAATAAACCTGCCTGCGTTGCTCAGGAGTTTTTCCGGTTGATCAAGTTCACCACCACGCGGGTGAGAACCTCCTTCTCATCCGGCCGGCTTTCGGCAATGAGCAGCGTCATGGCCACCAGCGCATTGTCGGCAATGCGCTTGCTGCCGTCGGCCCGATACAGCGCCCGGTTCTTTTCCATAAACCACAGAAACAGTGCCGCGGCGATGCGCTTGTTGCCATCCACGAAGTGATGGTTCTTGACCAGAAAGTAGAGCAAGTGCGCCGCCTTCGCCTCCAGGCTGGAATAGACCTCCTGCCCGTCAAACGTCTGCATCACGGCTGAAAGCGAACCCTCCAGCCCGTCGTCCTTTTCTCGCCCGAACAGGCCGGTGGCGCCGAAGCGCTCCCCCATACGAATGATGACCTGACGCGCTTCGTCCAGATCCAGCGCCACCACCGGGCCGGGGGACACTTCGCCCAGCCGCACCCGCTGATGATCGTAGTCGTCCAGCACTTCCAGCGCATAGGCGTAGTCCGCCACCACATTCAGCAACGCAGTGGCCTCGTCGCCACCCAGCGTACGCCGCTGTGCCACGTCGGCGATCAGGCGCACGGCCTGGTTCAGGTCCTTGAGCCGTTTCTCATGAACGGTGTAGCCCTGCACCAAATGCTGGCGCAGCACGTTGGTGGCCCAGATGCGGAACTGGGTGCCGCGCAGGGATTTGACCCGATAGCCGACCGAGATGATTACGTCCAGATTGTAGGTGCGCACTTTGCGTCGCACCTGCCTCCCGCCCTCGGTTTGAACTACCGAGGATTCCTCGGTAGTTGTTCCTGGCTCAAGTTCGCCTTCCTTGAACACGTTGCGAATGTGCAGGCCCACGGTATCTGAGTCTTTATCGAAAAGCTCGGCCATCTGCTTTTGATTAAGCCAAACCGTGTCCCGTTCCAACCGTACATCCAGCGCCTGACTTCCATCGGCCGTCTGGTAAATAAGAATCTCGCCCAGATCATTACTCATCGTGATGCCTCCCCATCCAAACCTCAGCTGTATGGCCGCTACTTAATCATGCGTTTTATGTGCCCCTGCAGGCCCCCTTACAAGGCCTTCCCACTCCGAATCACCCCAACAGCAATCCCCTCGATCACCAGCTCCTGCCGCGAAAGATCAACCTCAATCGGCGCAAAGTCGGGGTTTTCTGGCAACAGCTGCACGGTGTGGCCGCGTTTGGCAAAGCGCTTGACGGTGACCTCATCGCCGATCCGTGCCACCACCACCTGCCCGGCTTTTGCCTCGGCGCTGCGATGCACCGCGAGCAGGTCGCCATCCAGAATGCCGGCGTCTTTCATGCTCATGCCCTGCACCTTGAGGAAATAATCTGCACGCGGTGAAAACATCGCAGCATCGATCTGCACGTGCCGCTCGATATGTTCTTGCGCCAGGATCGGGCTGCCCGCCGCCACCCGGCCCACCACCGGCAGGCCACCGCCGCCCTTGAGCTGGATGCCGCGCGACACCCCCGGCACCAGATCCAGCGCGCCTTTCTTCGCCAGCACCTTGAGATGCTGCTCGGCGGCGTTGGGCGAACTAAAGCCAAAGTGCTGCGCGATCTCGGCACGAGTGGGCGGGCTACCCGTGGTTTCGATCCATTCTTTGATCAAGTTCAGGATTTCTTCTTGGCGGCGTGTCAGCGCTTGCATGGGGATTCCTCCGAATACTGTATGCACATACAGTACATCTACTGTATATTTGTACAGTATAGATACCGAATTCGAAAAACGCCACAGCGCAGCCCGCAAACCAGCAGGGCTGGCGCAGGTAAACAGGAGTCACCCATGATGATGAAACTCGGAAAAATCAGCGCCCTCGCCCTCAGCCACATGAAGCAGCGCGGCATCTCGATCGCGGCGCTTAACGACCTGATCACCCACGGTCAGGTCGAAAAGCAATTCGACGGCGCCCAGGTCGTCTATCTGGATAGCCCCACCATCACCCGTTGCTGGGCGGGACGTCCTCAGCCCCGGCTTTATGCAGTGATGGATGCAGCAGGTGAAGTGCTCACCGTGGAAAAACGGGTGCGGCTGCGGAGTTAGACGTCAGGCCAACTTGCAATCGCTGATACGTTAAAACGGCGTGATTGACCCGGAGGGTAAACAGCGGATGCGAGAGCCCGGTTCGAAATCCCATGTTTTCGGTTGAAATGAACAATGACCGAAACAATGACACAGCACCTATTCAGCCGGGTTCATTTCAAGTGGGGCGGCTATGGCGCCGGCTCAGCAGAAACATCACCCCAGCAATGAACACGATCGCAAGAAACAACGCATAGGGCGCGAACTGGTTGACCGTTGCCGCCCAGGCGTTGAGCTCGTTCAGCAGCACCCCCCAGACGCCAATGGCGATATAGGTTGAACCCAGCACGACGACGACGTTTACCCAAGGGCGCAAGCCGATCAGTAAACCAATGATCGCCCCCACCACCGGGCCGGTCATCCAGAACGGAAGAAACACAAAAACAAACAGGCCGACGATGCCGAACTTTTGCACCGCGCCTCCCCGGTACTCGGCGGCGCGATGCATGCGCGTGATGAAGGGCTGCAGGGTGCACAGCGTGATCAGTTGCCGCCAGCTCAGCGCGAACAGCGGGTACACCACCAGCACCTGGATCGTCTCAACCAGCATGTTGAGAGGCATCACCTGGGCATGACCCAACCCACTCGCATAACCGAATGACATCCCCGCTGCCCGGCCGATGACCAGGTTCAGCCCGGTCATGGCCGCGTAGGTGAGCACGTTGTCAGGAAACAGATACCAACCGACCCCAAACGCCAGCAGCATCAGGCCGGTGAGCGCAAGGCCGACGCCCAGCAGCCGGCCTTCGGTGCTGGCAAAAAGTGTTTCATGCATTCGGGTACCTTGGTCCTATAGATAGGCGTGGAAACTGTGCTCCAGGAAACGGCACTCTGCTCCCAGTGTTTAACACACTTGGACGAAAAGCGCCCCAGCACCTTTTTCGTCCCCATCACCAGCGTCCAACCTCAATCCATACAACATCAACGGCAATGTGTTGAAACTCGTGCCCGACGCAGGCAATAAAAAACCCCGGCGAACCGGGGTTTTTTCAACCTGCTGCGTGTTTACGCAGCCTGGATGTTTGATGCCTGTTTGCCCTTGGGGCCATCGGTGACATCAAAGCTCACGCGCTGGTTTTCCTGCAGGGTCTTGAAGCCGCCTGCCTGAATCGCCGAGAAGTGCGCGAAGAGATCTGCGCTACCGCTGTCTGGCGTAATAAAACCAAAGCCTTTAGCGTCGTTGAACCACTTAACAATACCTGTTTCCATTTTGCATTTCCTTAAATAAATCTATTTGGGCAACATGCCCCATCTATCGAAATCAAGGAAAAGTGGACAACCAGAGTTACCGCCA
>JAGXGP010000096.1 GCA_024636775.1 Hydrogenophilales bacterium
CAGGGTTTCCATCAATGCCAGCATCAGGCCGGCAGCGATCCAGGGCCGCGCCATCGGCAAGGCCACCCGGAAGAAGCCTTGGGTCCGTGATAGTCCAAGCGATTGCGCCGCTTCCAGTGCGATTGCACCCTGGGTGGAGAATGCATTTTTTGCGATCAGGTAAACATAGGGATAAAGCGCCAGCGACATCACCAAAATGACACCGCCGCGCGAGCGGATTTCTGGCAGCGTCATCGGGCCGAAGGCTTCACGCAACGCAGTTTCAACGGGCCGGTGAAATCGAGCAGGCCGATGGCGACGAATGCGGTGACGTAGGCGGGCAGGGCCAGCGGCAGCAGCAGCGCCCAGCTGAATAGACGGCGCCCGGGAAACTCGCACATCGCCACCAGCCAGGCCAGGGAAACGCCCAGTACGCTGACCCCGATTCCCACACCGAGCACCAGCCACAGGGTATTGGCTATCAGCCCGGGCAGAACAAATTCCGTCAGATGCGCAAGGGTGTCGCCTTCGATATGGGAAAACGATGAGAAGGTAACCGCGACCGGCACCAGCACCAGCGTGGCAATCAGCAGCGCAAGCAGCATCCAGCCGCTGAATCGTGGCCAAACAAAAACGCCCGCTGAGGGCGTTTTCAAGGGTGCGTCAAGATTATCCGACAACATGGATCAACATAATTCAGCTCATGGGTTAAGCCGGCTTACTTGTAGCCCGCACGATCCATCAATTTTACGGCCTGAACCTGTAGGCTGCCAGCTTCTTTCACGTTGATCAGGTTTTGCTTGAACCCGCCCCAGGCCGCCACGGTTTTATCGGGTGCGATTTTGGGGTTGACCGGGTATTCCAGATTGGCGTCGGCAAACAGGTTTTGCGCCTTGTCGGAGGACAGCCATTCAATCAGCTTCTGTGCGCCAGCTGGGTTCTTGGCCTTGCGGGTGACCCCTGCGCCAGATATGTTGACGTGCACACCGGCGGCCTTGTTTTTCAGATTCTGGTTGGGCCAGAAAATGCCTAGAGGCAGATTCGGATTCTTTTCCATCAGACGACCGTAGTAATAGGTATTGACCAAGGTGACATCGCACTGTCCGGCGGCCACGGCTTCCATCGCCTTGGTGTCGTCGGGGAAGGGCGAGGTGGCCAGGTTGTTGACCCAGCCGCGCACCATGTCCTCGGTTTTGTCCTCGCCGTACTCGGTGACCATCATCGCCACCAAGCTTTGGTTGTAGACCTTTTTCGAGGTGCGCAGGCAGAGACGGCCCTTCCATTTCGGGTTGGCCAGGTCTTCATAGGTGGACAGGTCGGCAGGCTTGACCTTGCTGGTGTTGTAGATCAGGGTGCGGGCGCGCACCGACAGGCCGAACCACTCGTTGCCGGGGTCACGCAGGTGGGCTGGCACGTTGGCAGTCAGGATTTTCGACCGGATCGGACGCAGCAATTCTTCTTCTGAAGCCTGCCACAGATTGCCTGCATCAACAGTCAACAACACGTCGGCTGGCGTGTTGCGGCCTTCCGCTTTAAGACGCGCCATCAGCGGACCTTCCTTGTCGGTGATGAATTTGATCTGCACGCCGGTGTCGCGGGTGTAGGCATCGAAAAGCGGCTTGATGAGTTGTTCGTTGCGCGCGGAATACACCACGACTTCTTCGGCCAGTGCGGGTAGGGCCGTTGCGCAAAGTGCGAATGCAGTAAGCAGTTGGGTCGGTTTCATATGGGGTCATGTCCTGAAAGAAGTCGTTTCAGGAATACTACAATAAATGAGAACCGTTATCAATAACGGAACATTTAACAAAGAAGCCAAAGGAATTAGATCGACTTAAATGTTTGCGGGGCTGCCACTACAGCTTTTCAAATTGAATCAGGGTTTGCAATTCACCCTCAAAGACCGTGTCTATACGGATAGCACCTTTTTGGGTATCGATCTTGAAGCCGGGTTGCCCCTGCGGAGCAATATCGATCAGTTCCAGTGTCTGGGGTGGGTAGTCGATAGCGAGTGTCACCCGCATCGGATAATACCCATCCAGAAATTTTCGCATGTAGGGTCCATTCGTCAGGTTGTAATACCCATTTCCTGTGTTGCGAAAAGCGCGGATTTGCGCCGACAGACACAGGCGTGCCCCGGGTTCAACGTTGATCAGTTGTACGCTGGAATCTTCAATCCACGCTTGTTCAATTTTAGTGGAAATGTCCACCCTGAGGTCGCGAACAAAGCCTTCTCTAAAGGTGATTTGGGCGCGTGGCACAGGGTCAAGGTGGGTATGGCATTGCTTCAAGCTGACCCAGCCGGAGCGCAGGCTGTTTTGGTCGATTGAAATCTGGTTGTGGTGATGGTGTATGGATTTTGCCGGGGACTTTTCAAGAAACTTGAGCACACCCTCGTTGACGTTATGCGCGCTTTCCATGCTGAGGTCGACATCGGACTGTGCGCCTGCGAGGCTTGAGGTGAGCAGGGCAAACAGCAGGGCAGAAAACGACAGAAGGCTGCGCCCGACGTGAGTCAGTTTTTCGTTATTCAAGGGGGATGACCGAAGCGACGGGTTCATCAGGACTAACAACCCGCCTTGCGCCATCAAACCGGGTGCGCCAGTAGCGATCATTGAGACTGGAAACCATCACTTTATTGGTACGGCTGCTTGAAGCATGCACAAAGCGGTTTTCGCCCAGATATATACCGACATGGGAAAATGCGCGATTAAGTGTATTGAAAAAAACCAGGTCGCCGGGCAATAGATCGGCGGGTTCAAGGGGCTGCGCGACTGCACTGATATCCAGGCTTCTATGCGGAAGGACGATGCCAGCGATATGGCTGAATACATGACCGACAAAACCACTGCAATCGAGTCCAGTCTCCGGCGTCTTGCCGCCCAAGCGGTAGGGGCTGCCAATCAGGCTGACGGCATACATCGGAATGTCTTCGGAGGGGGTGTTGGCTTGCACGGGAGGTGCCAACAGCAGCAAGGCCAGCAGGAAGAGGGACACGACAGGCTTCATGGAATGACAATCTGCTCTATAGTTAATATAGTTAAAGCGGCCAATTTCTACGAATCTTGATTCCGAGGATCTCATCATGAATGACACACTCCACACGGCTACAGCCGAACCCAGTATGTCCGAAAAAGCACAACTCACGCAATGGCGTGATGAAGCTGCGGCTGCGGCCTCAGAACCTGACTTGCGTGAACGGGTACGCGACCTCACTGCACGCGCACTGCACGAACGCAGAATGGATTTGAAGGAACTCCGTGAAATCGTCGGTGCGATCACCTCCGGCGTCGGTAGTGGGCTGGTTGAGCGCGGCGGTGAGATGAAGGAGGGGCTCAAACAAGCGGTTTCGGGTTTGGATGATGCAGTCAGCAGCGCTGCCCAGAAAGTGTCCTACACCTTGCGCGAAGCAGCGGACCAGGGGCGGGAATTCAAGAACAATGAATTGAAAGCCAGCCTGGAACAGTTGCGCGATCTGGAAACCCAGTTTGTCGATACCCTCAAGCAAACCGCCAGTGAGTCGGGCGGCAAGCTGAAAGAAGAACTGAATACCCTGAGTGAGCATTTGAAGCACAGTGGAACCCGAACCGGTGAACAGGTGCGTGAGGGGCTGCAACAAATGGCAAGCGGGGTGAAGGCTACGACTGAAGCCGGTCGTGAGAAACTGAGCGAAACCGCCAGCACCGCCACAGGTCGCCTGGCTGAAGTCGCCAGCGGGGTACTGGAAGCCGTGTCCGAAGCACTCAAGCGCCAGAGCGAACGCCTGCGTTCCTGATTTCGCACCTCCCGGCAGCCACAGGCTGCGGTACAGCGGAGTCGTTGCCGCTTGAGCGGCTTACGAATCCGGCGTGCCCCTTGCGGGTACACTCTCGGTATCTCTGACTCAAAAAATAACAATGCTCTGGGAAACCCTATCCGTCGTACGTGACCTGCCGCGCTTGCATGAAATCGCTTCGGTGATGATTCGCTATGGCTGGGGTGATCTGGTACGCATGCTGGGTATCAGCGGCGTGCTTGAGCGCGCGGGGCGAGTGTTGCACTGGCACAGCACCAGTGAAATCAGTCAGCTTGATGCGCCGGTTCGCATCCGCCGGGCGCTGGAGGAGCTGGGTCCGACTTTCGTCAAGCTGGGGCAGTTGCTGGCGACACGGGTTGATATGTTCCCACCGCACTGGATTACCGAATTCGAAAAGCTGCACAGTCAGGTACCCGCCGTTCCCTACGAATTGTTGCACCCGGCTTTGGTGGCTGCACTCAAGGGTGAACCCAGTGTGTTATTTGCCGAATTTGATCCGGTTCCAATGGCGGCGGGTTCGATCGCCCAGGTTCATCGCGCCACCCTCAAGGATGGATCACCTGTCGTGGTCAAGGTTCGCCGACCGAATATCGAAGCGGTGATCCGGGCTGATCTGCGCATTCTGGAACATGCGGCGCGCCTGCTGGCAAGTGAAGTGCCGGATTTACGTCGTTACGACCTGGTGCAAATTGTTTCGCAGTTCCGCCGCTCGCTGAATCGCGAGCTCGACCTCGCAAAAGAGGCGCGAAACATCGAGCAGTTTTCGCGCAACTTTGCCGATGATCCGTTGGTGCATATTCCCCAAGTGTATTGGGAATACACCAATGACCAGGTCAATGTGCAGGAACAGATCATCGGCCTGTCGGGGGTTTCTCCTGACAGGTTGCGTGAGCGTGGACTCGATCCGGTCATGCTGGCCGCACGGGGTGCGGACACCGTGTTGCGCATGGTGCTGGAGCACGGTTATTTTCATGCCGACCCGCACCCTGGCAATGTGATTTTTCTGCCAGACAATCGTATCGGCATGATTGATTTTGGCATGGTGGGGATGCTGACGAATAGCCGTCGCAACCAGATTGTCGATATGCTGAGCGGCCTGACGCGCAAAGACGAACAGGTCCTGCTACAGGTGTTGCTCGACTGGAATGACGATTCCGTTGAAGATGAGGATCGCCTGGCCTACGACGTGGCGGAGTTATTGCAAAGCTACGACGATCTGCAACTCAAGGACGTGAAAATTGGCGCGTTGCTGAATGATATTACCGCCATGATGCGCGACAGCAATTTGCTGTTGCCTGCCGATCTGACCCTTTTATTCAAGACGTTGATCACGCTGGAGGGCCTGGGCCAGCAGCTCGATCCTCACTTTCACATGATCGACAATGTGACGCCGTTTGTGGAGCGCATTATCCAGCAGCGCTACACACCGCAAGCCTTGTTTGCACGTGGGCGAAAAAGTGTGCGCGAGGCGCTGGAAGTCGTGGCCGATTTGCCGCGTGACCTGCGTCATCTGCTAAGAGATGTGCGGCGCGGACGAATCAAGGTCGATCTGGATCTTAAACGGCTGGATAATTTTGGCCACCAGCTGGACCGTGCCAGTAACCGCATCACCATGGGCATTCTGACCGCGTCACTGGTGGTGGGATCCAGCATCATCATGACGGTGGAAGGGGGGCCCAAGTTATTCGGCTTGCCCTTGTTCGGGCTGGTGGGTTTTCTGATTGCGTTTTTTAACAGCCTCTGGATTATCTTTTCCATCTGGCGCTCGGGTAAACACTAAGCCGCCGGATTCAGCTCACAGTCAACGCAACGTTCTGTTCGGCAAGGGTTGCGGCCAATGTGGCCAGCGAGACCGGTCTCCCCAACAAAAACCCCTGTGCGTGGGCGATTCCCAGACTCTCGACTTTTTGAAGGACCACTTCGCTTTCCACCCCTTCTGCTACCAGTGAATAGCCTACTTCACCCATCATGCGGGCGAAGTCTGCAACGACTTGTCCGGCGCGGTTGTCTTCTGCCAGCTTGTTCACTAGCGAAATATCGAACTTGACCACGTCAACCGGTAGATCAACGAGATAGCGCAGGGGTGAATAACCGGTGCCGAAATCGTCCATGGCGATACGGAAGTTGGCGGTGTGGAGCAACTCCAGATAGGTGCTCACTTCGTTCATTTGCGTGATCAGCGAGGTTTCCGTGATTTCCAGCATCAGGGGGTGGCGCGCATTGTGACGAGACAACTCCATCAGGTGGGAAATCACCTCGGGCCGGGAAATGCTCTGGGCTGATATGTTGATCGAAATGCCGATGCCCGGCGGCAGCTGTTGCGATGAAATGTCTGCATCGATTTGATGCAGCACCGCCATGTCGAACTCGGTTTCCAGGCGCCGACTGCTGATGACCGGGAGAAAAGCGTCCGGCATCAGGAGATCGCCACGATGACGAATGCGTGCCAGCGCCTCGTAATAGTCGACCTTGCGCCCAGGCAAGCTGAAGATTGGCTGGTAGTGCATTTCGATCATGCCCGGCGTGGCCAGGGCCTGAAACAAGGCGCTGGTCTCACGGCTCGCCACCAGGGTTTGTGATGCCCGCTCGGTGTCCTCACCGAACAGTGCGATGCGGGTGCGCCCCGGCTGTTTGGCGGTATACATGGCGATGTCAGCCTGTTTGGGCAGTTCATCCGCCTGTTCAAAATTCTCGGTCGAGCAAAACGCGATACCAATGCTGACGCCTATCGGCTCGCGAATTTCAAGATCATCAAAGTGTGCTGCATCGATCAGACTTTGGCAGCGCTGTGCGATCTGCTTGGCCTGCGTGGGGGTGGTGTTCGACAGGAATGTGGCAAACTCGTCGCCACCCAGGCGATACAAACGGTCGTTGGCACGGAGCGCCATGGTCAGGGCATTTGCGACGATGGTGAGCACACGGTCGCCCTTGGCGTGGCCATAGGTATCGTTAATGGTTTTGAAGCGGTCACAGTCGAACAACAAATAGGCGGCACCCTGCGGGTTGGCTTTCAGTTCCTTGCGAAAACGCGTCCAGTCTTCTTCATAGGCGCGCCGGTTGTGGCTGCCGGTCAGTGCATCCTGTCGAGCCTGAGAGTGAAATTCCCGATTCTGGTTTTCCAGCGAACCATGCAGATCGCGTAGCTGCAACTGGTAGTTGTATAGCGATCGGCGGATGTTCTCCAACTCTGTGATGCGCATGGGCCGCGCGCGCGCAAGCGGGTGGCTGGTATGCTCATGTTGCATGGCGTCGATTTCCTGCGAAAGCCATCCAAGCGGTCGTTCCAACAAGCGGTTGTAAATGAAATATCCAACCAGCGCCGCCGCCGTCAGCAGGACAAACAAGGCAAGCATCGTCCTGGATAATATGGACTGGAAGCGGGATTGGTCGGGGTCGGAGCGGGCGCTGAAGCTCAACTGTGATAACAGCTTTGATACGGGGATGCTTTCATTGGCTTGCAATGCCAATCCCACGCTGTCTTTATTGACGAAACGGAAATCTACCTGGCGTAATAACTCGGGCAGGAAATCCAACCGTAGCAGTCCCACGCCAAGCAAGACTTGGCGCCCTTCATCGCTGTAGACAGGGAATGACTGGTACATCGCTATCGCACCGTCATCTTTGGCAAGCCAACTGTGTGGCTCGTGCGACACAACCTCGGCCGGAAGGTTGGTGGGAAAGCGATGTTCCCTCGGGCTGGAGGCGAGTAACTTGCCTGACGCGGTGTAGAGCACTGTTCGGGTAAATCGGCTGGGCAATATGCCGCTTTCGTATACCCGTTGATCACGCCAGTAAACATAATACTCGGGCAATACCAGTTGCTGCCTTGTTTCATCCCAGTGCGACAGTTTATCGGCCTGGCTTTCCGTTCGGCGCAATAACCGTTCGACCGCTGCAGCAAGCTCGGCTCGAGCGGCATCATGGTTGGCCTGACTGAGTCCTAGCGTGACGTTATGGGTTTGATAAGCGGCAAACCCGGCAATCAGAATCATCATGGCGAGCAGGGTGCCAAGAAATCCGAACGCAATTTGCTTGATCGAAACGGGTGCGTACCACTTCATCGGGTTGGGGCCTTATCCATATGGTTCAGAAAAACGAGCGTGTGTTCCAGCAGGTCAAACTCGTTCTCACCGTCCATGAAATGGTTGGCACCCGGTATCACCACCAAGGGGATTTGGATGTGCTGCAGCGATCTGATCCAGTTCTGTTCGATCATGTTATCGGCATCACCCATAATAAGCTGAATTTTTACAGTGGATATTTTAGCCGCGGCCAAGGTACGCGCCTGGTCCCAGCGGACATAGGACAGCAGACCGTGTGGTGTAGACGTATATTTTTTGCAAAGCGACAGATTCTGGGTGATCAGCGCACCGTTTTTGCTGAGTTCAGGTTTCTCCAATTGTGCGATCAGGGCAGGACGGGAGGTCGAACCGATCTGGGTTTCAATCAACGAGGCACCGATAAAGCCTTGAACGGATTTATCCGGCTTGGCGTTCAGGTAAGCCAGCAGTTGCAAGCTGCCAAAGCTGTGTCCGACCAGCACAATCGAGCGATGGCCCCGCGACTTCAGCCAGTCTATCCAGCGCGCTACTTCATCGAGGTCATCTTCCATTCCATGGCGGTGCACTGCCTCGCACGCCAGGCTTTGTCGGCGGTTTGGGATTCCCAGGCTGAGCGTGGGGGACAGTACTGCGTAGCCTGCGTCATGCAGACCCCGCGCCAGGGTGGCAACCGTTGGGAACTCGCGCGTCTGCAAAAATCCGTGCAGCAGCAACACAGCAGGTTTGTCGCGCTGCCCAGCCAGGTACTCGGCGCTGGCGTAGATTCGCGGGCGCATTTCCAGCTGGGCTATTTCAGCGTGAGCCCAGGAGGGGAATCCGAATGTCAGCAGGCAAAGCAGGAAAGTGCGCATGGCAGGGGCGTAAACGATGGTGTCCATAGTTTTAGCGTCAGGTGGGCTGTGTAACTAAAGGAAATACAATCGGGTCGGCATGGGCTGAATGTTACACTGCGCCCCAAATTCTGATTCAAACATGTCTGATCTGAAACGCATATTTTCCCCCGAAGGTGCATTTGCCGAAGCGGTACCCGGCTGGCGCGCGCGACCGCAGCAGTTGGCGATGGCTGAAGCCGTTGAACGCGCGGTAGCCGGGAACACTGTGTTACTGGCCGAAGCGGGAACTGGCACGGGTAAAACCCTTGCCTATCTTATTCCCGCCTTGCTGTCGGGAGGCAAGGTGGTGATATCCACCGGCACCAAGGCGCTGCAGGATCAGTTGTTTCACCGCGACTTGCCTGCTGCGCGCCGCGCGCTCAAGTCTCCGGTCAAAGTGGCCTTGCTTAAGGGACGCGCCAATTACGTCTGCCACCATCACCTGGAACGCAATCTCAGCGATGGCCGCTTTGCCAATCGGGACGACCCGAAGTGGCTGGCCAAAATTTCCAGTTTTGCCAAAATCAGTTCAAGTGGTGACCGCGCCGAAGCTGACGGCATCCCGGAAGATGCCACGGCTTGGCAATACGCCGTTTCCAGCCGCGACAATTGCCTGGGAAGCGAATGCAGCCACTATAAAGACTGTTTCGTGATGGCCGCGCGCAAGGCCGCGCTCGATGCCGAAGTGGTGGTGGTCAACCATCATCTGTTTTTTGCCGACCTGTGGCTGAAAGATGAAGGCGTCGCCGAACTGCTGCCTGCGTGTAACACCGTCATCCTGGATGAAGCACACCAGCTGGCAGAAACTGCCGCGCAGTTTTTCGGCGAGACGCTGTCCACGGCACAACTGATCGAGCTTGCGAACGACACCAAGCGCCTTGCCGCCGTCAAGGCCGGCGACTTCCCCGCGCTACGACGCTCGGCAGAAGAACTCGGCAAGGTGGCGCGCGACCTGCGCCTGGCATTTCCGCAAAACCCGGTCAAATCGACCCTCGCCGAACTCAAGCGCTACGATAAATGGCCAGATGCGCTGAAGGCCGCGAGCAGCACGCTGGATGAGCTGACCAAGCTGCTGGCAACCCAGGCCGAACGTGATGCAGACCTGAACAACTGCTTCGAGCGGGCGCAGGCGGTGCAAGGCACGCTGGCCAGTTGGCAACGCGCTGACGATCCCGACACCCCGCGCGTGCGTTGGCTCGAAACCACGATGAGTTCGTTGCTAATGCACGCTACGCCGCTGTCGGTCGGCGCCATGTTCGGTGCAAAACTTACCGAGCGCGCGCAGGCGTGGATACTCACCTCGGCTACGCTTGCGGTGGGCGGCGACTTCACGCACCTTAAAACGCGGTTGGGTATTGAAGAAGCTGAAACCCTGTGTGTTGACAGTCCTTTCGATTATCCGCGTCAGGGCGTGCTCTACGTTCCACAGGGCGTGTGCGCGCCCAACACGCCCGAGTTCACTGAGTCTGTCGTCAACGCTGCCTTGCCCGTGCTGGAAGTCAGCGGTGGGCGCGCGTTCATTCTCTTCACCAGCCTGCGCGCACTGGAAAAAGCCCGCGGCCTGTTGATCGACGCGTTCAAGTCGCGTGGCTGGGATTACCCGCTACTGGTCCAGGGTGACGCGCCAAAAAACGAACTCCTCGCGCGTTTTCAGCAAGCCGGCAACGCCGTGTTGCTGGGCAGCCAGAGTTTCTGGGAGGGCGTCGACATGCCCGGCGATGCACTGTCAGTGGTTATCATCGACAAACTGCCGTTTCAGCCGCCGGATGATCCGGTGGTGGCAGCACGAATCGCTCAGGCCGAAAAGAATGGCGGCAAGCCATTCATGGATTATCAGTTGCCGCATGCGGCGCTGAGTCTCAAGCAGGGTGCGGGGCGCTTGATTCGCACCGAGACAGATCGCGGCGTGTTGATGATTTGCGATACGCGCCTGGCAGACAAGCCGTATGGCAAGTTGTTGTTGAATTCGTTACCTGCGATGACACGGACGCGCAAGCTGGAGGTGGTGGCGCGGTTTTTTGCGGCAGAAGCACAGGGGAAGGGGGCTGTCGCGGCGATGGTGGAGTAGTTGAATGTTAATCAGGTGCGGGATGGTTTTCCGTCCAGGGCAGTGGAAATGCGGCTTTTTTGTATAGTTGCTACGAGTCAAATTAGTTAGACACGACTGAGTAGTCGTTTTGATTTTTAAAGTTGGCCGCCAGATTGTCGTTCATTTAAACTTGAGATATGACTTGCGTATCGGAGTTATCCAAGCTTGTAGTCAAGATTGGATTGAGGGTAAATAAAAAATGAGAAGCATCGCCGCACTGTTCTTCCTGGTTTGTCATGTGGGATTCGCCCTTGCCGCGCCCGACGCGGCCCTACGGGTAGGCATAGTGCCGACCTTGAGTCCGAAGATCCTGTTGACCAACTATCAGCCGTTACGTGTTTATCTGGAGCGGGAGTTGCAGCGGCCGGTGGAGATGTTCACTTCCACCGATTTCAAACGTTTCCATCACGACACCCTGGCGGGGGATTTCGACCTGCTGGTGACGGCGCCGCATCTGGCCCGCTTGAGTCAGCTGGAAGCCGGGTTCCTGCCTGTGGCGACCTATCTCGCAGCTAATCGGGCTGTTTTGATCACAGCTAAAAACAAGCCGATCAAGCAGCTTGAAGAATTCCGCGGACAAAATCTGGCGATTTTTGATTCTCTGGGCCTGATTGTGTTGCAGGCTCAGCAATGGTTGGAAGACCGAGGATTTGAGCAAGGGCGGGATTACCGGGCCATACTTTTTCCCAGCCATAACAGTGTCGGTTTCTCAGTGCAACATGGGGAAAGCCTGATAGGCGTCGTTTCGCCCGCCGGCTTGCGGCAATTGCCGCCGGAAACCCTCGGGCAGATCCAGGTGTTTGCCGAATTGCCTCAGGTGCCCGCTCTCATTTGGGTTGTCCACCCACGCATGAAACTGGAGGCGGATCGGCTTCAGGCGGTGTTGCTGCGTTTTGCGGGGACCCCTGAAGGCATCCAGTTCTACAGTAGCAATGCCTACAAGGGAATGCGCCCGGTTACGCCGGAGGAACTGCGTTCGCTTGACCGTTCTGCCCGTGAGGCCAAGCGTCTGATCCAAGGATTGCCTTGATTTTTCGGTTACGATCCCTGCGCACCAAGCTGATCCTGGCGAGCGTGCTTGTCGAAGTAGTCATGTTAAGCCTGCTGGTAGTCAACAGTCTGCGTCTGACCAACGCAAGCTTGCTTGAACAGTCGCAAGTACGGGTCGCTGAACTCAAAACCCTGTTTAACGCGTCGCTGGGTTCTCCGCTGGCGCAGCGTGATTACGGCACACTTAAAGATATTTTGGCCGCCATTCGGAGTGAGGAAGGCATCACCTACCTGATCCTCCAGGACCGCTATGGGAATGTGCTTTCTGCAGTGGGCCGACCTGCCGATCAACCGCTACCAGTCGTCAGCGCTGCCTTAAACCTCGACGAAGTTGAACAGGGGGTTTTCAACCTGTCCGTGCCTATCAATCTGGCAGATCAGAAATTAGGCCAGCTGGCCTTTGGCTTGTCCACCGGGTTTCTCAAGGAATCGCAGGCGCATTTGTTACGCCAGAGTTTGCTCATCGCCGCTGCCGAGGTCCTCCTGTCAATTTTGTTTCTGACCGTCCTTGGCATCTGGATGACGCGTCACCTGACCCGGCTTACCCAGGCTAGCCAAGCTGTGGCGGCAGGCAATTACGACGCCACGGTAAAGGTGTCGGGGCATGATGAGGTGAGTTTGTTGGCTAATGCCTTTAATGGCATGACCTCCGCGATCCGTGAACGCATCCATTTGTTGGAGGAGAGTGAAGAACGCTTCCACGCGATTGCCGATTTCACCTATGACCTTGAACTGTGGCTTTCACCTGAGGGCAGATTGCTCTGGGTGAACCCAACGGTGCAGCGCATGCTCGGCTTCAGCCCGGAAGAATGCCTGGCCATGCCGGAATTTCCTTTATGCCAGGTCCCGTCAAGAGAACGTGAGAACGTCCGGTTCACCATGAAAGAGGCCTTGCAGGGCAAGGCGGGAGCCGGTTACGAATTCAGCATGCGGTGCAAGGACGGTAGCGAGCTGTGTCTGTCGGCCAACTGGCAGCCCATCTACGATCGAAATCATCACTATCTGGGTTTGCGCGCCAGCCTGCGTGACGTCGCAGCGCTGAAGCGGGCCGAGCAGGGTCTGCGTGAAGCCCTCAGTGAACTTGGATCATCCGAGGCCACTCAGCGGCGTTTTGCCCAGGAAGCGCAGATCGAACGCGCCCGGCTGGTTTCGCTTCTCTCGGCCATGAACCTGGGCATCCTCCTGGTCAACACGGAGGCGAGGGTGGTTTATCACAACCCGGCATTCCAGCGTATCTGGATGATTGCCCAGGAGACCTCGCTGATGAACATGACTGCCACCGAGGTGTTGTCCCATTCCAGCAGCGTCCTGTCGCGTCCGGACCATTTTTCCCGGCATCTATTGTCTGTTTTGGAAACGCGTGAGGTGTCTGACAGCTTTGAAATCGCCATGGCCGACGGCCGGGTCGTGACCCAGCTGAACTATCCGGTGCGCGATCAGGATGGCCACTTCATTGGTCACTTGTGGATTTACGAGGATGTCACCCACGAGCGCCAGACAGCGGCTCAGCTGGCCTATCTCGCGGAGCGGGATGCGCTCACTGGCCTGTATAACCGGCACCGTTTCGAGCAGGAAATTCAGCACATGCTGGTCGACTGCGAACGTAATGACACTCAGGGCGCCCTGCTGTTTTTCGACCTCGATGAATTCAAAGTGGTCAATGATAGTTTTGGTCATCGGGCCGGTGATGCCTTGTTGATACGGGTGGCCAGCGAGATCAGCACGCTGGTGCGGCGCAATGAGGTGTTAACGCGTCTGGGCGGTGACGAATTCGCGCTGTTGGTGCCCAATGCCAAAGAAGACACCGTGATCCAGCTGGCAGAGCGGGTGGTGCGCGCGGTAGCGGCTATTCCCTTCCGTTTCGAAGGACAGAACCTGCGCCTCACTACCAGCGTCGGCATTGCCCTTTATCCCAGTCAGGCAGCCGATAGCGACGAACTGGTTGCCCATGCCGACATGGCCATGTACCAGGCCAAACAAGCAGGCAAGAATACCTGGCGGATCTACCGCCCTGATCTCGACAAGTCCCGTTTCATGGTCGAGCATCTGACCTGGAACGACCGCATCACCTATGCTCTGGAAAACAACCTGCTGCAACTCCATTTTCAGGGCATCTACCATGCCCAAAGCGGAGAACTGGCCCATCTGGAAGCGCTGGTGCGGATGGTAGACGAGCAGCATCCCGACCAGTTGATCATGCCGGGCCGCTTTATTCCGATGGCCGAAAAGAGCGGCAAGATCCTCGATATCGATCGCTGGGTGCTGGCCGAATCGATCCGACTGTTAGGTGAGCGGCCCTACATGCCCGATCTGGCGGTGAACATCTCGGGGCGCTCGTTCGATGATCCGCGCCTGCCGCAGTACATCGATGACCTGCTGCGCGACAAAGGCGTGGCTCCCGCGCGTTTGCAGGTAGAACTCACCGAGACCAGCGCCGTCAGCGATCTGGCCGACGCGCAACGCTTCATCGAGTCGCTGCGTACGACCGGTTGCGGTGTTTGCCTGGATGACTTCGGCAGTGGCTTTTCCTCCTTCGCCTATCTCAAGCATCTGCAAGTCGACACGCTGAAAATCGACGGTTTGTTTGTACGTAACCTGCCGACCGACAGGGACAACCAGGTGTTCGTCAAAGCGATTGCCGATGTGGCGCGCGGCATGGGGAAGCGGACCGTTGCCGAATTCGTCGAGGATGAACGCACCCTGGCGATGTTGCGGGAGATTGGGGTGGACATGGTGCAGGGGTATCACCTGGACAAGCCGCAGCGGGATCATCCTGGGCTTACTGCCAAAGTGAAGCGTGTTAATCGTGGGGTTGTTTGAGCGCTGGCTGGGAGAATGCTTTGTAGTTGAAGACTTTTCTGAACTGCTGACCGTTGGCCGGGGTTGCCGGCGGCAAGCTACTTTCTTTTGCTTCGCCAAAAGAAAGTAACCAAAGAAAAGGCGACCCCAACATCCCTGAATTCCCGAAAATCGAGCCTGCCGGGTGGGCGGCAAAGAACTCGCCCCGCTTTTGTAATGCTGATTAATTTTTGTGAGCGGGGCTCAAACACCTTTGCCGCTGATCCACCCGGCAGACTCGATTTCCGGCGGGGCTGAGAGGGGCTGAAAGTCAAAATCAGGGTGGGGCTGACTAGGTGGCGTAAATTACTATGTGAATCGCACCCTATGTCATTTGACGCTTTATCTTTTGCTTCGAAAAAACATGAAAACTATAGAACGCCCAGGAATCAACGAAAAATGGCTCAAGAGTTGGAAAACAGTTTCCAGACGAAATACTCAATGGATAAAATCCCAGGATAACAAGAATGTCGCCACGCTAAGTTTCTATGTGGCGCATGGTGAAGCGAAACAGATTGCAGAACTGAAGGCAAATCCAGTTAAAGAGTTGATGGATCTACTCGCACCCGTAACACCGCCGCGCAAGGGTTACGAGTCATTTATAAATCATGATTTAAGCGTATATGGATCGACGCGTCTTTCCGAGTGGGAAATTATTGGCATCGATCAGCAACGATGGGATTCAGGCCCCGTGGCATCGGCCTTTTATGCAACCTATTTCGAGCAGATGATAGCCTTCTATACGCATCTGCTATTTCCAATGCGGCACCCCGGAAAGACCATCCAACTTATGGGTTTCGGGGATTTTTCATTCACTGCCTTGGGTTTTATTATTGGCCGCTGTGATGAAGCGTCGCGTCTGGCACGGTTGCAATTTTCTGCTTTCACGAAGCGTTACTATAATTTATTATCTGCCCGCCCTATCTCCTGCTTCATTGCGCGGATATTGGCTGATTATCTGGGCGAGCCTCCTGTTATTGTCAGGGGTGACCCAACCCACTTTTTTAAAGGCGAAATTGCCGCAGACCCTGTGATGCATGGTCTATTCAACGAGTGGCGCAATCCTGATACGGATGTGTTGCTGCAACACTGCCTTGCCGCCTGCGACATTCATACCCACCAAGCAATTACGGGGACCAAGAGCTACCGGCTTGAATTTGGTAATGGTCAGTGGACGCGGATTCCTATTGCAATACTGTTGGTTTTCAAACTTAGAATTCTATTGGGGTTGAGTAATCCGGAGGTCGACCATCCATTAATGGATAGTGTTTTAGGAAAGTTGCCTTCTGCAGACTTGGTCTACAGGCCTGACGATCTGCTCGAAAGCGTACGCGTTCGCATGAAGCAGGATGGTTACAATGAGCAAGAAATATGGGACGGATATTTTGGGTAAGTAGTATGTATGTAAGCGCCATAGGGGCTTACATAGGGTATTCAAACTCACAACAGGGAAGCCAACCACCAAGCCATCCTCCGACCTGGTTTAGCCTTTCATCCCCTCTCAGTCCCGCCGAAAATTGAGCCTGTCGGGTGGATCAGCGGCAAAGGTGTTTGAGCCCCGCTCGCAAAATTAAATCAACCTAGCAAAAGCGGGGCGAGTTCTTTGCCGCCCAGCCGGCAGGTTCGATTTTCGGGGTTTCGGGGATGAGCGGGGTCGCCTTTTCTTTGGTTACTTTCTTTTGGCGAAGCAAAAGAAAGTAACTTGCCGCCGGCAACCCCGGCCAACGGTCATTAGTCTTGCGAATACCTCACTACTGCGAACAGGCCCTTCGACAAGCTCAGGGCGAACGGTGGTCAAGCCAACGCTCATAGCATTTGCACAAACCCCAACACCTCCGCCGCATGCCCCGGCGCCTTCAACCCCCGCCAGCTCTTAACCAACTTCCCATCCACATCAAACACAAACGTGCTGCGCTCCACCCCGCGCACCTGTTTTCCATACATGTTCTTCAACTTCATCACGCCAAACAGTTCGCAAACCTTTTCCTCGGTATCCGCCAACAGCTCGAACGGAAACTCAAACTCGGCCTTGAAACCTTCGTGCGATTTGATGCTGTCGCGCGAGATGCCCACCACAATCGTGTTGGCCTTGCCGAAATCAGCGTACAGATCACGAAATTCCTGGCCTTCCAGCGTGCAGCCGGAGGTGTTGTCCTTGGGGTAGAAATAGACGACGACGTTCTTGCCGCGATGGTCGGACAGTTTGAAGGAGGTGTCGCCAGTGGAGGGGAGTTCGAAGTCCTGGATGACGGGGTCGCTCATGGTGGGATTTCCTTATCGAGTGGATGATTTGAGGAGGACGATGACGGCGCCGGCGCCGCCATCGTCGGTGGGTGCCTGGCAGAACGCAAGGACGTCTTCGCGTTGCATGAGCCAGTGGCGTACTTTGTTCTTGAGTACCGGCAGGCGGTTTTTTGAACCATAGCCTTTGCCGTGGATGATGCGTACGCAGCGTCGGTCTTCAATATGGCAGCGGTTGAGGAAGGTGATCAAAGCCATCCTGGCTTCGTCGCCGGTGTGGCCGTGCAGGTCGAGTTCGCCGCGAATGGCCCAGCCGCCGCGCCGCATTTTTTTGAGCGTGGCGGTGGGAACACCCGAGCGCACGAACGCCAGTTCTTCATTGGCTGAAACCGAGGCATCCATCTCCCACGGGTCGGATAAAGAATCGACCATGATGGGCCGCTCGTTACGCGCATGCCGGGCGATGGCTTTTGGACGCTGACGCGGAATGTCGGCACGGTTGGGGGGTGGCAGCGGCGTCACGTCGGCAACGGCCAGGCGAAAAGCAGCCGGGCCGTCTATGGGAGGGGAAGGGGGTGGGCCTGGGCGCGCCGCGCTTTGTGCGGCCGCTTCGGCGATTACGGTGCGGCGAAAGCGGGCGAGGGCCCCAAGCGAGACCGCCCCCAGTGCTGTGCCGCGACCGCGCTTCATGACTTGATTACGTCGCCAAACAAGACAACTCGATCAGCTGGAAGCCTTGCCGAGTGCATCCAGGTAACGCTCGGCATCGAGTGCAGCCATACAACCGGTACCAGCGCTGGTCACGGCCTGACGATAGATATGGTCCTGCACGTCGCCGGCAGCGTAGACGCCTTCGATATTGGTGGCGGTGGCGTTGCCCTTGTTGCCGCCCTTGGTGACGATGTAGCCGCCTTCGAGATCAATCTGGCCATCGAAAATGGCGGTGTTGGGCTTGTGGCCGATGGCGATGAAGACGCCGGTGAGCGTGATGTCTTTGGTGCTGTCGTCTTTGGTGCTCTTGATGCGCATGCCGGTCACGCCGGTCTTGTCGCCCAGCACTTCGTCCAGCGTGTGGTCGAGTTCGAGGCTGATCTTGCCTTCCTTGACCTTGGCCATCAGGTGGTCGATGAGGATTTTCTCGGACTTGAAGGTGTCGCGACGGTGCACCAGGGTGACGTGGCTGGCGATGTTGGCCAGATACAGCGCCTCTTCGACCGCGGTGTTGCCGCCGCCGATGACAGCGACTTCCTGGTTCTTGTAGAAGAAGCCGTCGCAGGTGGCACAGCCCGACACGCCCTTGCCCATGAAGGCTTCTTCGGACGGCAGGCCGAGGTACATGGCCGACGCGCCGGTGGCGATGATCAGCGCATCGCAGGTATAGGTGCCGGAATCGCCCACCAGGGTGAACGGCTTTTCGGTCAGCTTGACGCTATTGATCTGGTCGAAAATGATTTCGGTCTTGAAACGCTCAGCGTGGCGCTGAAAGCGGTCCATCAGGTCGGGGCCCTGCACGCCGTCGACGTCGGCAGGCCAGTTGTCGACTTCGGTGGTGGTCATGAGCTGGCCACCTTGCTGCATGCCGGTGATGACAACAGGTGACAGGTTGGCGCGCGCGGCGTACACAGCGGCGGAATAGCCTGCGGGGCCGGAACCGAGAATGATGAGTTTGTGATGGACAGTGCTCATGGTGGGGTCTCAGGGTAGTGAAAAGGGTAAGCCGCTCATTCTAACCAATCTTGGCGGCCGCATTGCCTTGCTGGCAGCCCGGTATTACATCTGGCGCGGCTTTCGTCTCGCGTCCGGATGCAATATCCGCGATAATTCAGAGCACTTTCATTCGATAAGTTCCCATGGCGCGTCCCGCTCCCCGTTTGTCGACCCCTTTGCCGCCCCGCATGCAGCGTTTGCTGCGCGAAGCCCGTGCGTTGCTGGTGGGGTTTACAGCGATCCTCCTCACCGCGATTCTGATCACCCACAACGCAGCAGACCCCAGTTTCAGCACCACCGGCGACGGCGGCGCGCTGCACAACCTCGGTGGCCGTTTCGGCGCGTGGCTGTCGGATTTGATGCTGATGCTGTTTGGTGTCTCGGCCTGGTGGTGGGTGCTGTTGGCCGTGGCCTACGTCATACGCACTTTCCGCCATCTCGACGAAGTGCCGCTGGCAAGCGGACGGCAGCAACGCTGGGTTCGACTGGGTGGATTCAGCCTGTTGCTGCTGACGAGCACCGGCGTTGAATGGCTGCGTGCCTGGCATTGGGCGGTGAGCTTGCCCGATGCCCATGGCGGTGTACTGGGTTCCGGCGTGGGGGCAACGGCGGGCGCGTTGCTCGGCTTTACCGGCGGTTCGCTGGTGTTGCTGTTGCTGATGGCGGTGGGTTTCAGTCTGTTTTCCGGCATGTCATGGCTGAGCATGGCCGAGCGTACCGGCGAAGCGGTGGAAGGCGTGTACTGGAAAACCACCCAGCGCTGGCAAGCGTATCGCGACCGCAAGCTGGGCGAGGTGGCGCAGCAAAAACGCGATGCCAAGGTGTTGGTGGAAAAGAAAAAAATGGTCGAATCGCCGCCTATCCGCATTGAGCCGGTGGTGAGAGAAATCCCGCAATCGCAGCGTGCCGTCACTGAAAAACAGGCGCCGCTATTTTCCGACATGCCCGATTCGCCCCTGCCGCCGCTGCATCTGCTCGACCCGGCGGACGAAGTGGTGGAAACCGCGAGCGCCGAATCGCTGGCCTACACGTCGCTGATGATCGAACGCAAGCTTGCCGAATTTGGTGTCGTGGTCAAAGTCGTATCGGCGTCGCCGGGACCGGTCATCACGCGCTACGAAATCGAGCCGGCTGTCGGTGTCAAAGGCAGCCAGATCGTCAATCTGTCGAAGGATCTGGCGCGCACCTTGTCTGTAGTCAGTATCCGCGTGGTCGAAGCGATTCCCGGCAAGCACACCATGGGGCTGGAAATTCCCAATCCCAAGCGGCAAATGGTGCGGCTGTCCGAGATTCTTGGCTCCAAGGCGTATCACGACAGCATCAGCCCCCTGACCATCACCCTGGGCAAGGACATCGCAGGCAATCCGGTGGTGGCCGATCTGGGCAAGATGCCGCACCTGCTGGTGGCCGGTACCACCGGTTCGGGCAAATCGGTCGGCGTCAACGCCATGATTCTGTCGCTGGTGTACAAGGCAGACCCGTCCGCGGTGCGCATGATCATGGTCGACCCCAAGATGCTGGAACTGTCGATCTACGAAGGCATTCCGCATCTGCTGGCACCGGTGGTCACCGACATGCGGCAGGCCGCCAGTGCGCTTAACTGGTGTGTGGGTGAAATGGAACGACGCTACAAGCTGTTGTCGGCCGTCGGCGTGCGCAACCTCGCGGGCTACAACCAGAAAGTACGCGACGCCAAGAAAGCCGGCACGCCGCTGACGCATCCATTCAGCCTGACGCCGGACAATCCTGAACCACTGGATACCCTGCCGATGATCGTGGTGATGATCGACGAGCTCGCCGACCTGATGATGGTTGTGGGCAAAAAGGTCGAGGAACTCATCGCGCGGCTGGCGCAGAAGGCGCGTGCGGCTGGCATCCATTTGATCCTCGCAACCCAGCGGCCGTCGGTTGACGTCATCACCGGCCTGATCAAGGCCAACATTCCGACGCGGATTTCGTTCCAGGTATCGAGCAAAATCGACTCGCGCACCATCCTCGATCAGATGGGTGCCGAAGCCTTGCTGGGGCAGGGCGACATGCTCTACCTGCCGCCCGGCACCGGCATGCCGCAACGCGTACACGGCGCTTTCGTGTCGGACAGCGAAGTCCATCGCGTGGTCGATTACCTGAAGTCGCTGGGCGAACCCGAATACATCGAAGGCATCCTCGAATCAGCTGAAGAAGGGGGCGAGGGCGGTGAGTTCGGTGAACCAAGCGCAGAAGCCGACCCGCTGTACGACCAGGCCGTGGCTTATGTGTTGAAGTCGCGCCGCGCGTCGATCTCGTCAGTGCAACGTCAACTGCGCATTGGCTACAATCGCGCCGCCCGCATGGTCGAAGACATGGAGCGCGCCGGGCTGGTGTCGCCCCAGCAAAGCAATGGCAATCGTGAAGTATTGGCGCCTGGAGGCGACGCATGAATTTTTACGCATTAATTCCCGCAGCAGGCAGTGGCTCACGCATGGGCGGGTCTGTTGAAAAGCAGTACATGTTGCTCAATTCGGTCCCCATGATTGCGCACGCGATGATGGTGCTGGCGCGCGAGCCGCGCATCACCAAGCTCTTCATCGTGTTGTCGCCCACCGACAAACGCTGGAACAACTACGAGTGGCAGGGCTGGGAAGAGCGCATCGAAATTTTGCGCTGTGGCGGCGCAACCCGTGCCGAGACGGTATTGAATGGCCTCGAAGCGATGTCGACAGTCTGTGCCGCCGATGACTGGGTGCTGGTACACGATGCCGCGCGTCCCTGTTTGCCTGACGAAATGCTGGACAAATTGCTGACTGAAGTCGCCGATGATCCTGTCGGCGGGCTGCTCGCGGTGCCGGTGGCCGATACCCTGAAACGTGCTGCGGCTGACGCTTCATCCGGCGCACGCAGCGAGGCTACCGTGCCACGTGCCGGTCTGTGGCAAGCACAAACGCCACAAATGTTCCGCCACGGCAAGCTGGTCGAAGCCCTGCGCGCCGCCGGCAGCGACATGACCGACGAGGCCTCGGCTATTGAACAGCTGGGTCTGCAGCCTAGATTGGTCGAATCTGATAGCCGCAATCTCAAGGTCACCTATCCACAAGACCTGGAACTGGCGAGCCTGATTCAGGGGAAGTTGAATGAGTGATGTGCGCATCGGCCACGGCTTCGATGTGCATGCCTTTGCCGACAACCGCAAACTCATTATCGGCGGCGTCGATATTCCCCATGAGTTCGGATTGGCCGGACATTCCGACGCCGACGTGCTGTTGCACGCCATCTGCGACGCGCTGCTAGGCGCGGCTGCGCTGGGCGATATCGGCCGCCATTTCCCCGATACCGATGCTACATTTGCCGGCATTGACAGCCGTATCCTGCTGCGTCGCGTCGCCGAGCAATTGCAGCAACGCAACTGGCGCGTCGGCAACGTCGATGCCACCATCATCGCGCAGGCCCCCAAAATGGCGCCGCACATCGCGCGCATGACCACGCACATCGCCGACGACCTCGGCATCGCCATCGACCGCGTCAACGTCAAGGCCACCACCACCGAAAAACTCGGCTTTACCGGACGCGGCGAAGGCATTGCGGCCGAAGCCGTGTGCCTGATCGAGCGTGAATGACTGAATCATGGACGAGCCGGATTTAACCCAACCGGACAAGACCGAACCCGACACGCTGCGCCTGTTTTTTGCCCTGTGGCCGGACGATGCCACTCGCACCGCGCTCAATCACACCGGCAAGTGGCTGCACAAACACTGGGACGGCCGCCGCATGCGTGCCGATACCCTGCACCTCACCCTGGCTTTTCTCGGTCGTACCCCCGTCGCGCAACTCGATGCCTTGACCGCAAGCGTGGACGCTCTCGAAGCCAATGCATTCCAACTGACACTCGATCAGCCTGGGCACTGGCAACACAACCGGGTCGGCTGGCTGGGACCAAGTCAACTGCCGCCGCAACTTGGAGAACTGGTCAGTTTGCTGAATGTCGCGATTCAACAATCTGGCGTTGCCTTCGACGCCCGTCCGCATGTGCCGCATGTCACCCTCTTGCGCAACACTGCCGGCGGCGGGCTGCCCATGTGTGAGTCAGTGGGCTGGTCGGTGCGTGATTTCGTGCTGATCTCTTCTCGTATCGAGGACGATGGCGCGCATTACACTGTGATCCGGCGTTGGTCCCTCGTGTAATACTAGATAAAAAAACGGAACTGGCTCGACAGCCGCATGCGCTTTCGGTTATGATCCGACCCGCATTAGGCGCGTAGCTCAGCTGGTTAGAGCACCACCTTGACATGGTGGGGGTCGATGGTTCGAGTCCATTCGCGCCTACCAAATTTATTTGGTCGGTAATTGATCCGGTCTTAATGG
>JAGXGP010000097.1 GCA_024636775.1 Hydrogenophilales bacterium
AAAAATCTGACTGGCTGGCGGATCGCTTCTTCGGTATAGTTCGCATTCCCGTTGCGGGAGAGCGCGTGCCGTGTGAATTCGACCCAGCCGCCGCCGAAGGCGTAACCCACCCGGAATCGCTCAGGCAAAAAGGACCGCAACAACCGGAATACTCTGGAGAGCGCGGACGCTGTGTTTAAGACAGCCAGCCGCCACCGAAGGGGCAGCGGCGGTCTGGATTGTTGTCATCCAGACCGCCGTAATCTCTCAGGTACCAAGGACAGAGGGGTGGGGCGTACCCGCGCTTTATCTCTTTTTTATTTTGGTACCCCCCATGTCTGATCAAACTGCACTCAAGCTCACCCCGCTCAACGCGACCCACCGCGAATCCGGCGCCAAAATGGTCGATTTCGGCGGCTGGGACATGCCGGTGAATTACGGTTCACAAATCGAAGAGCACCATACCGTCCGAACCGGCTGCGGATTGTTTGACGTCTCCCACATGCTGCCTCTCGACATCAAGGGCGCCCAGGTCCGCGCCTTTCTGCGCCGACTGGTCGCCAACAACGTCGACAAACTGCAGGTTCCGGGCAAGGCGCTGTATTCCTGCATGCTGAACGAAGCCGGCGGCGTCATCGACGACCTCATCATCTATTTCATGGACGAATCCTGGTTCCGCCTGGTGGTCAACGCCGGCACCGCGGAAAAAGACCTGGCCTGGATGGAGAAAATGAACACCGAATGGGACATGGGCCTCACGCTGACCCCGCGCCGCGACCTGGCGATGATCGCCATCCAGGGCCCGAACGCGACGCAGGCGCTTAACGAAGCACTGCCCGGTGTCGACAGCATCACCGCCAACCTCAAGCCATTCAACGCTGCAGCCATGGGCGAAATGTTCATTGCCCGCACCGGCTACACGGGTGAAGACGGCTATGAAGTCATGGTGCTGGCGAAATCCGCGCCCTACTTCTGGAAAGCGCTGGTTGAAGCCGGTGGCAAGCCAATCGGATTGGGCGCGCGCGACACTCTGCGCCTCGAAGCTGGCATGAATTTATACGGCCAGGACATGGACGACACTACCTCGCCGCTGGAGTCCGGCTTGTCGTGGACAGTAGACATGAAAACCGAACGCGACTTCGTCGGCCGGGCTGCGCTGGAGAAAAGCGAAATCACCCAGCAACTGGTCGGACTGCTGCTGCTCGACAAAGGTGTTTTGCGCGGTCATCAGAAAGTCATCACCAAACATGGCGCGGGCGAAATCACCTCCGGCTCCTTCTCGCCTACACTGCAGCAATCCATTGCGCTCGCGCGCATCCCGCTTGGGATTGCACCCGGCGAAGAAGTTGAAGTGGAAATCCGCGACAAAAAGCTGAAAGCCAAGGTGGTGAAATATCCCTTTGTGCGCAACGGCAAGGCTCTGATTTAATTTAACGACTCGGCAACGGCGCTTGAACCGCACCCTGCCTGCACCCTGACTTTTACATCACTCTCTTCTGGACCCCACCATGAATATCCCAGCTGACCTCAAATACACTCCCAGCCACGAATGGGTACGCATCGAAGCCGACGGCACACTGACTGTAGGCATTACCCATCACGCTCAAGATTTGCTTGGCGACATGGTATTCATCGAAGGCCCGGCAGTCGGCCGTGCCCTCAGCAAAGGTGAAGAGTGTGCGGTGGTCGAGTCGGTGAAAGCCGCTTCCGATGTCTACGCTCCGGTTTCAGGTGAAGTGATTGCTGCAAACGGCGATGTCGAATCCAGCCCAGAACAGGTGAACAAGGATGCCTATGCGGCCTGGCTGTTCAAGATCAAGCCGGCTGACGCAGGCGAAGTGGCCACCCTGCTGGA
Source organism: Hydrogenophilales bacterium (assembly GCA_024636775.1). Taxonomy (GTDB): domain Bacteria; phylum Pseudomonadota; class Gammaproteobacteria; order Burkholderiales; family Thiobacillaceae; genus Thiobacillus. The sequence goes on from JAGXGP010000097.1 coordinate 1,835, forward strand.
TGCGACGGCTTACGAAAAACTCGTCGTGGCTGACGCCCATTAATTTCGATCATCATGCCTTTCATTCCTCACACCCCTGAAGATGTCTCGACCATGCTCAGTGCCATTGGCGCTGGCAGCATCGAAGACCTTTTCGATGAAATTCCACCCGCACTCAAAGCCGGAAAACTGAAAGATGTGCCCGAAGGCCTGTCCGAGATGGCGGTTGCGCGACTGATGCAGGAGCGCGCATCACAAGACGGCTTCTGGTCCAGCTTTATCGGCGCAGGCGTCTACGAACACCACATCCCGGCAGCCATCTGGCAGATCACCACGCGCGGCGAGTTCTACTCAGCCTACACGCCGTATCAGGCTGAAGCGTCGCAAGGCACGCTGCAGTTGATCTACGAATATCAGACCATGATGACCCGTCTGACGGGCCTCGATGTGTCGAACGCGTCCATGTACGACGGCGCCACCGCGCTGGCCGAAGCCGTGTTGATGGCGGTGCGTTCGCACAAGAGCTCACGCCGCGTGCTGGTGCCGAAAACCGTGCACCCGATCTACCGTCGCGTGGTCCACACCACAGTGAAGAACCAGGGTATCGAACTGGTCGAGCTCGAGTACGATCCCGCCACCGGCCTACCCATTCTGCCCGCCGATGCAGGCAGCTTTGCCGGGTTGGTGATCCCGCAACCCAACTTCTTCGGTGTGCTGGAAGACGTGCATGCGATGACCGACTGGGCGCATGAACAAGGCGCGTTGGCCATCGCATTGGTCAACCCCACCACGTTGGCCGTGCTGGAAGCACCAGGGAAATGGGGCCAAACCGGTGCCGACATCGCGGTGGGAGAAGGCCAGCCGCTAGGCGCACCAATGGCTTCAGGTGGTCCTTACTTCGGCTTCATGTGCTGTCGCCAGCAATTCGTGCGGCAAATGCCGGGCCGCATTGTTGGCCGCACCGTCGATCTCGACGGCAAGCCGGGTTTTTCGCTGACACTGCAGGCACGCGAGCAACATATCCGCCGCTCCAAGGCCACGTCAAATATCTGCACCAACCAGGGTCTGGTCGTGACCGCAGCCACGCAATACATGGCGCTGCTGGGCCCGCAAGGCCTGGCGAAGGTGGCTTCGGCCAGCCATGCCGGCACCATGGCACTGGCTGAAAAACTGGTCGCGATTCCGAATGTCACGCGTGCGTTTGCTTCACCGGCCTTCCACGAAGTCGTGCTCAAGCTCAACGACAATGCCCATGACGTGCTGCGGGCATTACGCGCTCAAGGCATTCTCGGCGGGCTGGATATTTCCGACTGGTATCCCGAACTCGGTCAGGCGATTCTGGTCTGCGTCACCGAAACCAAAACCCCGGCCGATCTCGACCACTATGTGCAGCAGATGGAACGCATCCTGTCGAAACGACGCGAAGCCCCTCCCTGCGCATACAAAAGTTAATCGGAACCCAACATGAGCGACATCAAACGTGACAAGGAGTTCTGGGAGCTGGCTGATTCATTCATCCAGCTGGCCAACACCCACTTGGGTGAACACAAACCCAGTCGAGTGAGTGCCACCGCGCTCTTTGCAGCGGCACGATTCAATGCTTTCGTCATCACCGCAGCAACCGAAAGCAAGGAACAGCTGATTGCGGAGAAAGAAGCCGCAGTGGCTTATTTTCTGGAGCAATACGAAGCCATGCTGCGCGAGAATATCGATGAGCACTTGACCCGCTACGACAAAAAGATGGATTCGTAGCTGGGAATGAATCGGTTGCAAGGATTCACCCCCGACATTTAATTAATTGATTAAAGGAGAGCACACATGACAGTGACTTTAGGCGGCAACCCCATCGACGTTGCAGGCAACTTCCCCAAAGTAGGCGACACAGCCCCCGATTTCAAGCTGGTGAACGGCGATCTGACCGATGTCTCACTGGCGGACTTTTCCGGCAAGAAAAAGCTGTTGAACATCGTGCCGAGTCTGGACACCGGCGTCTGTGCAACTTCGACCAGAATATTCAACGACGCTGCGTTGAATGGTGCGGTGCTGATGGTGATTTCGGCCGACCTGCCGTTTGCCCAGGGCCGGTTCTGTACTGCCGAAGGCACCAAGAATGCGGTGACGCTTTCGACCATGCGTGGCGCAGAATTCATGCAGAACTATGGTGTCGCCATCACCAGCGGCCCGCTCTGCGGCGTCACGGCACGTGCAGTGGTTGTGCTGGATGAGAACAACAAGGTGCTCCATGCCGAACTCGTCCCCGAGATCAAACAGGAACCCAACTACGACGCTGCGCTGGCAGCACTGAAGTAATTTTTTCCGCCAATGCACTTCACGGCATTGGCGGGCAACCAGGTTTTTACCATGCTGATATTCGATCACTCCCGCCCCGGCCGTACTGCTGCCGCCCAAATGCCTGCTGCTGGTGGCAGCCTCGACGATCTGCCCGCCGCCTTGCGGCGCAAGGATGCGCCGGGCTTGCCCGAGGTGTCTGAGCTCGACGTGGTTCGCCACTACACGCGTTTGAGCCAGAAAAACTTCTCGATCGACACCCAGTTCTATCCGCTCGGCTCGTGCACGATGAAGTACAACCCGCGTGCGTGTAACTCGCTGGCGATGCTGCCGCAGTTTTTGGGGCGCCACCCGGCCAGCCCGGACGAAACCGGCCAGGGCTTTTTGGCCAGCATGTTCGAACTGCAGGAAATGCTGAAGGACGTCACCGGCATGGCGGGCGTATCGATGGCACCGATGGCCGGTGCGCATGGCGAATTCGCCGGGGTGGCGATGATTCGCGCCTACCACGATGCGCGCGGCGACACTGCGCGGCGCGAGATCATCGTGCCGGATGCGGCGCACGGCACCAACCCGGCCACCGCCACCATGTGCGGTTATACGGTCAAGGAAATCCCCACCGATTCGACCGGCAGCGTCAACATTGAAGCTTTGAAAGCCGCCGTCGGCCCTCACACGGCCGGCCTGATGCTGACCAACCCGTCGACGCTGGGCGTGTTCGAGAAAGCCATCTCCGAAATCCAGAAAATTGTTCACGATGCAGGCGGCCTCTCGTATTACGACGGTGCCAACCTCAACGCGATTCTGGGCAAGGTTCGCCCCGGTGACATGGGTTTCGACGTGATCCACATGAACCTTCACAAAACCTTTTCCACCCCGCACGGCGGCGGCGGGCCGGGCGCGGGCCCGGTGGGCGTATCGAAGCGGCTACTGCCGTTCATGCCGATCCCGCTGGTGCTGAACGAAAATGGCGCCTACCGCCTGGCCAATGAGGCGGACGTGCCGCAATCAATCGGTCGCATGTCGGGCAACATGGGCAATGCCGGCGTACTGATGCGCGCCTACATTTATGCGCGTCTGCTCGGTCGCGATGGCATGCACCGCGTCGCGGAATACGCCACGCTCAATGCCAACTATTTGATGGTCCAACTGCGTGAGGCCGGTTTTGAACTCGCGTTTCCGACGCGTCGTGCCAGCCACGAGTTTATCGTCACCCTGAAGAAGCTGAAGGAAACCACCGGCGTTACCGCGATGGATTTTGCCAAGCGCTTGCTTGACTACGGTTACCACGCGCCGACCACTTACTTTCCGCTGCTGGTGCCTGAGTGCCTGTTGATCGAGCCGACCGAAACCGAAAGCCGCGAAACATTGGATGGCTTCATCGAAGCGATGAAAACCATCAAGCTCGAAGCTGAAACCAACCCCGCGCTGGTGAAGGGCGCACCCTACAGCTTGCCGGTCCGGCGCCTGGACGACGTCAAGGCCGCACGCGAACTCGACCTGGCTTACAAGCCTGCTGCATGAACGACCCGGCCAGCCCGTTCAAGGGCAAGACGGGTCTGCGCCGAATACTGAATGCAGTGGGCTACTCATGGGCCGGGCTGACTGCCGCGCTGAAATATGAGAATGCGTTCCAGCAGGAAGTATTTTTAGCACTGGTGCTGGTTCCCCTTGCCGTGTTTCTGGGCGATTCGGGGAGCGAACGCGCGCTCATGATTGGTGCAGTATTGCTTGTTCTGATCGTTGAGCTGCTGAATTCCGCGATTGAAGCGGCGGTCGACCGCATCTCTCTGGAGCACCATCAACTGATCAAACGTGCCAAGGATATGGGAAGCGCGGCAGTGATGATTGCGCTCTTGAACGTTGTAGCCATCTGGGCTTTGATACTGCTAGGCTGATCGACACAACTAAAATTTACACACTTGTTTGAGCAAATTACGTGCCAAACCCTTAAGTTATGGTGTTTCTGACCGGAATATAGGGGTGCGCCCTTTAAAGTGACTGTGTGAACCTGAAATCTGTTTGTCTTCTTCTGAGCGTGTTCCACGCCAGTTCTGCCATCGCCCTTGGGCTCGGCGAGCTGTCCGTGCGCTCACACCTCGGTCAAGCCCTGCACGTCACGGTCAAAATACTGGGCACAAATGCAACCACCGCTGCGGGTTGTTTCAGCCTTGCGCCAGCAGAAGGCGCTGCGGTTCCTCCGCCGCGGGCGCAACTCAGTCTGGATCAGGGCAGCGGTCAAGCGCTGCTGCATATCCGCACGCCATACGCTATCAACGATCCGATCGCGCAATTTTCACTGATATCAGACTGCGAATCCCGACTTCGGCGGGATTACGTTGTGTTGCTCGACCCCCCCGAACGGGAGGTCCCCGTTCTCAGCCAGAAGGACCCCGCCGCTACCGTGCAAGCGAGAGTGGCCCGCGCAGAACCGGCGCCCGCCGCTACACGCACCCCAAAAAAGCCGACCTTCAAGCGGGCCTCGCCGCCTCGCCTGTCTGACTCAAGAACACAGGCCTCTCCTCCTCGCAAGCAACCGACCCAGGACGTGCAAAAACCCCGCCTGGTGCTATCAGGCAGGCATGGTACGGACAGCACGACACTCGCATTACGTCTTGATACCAATCTGCCGGACATGAACCGGCCACATGTCGACAAACTGACCCCCGATGAGCTGTCCGACGAAAACACGGCACTCAACCGCAAGCTGGCCCATTTGGAGGCGCAGCTGGTCGCCCTGCAAAAACGCAATGCGGAAATCGAGAAGAAGCGCTCGGGCGTCACCACGACCCAGGCTCCGAACCGATCCTCCCTCCCGGCGCAGTGGCCACTGTATCTTTTGATTACCGGATTGCTGGTCGCTGCCGGCGTCCTGGTTGTCTGGCTGCGCCAGCGCGGCACTCACACAAATGCAGCGCCCCTCTCCTCTATGTCAGCAAGTCCTTTGCCGGACTTTGATGAGATGACAGCAGATTCCTGGACAGAACCCGTACTCGAGCACAAGTCCCGCAGTGCCGAGCCTAGCGTGCATGAGCGCAGTACCTCACTCCCGGAATCTGAACGGATTCTGGATTTCGAGTTTTCAACGCCTAATCAAACGACAGAGGTCAATGACGATATTCTGGACCAGGCCGAAGTGTACATGGCACACGGCCATGGCGACCTTGCGGTTCACTTGCTGCAGGAACACTTGCGCGATGCCCCCGATGAATCTCCGGTGCCGTGGCTGTTATTGCTTGATCTGCTTCACCGTGCAGGGGACACTGAGGGCTATACTGCTGCCAGCATCGAATGCCGTCGCTATTTCAACGTCAACCTCAGCGGTCATCCTGTCTCACAAGAGAGCGACGCCAGTCAGGGCCTGGAAAATTATCCGCACTTGCTGGAACAAGTAGTGGTTGTATGGGGCACACCCGCAATGGAAGAATTCTTCAACGACCTGATTTTTGACACACGGGGTGGCACACGGGTCGGCTTCGACCCCGGTGCTTACCGCGACATTCTGCTGCTGCGCGCGATCTCAAATTCAACCAACCCACTCGCGGTTTGAACAGAGGCCACTCGCCTCTGAGCCAGAACGATCGAATCACTCTGCGTATAATCCAGGTTGTCGTTTTCAACCTGTAGCCAACATGCGCACCCTCATCTGCGGTTCCCTCGCCTTCGATTCCATCATGGTGTTTCAGGATCACTTCAAGAACCACATCCTGCCCGACAAGATCCACATGCTGAATGTGTCGTTTCTGGTGCCAGAAATGCGCCGTGAATTCGGTGGCTGCGCCGGCAATATCGCCTACAACCTGAAGTTGCTGGGTGGTGAGCCAGTGATCATGGCAACCGTCGGTGAAGATTTCGGCGTCTACGCCGAACGACTGGATGCACAGGGCATCTCGCGTGAATCGATCCGCAACATGCCCGGCAGCTTTACCGCACAGGCGTTTATTACCACGGACCTCGCCGACAACCAGATCACTGCCTTCCACCCCGGCGCGATGTTTTTCTCGCACGAGAACGATGCCTCACAAGCACGTGATATCGGCCTGGGCATTGTTTCTCCCGATGGCCGTGATGGCATGCTGAGCCACTGCCGACAGTTCCACGAAGCCGGCATTCCATTCGTGTTCGACCCGGGTCAGGGGATGCCGCTGTTTTCCGGTAGCGAACTGCTGGAAATGGTCGAACTGGCAGACTATGTCACCCTCAACGATTACGAAGCCGAGTTGCTGCAGGCGCGCACTGAACTGTCGCTGGATGCACTGGCGGCCAAGGTGAAATGTCTGGTGGTAACGCGCGGCGAGGCCGGATCGCAGTTTTATGTCGACGGCAAGATGATCGACATCCCGGTTGTTCCGGCCCGTGCCGTGGTCGACCCTACCGGTTGCGGCGACGCTTTTCGCGCTGGCCTACTCTACGGCATCGCCCACGGTTGGGACTGGGAAATCACCGGCCAGCTGGCGAGTCTGATGGGATCGATCAAGATCGAACAGCGGGGTGGCCAGAACCACACGCCTGACCGCGCCGAGATCAGTAATCGGTTGAAAACCGCTTTCGGCAAAACACTTTAAGCCTTCAACAGAGTGGCGTTTCGACGCCATCCTGTTAAACGCCCCCACTCGATCCACGCATTGAGTGGGGGCGTTTCCCCAAAACTGTCTGGCCTGATTCCGTAAACGTCCACTTCGCCTATATTGAGAAGAAGACATCCACGGGAAGATCGCCATGCAAACATCACGCCTAACCTTATCGTCCGCCCTGATGGTGGCGACCCTGATTGCACTCGCCGGTTGCGCCAGCGGTACCGGCGGAAAAGACTACAGTCGCGCGCAAACCCGTTCAGTGCAGGAGGTGCAGATGGGAATCGTAGAATCCGTGCGCGAGGTGAATATTGAAGGCACCAAAACCCCGATAGGCGCAGGGGCCGGTGCGGTCGTTGGCGGCGTGGCCGGCAGCACCGTTGGCAGCGGTAGGGGCAGCGTGGTGGGAACGGCAGTCGGTGCGGTGCTGGGGGGGTTGGGTGGCGCTGCAGCTGAAGAGGTCGTCACCCGAAAAAAAGGGGTCGAGATTACGGTCAAGCTTGACTCGGGCCGATTGATCGCCATCACGCAGACTGCCGATGAGCTATTCAGGGTCGGCGATCGCGTGCGGGTGCTGTCTGGAAGCGGGGCAACCCGGGTCTCGCATTAAAGCCCCGCTTCAATTTCACGGTCATCAATTCGCAACCTGAACATCACGCGACGTTAACACCTGCTCACTAAGCTGTGCGCTTTCCAATCAGGAGAGCGGGCCATGCTTGAACGACTCAGCACTACACAGACCCTGGCCTCAGCGCGCTACCACGTGTCACTGGCCGTGGATGACGCTGAAATCCGCGAGGCGCAGCGGTTGCGTTACAAGGTGTTTGTCGAAGAAATGGGTGCTCACCTGCCGACCGTGCTGCCGGGGTATGACATCGACCTGTACGACCCGTACTGTGACCATCTTTTGGTGCGTGAACTCGCGGGAGGTGAAGTCGTGGGCACCTACCGCATCCTGTCGCCCGAATCGGCGCAACGCGTCGGCAGTTATTACGCCGAACAGGAGTTTGACCTCACCCGGTTTCATTTCCTGCGCCCGCGGATGGCTGAACTGGGCCGCTCGTGCGTGCATCCGGCTCACCGCAGCGGCACTGTTCTCGCCCGGCTGTGGATGGGTCTGGCCGATTACATGACACGCTATGGCTACGATTATGTAGTGGGTTGCGCCAGCATCAGCATGGCCGATGGTGGTCATCTCGCCGCCCGGGTGCATCGTCAACTGGCCGAACGCTTTCTGGCCCCGATCGAGTGGCGAGTGACCCCGCGTAACCACCTCCCGGTCGATCTGCTCGACGATGGCCAGGCCGCCAATCTGCCGTCCCTGATCAAAGGCTATTCACGGATGGGCGCCCTGGTGTGCGGTGAACCGGCATGGGATCCCGATTTCAATACGGCCGACCTGCTGATGTTGCTGCCGATGGCACAACTCAATCGCAGCTACGCACGGCATTTCATCAGCTAGCCTGTCTCGCCGCACGCCACTTGCGCTGAGCACGCTATTGGGTGCATGCAGTGGGCGGCATACAATATCGGGGTGATCGTCACCCACCTCCCCGTTATCCTCCGCCGCTTCATCCGGATCGGCCTGCTGCTGCCGCACCTGCTATGGGGCCTCATGCTGGCGGGATGGATCTTCCCCTTCATCAAACCCGCCCGGCGTGATCGCTTCATCTCGACCTGGTCTCGACGGCTGCTCGGTATCCTGGGTGTCCGGGTACACGTGGCAGCGCCCCCCACGCTATCGGGCGGCGCCTTGCTGGTCTGCAACCACGTATCGTGGCTGGATATTTATCTGATCAACGCGGCCCGGCGCGTTCACTTTGTCTCCAAAGCCGAGGTGCGCGCGTGGCCGGTGGCGGGCTGGCTGGCACACAAAACCGGCACGCTGTTCATCGAGCGCGGCCGCCGCGCCGATACCGCACGCGTCAATGCCGATATGCGCGCGCTGCTGAAAAATGGCGCCACGGTCATGGTTTTTCCAGAAGGCACGACCAGCGATGGCCGCGGCCTGCAGCGATTTTTACCCTCCTTGTTGCAGCCCGCCATTGAACTCAACTGCCCCACCGTGCCGGCCGCCTTGCGCTACCGCACGCTCGATCACGAGTACACCGTCGCACCCGCCTACATCGACCAGATCAGCCTGTGGCAGAGCTTGCTGCATATCGTCAGCGAACCCGGCCTGATTGCCGAACTGAAATTTGGCGAACCGATTCTGCCCAATGGCCACCGACGCGATCTGGCCGCGCAGGCAGAAGCCGCCACGGCCAAGCTTTTGGGGGTCGCACCCGCAGGGGGTACGCCGCCGGACATTCATGCCCTTCAGGGTGCTCGCCCTACGGGCGGTCTTGGTGCAGCGCCTGCGGGCACTGCACCGAAAATACCTGCCGATCCTGCAGTCTGATCGCGGTCAACTTTCCGCCCCACAAACAGCCGGTATCCAGCGCGATCAAATCGGGCCGGTTGATCAAACCCAGCGTCGACCAGTGGCCGATGATGATGGCCGCCTCGGCACTCTTGCGGCCCGGCACCTCAAACCACGGCAGCCAGCCGGCCGGCTGTGTACCGGGCGCGCCCTTGTGGTGGAAGTCCATTTCACCTTCCGGCGAGCAATAGCGCAGGCGGGTAAACGCATTGACGATCATGCGCAGGCGTTCGATCCCTTGCAGCCCGTCATCCCAGGCAATCGGCACATTGCCATACATCTGTTCAAAGAATTCGCGGTAATGCGCGCCCTGTAACGCCGCTTCAGCCTCTGCGGCGCGCAGCATTGTATCGTCCAGCGTCCAACCCGGCAGCACGCCCGCATGCACCATCAAGAACCCGTCTTCACGCCAGGCCAGCTTCTGATGACGCAGCCAATGCATCAATTCATCGCGGTCGGGTGCCGCCAAGATCGCATCGAGCGTATCGCCCTTGTGAATGCGGCCAAAGCCTTCGGATAAGGCTAGTAAATGCAGATCATGGTTGCCGAGCACACAGATGGCGGCATTGCCCAGGTTTTTGATGAAGCGCAGCACCGCCAGCGAATCCGGCCCGCGATTAACCAGATCGCCCACAAACAGCAGCCGGTCGGCCTTTGCGTCAAATTCAAGCGCGTCCAGCAAGTGCAACAGGGAATTTTGGCACCCTTGAAGGTCGCCAATGGCATAGGTGGGCATATAAAATACGGCTTCGTCG
>JAGXGP010000098.1 GCA_024636775.1 Hydrogenophilales bacterium
ACGCAGATGCAGGACACCTTCGGCATGAACATGGTGGCGTTGATCGACGGTCAGCCGCGCCTGCTCAACCTGCGGGAAATGCTCGACGCCTTCCTGCGTCATCGCCGCGAAGTGGTCACCCGCCGCACCGTGTTCGACCTCAAGAAGGCACGCGAACGGGGCCATATCCTCGAAGGCTTGGCGGTTGCGCTGGCCAACGTCGACGAGATCGTCGAACTGATCAAGAGTTCAGAAACCCCGATCATCGCCAAAACACGCTTGCTGGAGCGGGCCTGGAAGTCGGCGATGGTTGAAGAAATGCTGGCGCGCATCGATCCCGAATTTTCGCGGCCTATTGGTATCGGCGCGGAATACGGTCTGCACAAGAATGGCTATCATCTGTCGGAAATCCAGGCGCAGCGCATTCTGGAAATGCAACTGCAACGCCTGACCAATCTGGAATCCGACAAGATCATCAGCGAGTACAAGGAGATCATGGACAAGATCGCCGACCTGCTCGACATTCTGGCTAACCCGACGCGTATCACCCAGATCATTCGCGACGAACTAACCTTGATCCGCGACCAGTTCGGTGATGAGCGCCGCTCGGTCATCGTCGAGAACGCGCAAGACATGTCGATGGAAGACCTGATCAAGCCGGAAGAAGTGGTCGTCACCCTGTCGCATGGCGGCTACATGAAGGCGCAGCCGATGGACGATTATCGCGCGCAGAAACGCGGCGGCCGCGGCAAGCAGGCAGCCGGCACCAAGGACGAAGACTTCATCGAGAAGATGTTCGTCGCCAACACCCACGACTTCATCCTGTGCTTCTCCAACCGCGGCCGCATGTACTGGCTCAAGGTTTATAACGTGCCGGCGGGTGGCCGTGCTGCACGTGGCAAGCCCATCGTCAACCTGCTGCCGCTGGCTGAAGGCGAGAAAATCAACGCCTTGCTACCGGTGAAAGCTTTTGACGACGAGCATTACGTGTTCATGGCGACGTCGAATGGCATCGTCAAGAAAACACCGTTGTCTGACTTCTCGCGTCCACGTACTGCCGGCATCATCGCAGTGGGCCTGGACGAGAAAGACTTCCTGATTGGCGCGTCGATTACCGACGGCCGTCACGACGTGATGCTGTTCTCAGACGGTGGCAAGGCAGTGCGCTTCGACGAAAACGATGTGCGCCCGATGGGTCGTGCTGCGCGCGGCGTGATCGGCATGAAACTGGCCAAGGACAAGAAGCTGATTTCGCTCCTGGTGGCAGAAGACGAAAGCGATTTTGTGCTGACTGCAACCGAAAACGGCTTTGGCAAGCGCACCTCGATCGCCGAATACACCCGCCATGCAAGGGCCACGCAAGGCATGATCGCGATCCAGACCAGTGAGCGTAATGGCAAAGTGGTCGCCGCCACGCTGGTGAAACCTGATGACGAAATCATGCTGATCACCACCGGCGGCGTGCTGATTCGCACGCGTGTCAATGAAATCCGCGCCATGAGCCGTGCAACGCAAGGTGTTACGCTGATTAATCTGGACAAGGGCGAAACACTGATCGGCCTGGAGAAAGTGGCTGAGGCCGACAACGAAGAAGAGGCGGAGGAATAACGCATGACCATATACAACTTCAGTGCCGGCCCGGCCGTGCTACCCAAAGACGTGTTGCAACAGGTACAGGCCGAAATGGTCGACTGGCATGGCAGCGGCATGTCGGTGATGGAAATGAGTCATCGCGGCAAGGAGTTCATGGGCATCGCCGCTGAAGCGGAAGCCGATCTGCGTGAATTGATGGGCATACCCGCCAACTACAAGGTGTTGTTTTTGCAGGGCGGTGCGTCTTCGCAGTTCGCGATGGTGCCGATGAACCTGCTACGCGGAAAAGCCAGTGCCGATTATCTGAACACCGGCGAGTGGTCGAAAAAAGCCATCAAGGAAGCCAAGCGCTACGGTGCGGTCAATGTGGTGGCGACTAGCGAAGATAAAAACTTCAGCTATGCACCGGCGCAAGGTCAGTGGAAGCTTGATCCGAATGCGGCCTATGTTCACTACACGCCGAACGAAACTATCGGCGGCGTGGAAATCTTCTGGACGCCAGAAACGGGCGGTGTGCCGCTGGTCGCCGACATGTCGTCGACCATCCTGTCGCGGCCGATCGACGTGTCAAAGTTCGGCGTGATCTACGCTGGCGCACAAAAGAATATCGGTCCGGCTGGCCTCACCATCGTCATCGTGCGTGAGGACTTGATGGGTCAGACGGTTGCGGGCACACCGTCCATGTTCGATTACAAAATTCACGCCGACAATGAATCGATGTACAACACGCCACCGACGTTCGGCATGTATACAGCGGGGCTGGTATTCAAGTGGCTGAAGGCAAGGGGCGGTCTCGCCGCGATGGAAAAGACCAACCGAGAGAAGGCCGGCTTGCTGTATGGCGCACTCGACGCGACCGATTTCTACAATTCGCCGGTGGCGAAAGACAACCGCTCGCTGATGAACGTGCCGTTCACGCTGAAGGACGCTGCACTCGACGAGGCTTTTCTCAAGCTCGCCAAGGAGCGCAGCCTGCTGCAGTTGAAAGGCCATCGTTCTGTCGGCGGCATGCGGGCATCGATCTACAACGCCATGCCGATTGAAGGGGTGCATGCGCTGGTTGGCATGATGCGCGATTTCGAGAAAAGTCATGGCTGAGGCGCGCAAAGTCCTCACGCTTAACGCCATTTCCGCACGTGGATTGGCGCGCTTGCCGCAACACTATGTGATCGGCGGTGATGTGGTCGATCCGGATGCCATTCTGGTGCGTTCGGCCAATATGCATGAAATGGACATCCCCACGTCCGTGCGCACCATTGGTCGCGCGGGTGCGGGCACAAACAACATTCCGGTCAAGACGCTGTCCGACAGGGGGGTGCCGGTATTCAACGCGCCAGGCGCCAACGCCAACGCGGTGAAAGAACTGGTGGTGGCCGGCATGCTGATGGGCGCGCGCAACCTGGTGCCCGCATCCAAGTTTGTCGAAGGCTTGTCGGGTTCCGACGAAGAAATGCACAAGGCTACTGAAGCTGGCAAAAAACAGTTCGCTGGCATGGAGTTACCAGGCCGTACCCTGGGGGTCATCGGTTTGGGGGCGATCGGCTCTTACATCGCTGAAGCCGCGATCAAACTGGGTATGAATGTAGTCGGCTTTGATCCTGCGATTACGGTGGATGCGGCTTGGCGACTGCCATCGCAGGTCAAGCGTGCCGAGAGTGTGGAAGATGTGCTGCGCCAGGCCGATTTTGTCACGCTGCATGTGCCGCTACTGGATTCGACCCGCAATCTCATCAATGCCCAGCGTATCGAAGTCATGCGTCCGCGCGCCGTGCTGCTGAATTTTGCGCGTGAAGGGGTGGTTGATAACACCGCCGTGGTCGAGGCACTCGACGCTAACAAGCTGCATGCCTACATTTGTGACTTTCCCGCCAATGTATTGAATCGTCATCCCAAAGTGGTGGCGTTGCCGCATCTGGGCGCGAGCACCTCGGAAGCCGAGGAAAATTGTGCAGTGATGGTGGCCGATCAGGTGGCGGATTATCTGGAAAACGGCAACATTCAGAACGCGGTCAACTTTCCCAACGTCAGCATGCCGCGCGAATCCGACAATCGCATTGCGATTGCCAATGCCAACGTGCCCAACATGGTGAGCCAGATTTCAACTGCCCTGGCCAGCGCCGGGATCAACATCCATAACATGGTCAACAAGTCCAAGGGGGACATGGCCTATACGCTGGTGGATGTTGACAGTGCGGTGCCTTCCTCGGTGATTCAGCAGCTTGCGGCGATTACGGGTGTGCTTGCCGTGCGCAACCTGCCTGCGGCCTGACGCCGATGAAGGAAGACCTGAAGGCGCTACGTGCGCGCATTGACGGCATCGATGACGCTATCCTCAAACTGGTGTCGGAACGTGCGGGCATTGCCCAGCAGGTTGGCCGCGCTAAAAATGGCGAGAAAATCTATCGTCCGGAACGCGAGGCGCAGATTGTGCGCCGCCTGCGTGAGTCCAATCCAGGCCCTTTGTCAGGCGAGGTGGTTGAGCGCCTGATACGCGAAATTATTTCGTCCTGCCGTGCGTTGGAACAAATCACGCGCATTGCCTATCTCGGCCCTGCCGGTACCTTTAGCCAGCAGGCCGTGCACAAGCATTTTGGACATGAAGCCGAAGCGATCGCCGAGATTGACATTGATACCTGTTTTCACACAGTTGAAACCGGCCGAGCCGATTTTGCCGTGGTGCCGGTGGAAAATTCAACTGAAGGATCGGTGGGGCGCACGCTCGACCTGATCGTGTCCAGTTCGCTCAAGATTTGCAGTGAGGTGATGCTGCCGATTCGCCAAACCCTGATGCGTAAACAGGGCGGCCTGGATGGGATTTTTCGTGTTTATGGCCATGCGCAATCCCTCGCGCAATGTCAGCAATGGCTCAATCGCCATCTTCCCAATGCAGAACGCGTCAGCGTGGTGAGCAACAGTGAAGGTGCGCGATTGGCTGCGGAAGAGAGAAATGCCGCGACGCTGGGTTCAGAGGCTGCAGCCGAGTTGTATGGACTCGTTGTAGTGGAAGCACGCGTTGAAGATGAGGTCAGCAACACCACACGTTTCTTGGTGCTGGGGCAGGCTGACGCTGCGCCATCCGGATGCGATAAAACCTCATTGGTGATGGGCGCAAAGAATCAGCCGGGCTCGGTGGTCAAGCTCCTACAGCCGTTTGCTGATGCCGGCATTTCGATGAGTAAATTCGAGTCGCGTCCGGCGCGTTCCAGCAACTGGGAATATCTGTTTTTTGTTGTCTGTAATGCGCACCGCCAGGACGCGAAAATGGTTGCTGCGCTGGCCGAGGTCGAAGCACGTGCCGCGTTCCTCAAAGTACTCGGTTCTTACCCTGCCGCTTCAGCATGAATGGTTGCGACTTGACTTGTGTTGGTCTGGCCCCTGCCAATGTGCGTGCCATTGCTCCTTATCAACCCGGTAAGCCTATTTCAGAACTGGCGCGCGAACTGGGCTTGAACGAGGCCGATATCATCAAGCTGGCGTCGAACGAAAATCCACTCGGCCCCAGCCCCATGGCGTTGGCAGCGGCCCAAGAGGCGCTGCACGACGTGGCCTTGTACCCGGATGGCGCCGGCTTTGCGCTGAAGACCAGGCTGTCGGGCAAGCTGGGGGTGGCGGCGAATCAGATCGTGTTGGGCAACGGCTCAAACGATGTATTGGACATGGCTGCCCGCGCTTTTCTCACCGCAGGCACGTCCTCGATTTATGCGCAGCACGCCTTTGCGGTGTACCCCATCGCCACACAAACGGCGGGCGCGTTGGGGATTGCGGTGGCGGCGAAGGATTACGGTCATGACCTGGCTGCGATGCGCGCAGCGATCCGCGAAGATACTCGCGTACTGTGGATCGCCAACCCCAATAATCCGACCGGCACCTTCCTGCCGTGGGCCGAAATCGAGGCGTTCCTGGAAACCGTGCCGCCTCAGGTGCTGGTGGTGCTGGACGAAGCCTATGGTGAGTACCTGCCGCCAGCCGAACGGTGCGACACAGCGGCCTGGCTGGGTCGGTTTCCCAATCTTTTAATCAGTCGCACCTTCTCGAAAGCGTATGGGCTGGCCGGATTGCGCGTCGGCTACGGGATCGGGAGCGTCAACGTCATCGATTTGCTGAATCGTGTACGTCATCCCTTCAACGTCAACGCGCCCGCGCTCGCCGCAGCCGAGGCTGCGCTCAACGATGTTGAATTCCTCGAGCGCAGCTATGCCCTGAATACCGCAGGGATGGCACAATTGGTAGCGGGGCTGAACGAGGTCGGGATTGAAACGGTGCCGTCAAAAGGCAATTTCCTGCTGGCCAAAGTTGGCGATGCCGCACGGATGAACACCGAGTTGCTCAAGCGCGGCGTCATCGTGCGCCCAGTCGCCAATTACGGCCTGCCGGAATTTTTGCGCGTGTCAGTCGGTCTGGCCGGGCAGAACATCCGTTTCCTCGAAGCCTTGAAAGCCTGCCTGTGATTATCGAAAAGCTCGCCATTGTCGGCACTGGTCTTATCGGGGGTTCATTCGCGCTGGCCTTGAAACAGGCGGGTGCCGTGGGTGAAGTGTTGGGTATCGGTCGCAACCCATCCAGCCTGGCGCAAGCCCGGCAACTCGGCCTGATTGATCGCGCCGCGGACTGGGCTGCTGCCGGGCAGGCCGACTGCATCCTGCTGGCGATGCCCGTGGGGGACACCGAAGCGGTGTTGACGCAGTTGTTGCCGCATTTAAAACCCGGCGCCATCGTCACCGATGCCGGCAGCACCAAGGGCAATGTCATTGCGGCGGCGCGTGCAGTCATGAATGCGCGTTTTGGCGACTTTGTGCCGGGACACCCGATTGCGGGATCCGAGCAAAGCGGGCCCCTGGCTGCGCGCGCCGACCTGTATCAAACCAAAAAAGTGGTATTGACCCCCGAAACTGATACCAATGCATCTGCACTGGCAAGGGTGCAGGCTTTGTGGGGGGCAACTGGCGCACAGGTGGAAACCCTGGATGCCGTTTTGCACGACCGTATTTTTGCTGCGGTAAGCCATTTACCGCATCTTGCAGCATTTGCACTGGTGGACGAACTGGCATGCCGTGCGGATAGCGATGCCTTCTTTGGCTTTGCTGCCAGCGGCTTCCGCGATTTCACCCGCATTGCGGGCAGCAATCCTGTGATGTGGCGCGACATCGCCCTGGCGAATCGGGAAGCGCTATTGATCGAGTTGGATGCCTATCTGGCGGCATTGCAAGCATTACGTCAGTCGGTGGCCGTGGGTGACGCCGACGCATTACTGGAAATGTTTTCGCGTGCGCGTGCCGCCCGTGAAAACTGGATGAAGACACAGGACGTTTAATGAATTTTCTCGATTTACCCGCTTGCAGTCAGGCCAGTGGCACGGTGCGATTGCCGGGCTCCAAAAGTATTTCCAATCGTGTACTGTTACTGGCAGCGCTGGCAGAGGGCGTAACCGACGTATACGATCTGCTCGACTCCGACGACACCCAGCACATGTTGGCGGCCCTGCGTACGTTGGGTGTCGGGGTAGAGGACTGCGGTGGCAATCACTGGCGGATACGGGGTGTTGATGGCGTATTTCCAACCAGACAGGCCGACTTGTTCTTGGGTAACGCCGGTACGGCGTTCCGTCCTCTCACCGCTGCGCTGGCGCTGTCCGGCGGCGAATACTTGCTGAAAGGCGTGGGGCGCATGCACGAGCGTCCGATCGGCGATCTGGTCGAAGCGCTCCGGCAGCTGGGCGCGCAGATCGACTATCTGGGTAAGTCAGGATTTCCGCCGTTGCAGCTTCATCCGCCCATCCAGGCTGGCGACTGTGCGCAAGTGCGTGGCAATGTGTCGAGCCAGTTTTTGACCGGGTTGTTGATGGCACTGCCACTACGCCAAAGTACCACCTCGGTCGAAGTGGTCGGCGAACTGATTTCCAAGCCCTATATCGGCATTACGCTGGCGATGCTGCGTCGTTTTGGCGTTGAGGTTGAGCAGGACGGTTGGCAAAAATTCACGGTGGCAGCTGAAGCGCGCTATCGCAGCCCGGGCGACATTTACGTTGAAGGCGATGCCTCTTCGGCATCCTATTTTCTGGCGGCAGGTGCCATCGGTGGCGGCCCGGTTCGGGTGGAAGGCGTGGGTCAGGCCAGTGTGCAGGGCGACGTTCGCTTCGCCGATGCGCTGGCATTGATGGGCGCGCAGATCGAGATGGGGCCGAACTGGATCGAGGCGCGCGCGCCCAAGTCAGGGCGGCTTAAAGCCATCGACTTGGATTGCAATCACATTCCCGATGCTGCGATGACCCTGGCGGTGGCAGCGCTATTTGCCGATGGCATCACCACGCTCAGCAATATCGCCAGCTGGCGCGTCAAGGAAACCGACCGCATCGCGGCGATGGCAACTGAACTGCGTAAAGTCGGCGCGATAGTGGAAGAAGGCGCGGATTTCATCCGCATCACCCCGCCGTCGAAATTAATCCCCAACGCCGTGATCGATACCTATGAGGATCACCGTATGGCAATGTGTCTGTCGCTGGTGACGCTTGGTGGGGTTCCGATTCGCATCAATGAACCCGGCTGCGTGGCGAAAACCTTTCCGGATTATTTCCAGCGTTTCGCCGGAATTGCCCAATGACGCTATCAACGATGCCCATCCCTGTCATCACGCTCGACGGTCCATCGGCATCAGGCAAAGGTACTGTGGCCGAGCGGGTGGCGGCTGCGCTGGGCTTTCATTTTCTCGACAGCGGCGCGCTATACCGATTGACGGCGTTATCGGCCATGAAGCAGGGTGTTGCGCTTGACGACGAAGTGCGGATGGCCGAATTGGCGGCAGAATTGCCCGCGACCTTTCACGGCGGCGCCGTGTGGCTGGCGGGCGAAGACGTCACCGACGCAATCCGTGCCGAAGCTGTGGGTGAAGGCGCGTCGAAAGTGGCCGCGTTACCCACGGTAAGGGCGGCTTTGCTCGACCGTCAGCGCGGTTATCGGCAGGCGCCAGGACTGGTGGCAGATGGCCGCGATATGGGGACCGTGGTGTTCGCTGACGCGGCGACCAAGGTTTTCCTCACTGCCAGCGCCGAGGCCCGTGCCGAGCGCAGGTATAAGCAGTTGATCGGCAAGGGAAACTCTGCTAGCCTACCGGCCCTTGTAGCTGATATGCAGGCTCGGGATGCGCGTGATACTGCGCGCGCGGTAGCACCGCTGAAACCCGCGCCTGATGCGCTGTTGCTCGACACGACCCAAATGGATGTCGATTCGGCAGTGCAAGCGGTGCTGGCGCACTATGCAATTGGCAATGCACGCTTTATGTAAGGCCCGACATTATTTAATGTCGGTAATAAGTATTTAATGTCGGTAATAAGTAGGTTTTCCCCGTGTCGGTCTGTGCCCTGCAGGCTGGCGATGTGCAACTAACCCCGTCCTCACCGACGGACTGAAGGTTTTAAATGTCTACTGCAACCGCTACTTCTGCCCCTGAATCCATGGAAAGTTTTGCTGCGTTATTTGAGGAATCCCTCGAACACCAGGAAATGCGTCAGGGTGAAGTAATCACCGCTGAAATCGTCGGCATTGACGGCAACTTTGTAACAGTGAATGCAGGCCTCAAATCAGAGAGCCTGATTCCGATTGAAGAATTCAAGAACGATCTGGGCGAAATTGAAGCCGCGATCGGTGATTTTGTTTCGGTCGCCATCGAATCGATCGAAGACGGCTTTGGTGCGACCAAGCTGTCACGCGAGCGCGCCAAGAAGCTGGCTGCATGGCTGGATCTGGAAGCGGCAATGAACGAAGGTCGGATCGTGACCGGCATGGTTCAGGGCAAGGTCAAGGGCGGTTTGACAGTATTGGTCGGCGGCCTGCGTGCCTTCCTGCCGGGTTCGCTGGTGGATATGCGTCCGGTCAAGGACACCACGCCCTTCGAATACAAGGAAATGGAATTCAAGGTCATCAAGCTCGACCGCAAGCGCAACAACGTCGTGGTGTCACGCCGTGCTGTGCTGGAAGAGACCATGGGTGCCGACCGCGAAGCCATGATGGAAAACCTGAAAGAAGGCTCCATCGTCAAGGGCGTGGTCAAGAACATCACCGACTATGGCGCGTTCGTGGACCTGGGTGGTATCGACGGCCTGTTGCACATTACCGACATGGCCTGGCGTCGCGTCAAGCACCCGTCCGAAGTGGTGCAGGTGGGTCAGGAACTCGAAGCCAAGATTCTGCGTTACGACACCGAGAAGAACCGCGTGTCGCTCGGCATCAAACAGTTGGGTGACGATCCGTGGGTTGGCATTGCACGTCGCTACCCGCAGGGCACCCGCATGTTCGGTAAAGTGGCCAACCTCACCGACTATGGCGCATTCGTCGAAATCGAAGAAGGTATCGAAGGTCTGGTGCACGTCTCCGAAATGGATTGGACCAACAAGAACGTCAGCCCCTCCAAGATCGTTCAGTTGGGTGACGAAGTCGAAGTCATGGTGTTGGACATCGACGAAGACAAGCGTCGTATCTCGCTGGGCATGAAGCAGTGCAAGTCCAATCCGTGGGAAGATTTCTCGATGAACCACAAGAAGGGCGACAAGGTTGAAGGCGCGATCAAGTCGATCACCGACTTCGGCGTGTTCATCGGCCTGCCGGGTGGTATCGACGGTCTGGTCCACCTGTCCGATTTGTCGTGGAGCCTGCCGGGCGAAGAAGCCGTGCGCAACTTCCGCAAGGGCCAGGATGTTGAGGCCGTGGTACTGGGCATCGACCTCGAGCGCGAGCGCATTTCGCTCGGCATCAAGCAACTCGAAGGCGATCCGCTGACCAGCTATGCAACCGGTCATGAGAAGGGCAGCATCGTCAAGGGCACCATCAAGACTGTGGAAGCCAAGGGTGCCACCGTGCAACTCGACAGCGACATGGAAGGTTATCTGCGCGCATCCGAAGTGTCGCGTGACCGTGTCGAAGACATGCGCACCCACTACAAGGACGGCGATGAAATCGAAGCCATGATCATCAACGTTGACCGCAAAAATCGCGTCATCAACCTGTCGATCAAGGCCAAGGATATGACCGATCAGGATTCGGCCATGAAGAAAATCGCTGCTGATACTTCTGCTGCTGCCAGCGGTTCGACCAACCTCGGCGCGCTGTTGAAGGCCAAACTCGACAACAAGAACGCCGAGTAAACATGACCAAGTCAGAGTTGATTGCCCAGTTGGCTGCTCGACATTCGCAATTTTCGGTTACGGATATCGAAATGGCGGTGAAAACGATCCTCGACGCGTTGGCAAAAAATTTGTCGCGCGGTGAGCGTATCGAGATTCGCGGCTTTGGCAGTTTTAGCCTGAGTTTTCGCCCAGCCCGTCTTGGGCGCAATCCGAAATCCGGAGAACGTGTTCAGGTGCCGGCGAAATATGTGCCGCACTTTAAGGCCGGCAAGGAATTGCGCGATCGGGTGGATTTTCCGCTCTGAATTGGAAGTAAGGTAAGAGAAAACGGCGCGTATAGCGCCGTTTTCTTTTCCCGTTGCACTTTTTGAAGTTGGCCAGCAAAGGTAGAATGGCCGCACATTACATGCGAGTATTCATGAAAACTTTCACACGTTATCTGGGGCTGCTGTTCAAACTGCTGGTATTTCTGTTGGTGTTGGGTTTTGCACTGAAAAACAGCCACACCACCATTTTTTATTCCTATCTGGACTACGTGTGGCAGGCGCCCCTGATTGTCATGATGGGATTGGCTTTTGTGCTGGGTGCGCTGACCGGCGTGCTGGCGTTGTTGCCCACCCTGTTCCGCCTCAGGCGTGAAAATGCGCGCAAGTCCCCGGAAGTCGTGACTGACACGATTACACAAACTGATATAACCATTTTGTAACGCGCATGGAATTCGAGATTTGGTGGTTGCTGGCTTTTCCTCTGTTCTTTGTGTTGGGCTGGTTGGCTGCGCGGGTCGATATCCGGCAAGTGGTAACTGAATCACGTGCACTCCCCAATTCATATTTTAGGGGGCTGAATTTTCTGCTCAACGAGCAGCCAGACAAGGCGATTGAAGCCTTTCTCGAAGTCGTCAAGCTCGAACCTGAAACCATCGACCTGCACTTTGCGCTGGGCGGATTGTTTCGTCGCCGTGGAGAACTTGATCGCGCCATCCGCATGCATGAAAGTCTGCTCGAACGTGAAGGACTGGTCGAGGAGCAGCGGCTCCGTGCAATGAGCGAACTGGGGCAGGATTATCTGAAAGCAGGCTTGCTTGACCGCGCCGAGGCTGTGTTTTCAAAGTTGCTTGAAACGCCTCAGCATGGGCAGGCACGCACCTTCTTGCTGGAAATCTACGTGCAGGAAAAGGATTGGCAGAAAGCCATCGATGCCGCGCATCTGTTGGAGAAAGACACTAGCAAACCGCTTAATGCAGATATTGCCCACTTTTACTGTGAACTGGCTTTGCGGGAAGCTGCCCGTGGCAATCCCGATGTGGCCGCTTCGCATTTACAGCAGGCCTTATCCAGTAACCGCCAGTCAGTTCGGGCCAATCTGATGGCCGGCGATCTTGAGGCAGCTGCAGGTCGGCACGAGGCGGCGATTGCCGACTGGCGCCTGGTTGAAACCCAGAGTGCCGTTCATATGGCGCTGGTGGTTGATCGGGTTCTGGGAAGTTATCGTCAATTGGGACGACTGAATGACGGCGTGCAATGGTTGCGTGCGTTGTATGCCCGGCAACCTTCGCATGATGTTTTTGGCGCCCTGTATCTCGCCGTGTCCGAATCCGATGGAGCGGCGGCGGCCCGCCAACTCGCGCGTGAGGAATTACGCCGCAATCCCAGCCTGAGAACACTGGACCGGTTACTGGAAGCCGAACTTGTCAACGCTGAACCGGATGCGCGCGAATTATTGCAGATTGAGAAAAGTCTGGTGGCTTCTCACAGTCAACGCATGATGCGCTATCAGTGCGGCAGTTGCGGGTTCAAGGCCAAGCAATTCTTTTGGCGCTGTCCTGCGTGTGGACGTTGGGATAGCTTTGATCCCGAGCGTCGTGAAGGTGAGGGCTGATACAAATGGTCATTATCGAGATCCAAAGGTCGTGGTGAATTCATCAAAAATAATTGTTGCACTGGACTTTTCTGATGCAGCATCGGCGCTGACATTGGTGGATCAGCTTGATCCGGGTTTATGCCGTTTGAAAGTGGGCAAGGAATTATTCACCGTGGCCGGGCCGGAATTGGTGCGAACGCTGGTGGCTCGCGGATTCGAAGTCTTTCTGGACCTGAAGTTTCACGATATTCCCAACACCGTAGCGGCGGCATGTCGTGCCGCGGCGGGGTTGGGTGTGTGGATGATGAATGTCCATGCGTCGGGGGGACGTCGCATGATGTCGGCGGCACAGGAAGCACTGAGTGCATTGCCGCATCCCCCGTTGCTGATTGCCGTGACAGTGCTAACCAGCATGAATGCCGAAGATTTGAGCGAAGTCGGTGTGGATGACGTGCCAGCCGAGCAAGTGTTGAGACTGGCGCGATTATCACAGCAGTGCAAACTCGATGGCGTAGTCTGCTCGGCGCAGGAGGCTTCCATGCTGCATGCCGAACTTGGTGAAAGTTTCCGCCTGGTGACGCCGGGTATTCGACCGGCGGGTGCCGAGGTGGGCGATCAGCGGCGTGTGATGACCCCTGTGGAAGCCCTGCATGCAGGCGCGACCGACCTGGTGATAGGACGCCCGATCACCGGTGCGGCCGATCCGCTTGCCGCACTTAAACAGATTCAATCTGACATTTTAAAAGCATAGGGAGCACATTTTGAAAATCACCGTAATTGGTACAGGTTATGTCGGCTTGGTAACGGGAACCTGCCTGGCAGAAGTGGGCAACGAGGTACTGTGCCTCGACCTCGATCTGAAAAAAATTGAGACCCTGAAAGCCGGGGGTATCCCGATCTACGAGCCGGGGCTGGAAGACATGGTGAAGCGCAACGTTGAGGCGGGGCGACTGTCTTTCACCACGGATGTTGAAGCTTCCGTGGCTTTTGGCGAGATACAGTTCATCGCGGTGGGCACCCCGCCAGACGAGGATGGTTCGGCGGACCTGCAGTATGTCGTCGCTGCGGCGCGCAACATTGGCCGCCACATGACGGATTACAAGCTGGTGGTTGATAAGTCTACTGTTCCCGTTGGCACCGCCGACAAGGTGAAAGCTGCGTTGCAGGAAGAGCTCACCAAACGCGGTCTTACGCTTGAATTCAATGTCGCCTCCAATCCTGAGTTTTTGAAGGAAGGTGCGGCGGTCGAGGACTTCATGAAGCCGGACCGTATCGTGATTGGCACTGACAGCGAACAGGCCACGGCCTTTCTGCGCCAGTTGTACGCGCCGTTTCAGCGTAACCGCGACCGCTTGACCGTGATGGATGTGCGCAGCGCCGAACTCACCAAATATGCAGCCAATGCGATGCTGGCGACGCGTATTTCCTTCATGAACGAATTGGCCGTACTGGCTGAAAAACTCGGCGCGGATATTGAACAGGTGCGTCACGGTATTGGCTCCGATCCCCGCATTGGGTATCAATTTCTGTACGCCGGCTGCGGCTATGGCGGGTCGTGTTTTCCGAAGGACGTGCAGGCATTGCGCCGTACCGGTCAGGAAAACGGCGTTGCTTTACGCGTGCTCGATGCGGTGGAAGAAGCCAACGAAGCGCAGAAGCAGATTTTGGTCGAAAAACTGACCGCAAAACTGGGCCGTGACCTCAAGGGGAAACGCTTTGCCATGTGGGGTCTGGCGTTCAAACCCAATACCGACGACATGCGTGCTGCACCCAGCCGCAGCATGCTTGAAGCTCTGTGGGCAATGGGCGCCAGTGTGTCAGCGTATGACCCGGCAGCAATGGAAGAAACCCATCGCATCTACGGTGAGCGCCCCGACCTGATTTTGGCCGACAGCCCGATGGATGCATTGAATGGTGCGGACGCACTGTTGATAGTGACCGAGTGGAAAGTGTTCCGCAGCCCCAATTTCGACACCATGAAAGCGCTGTTGAAAACGCCGCTGGTTTTCGACGGGCGCAATCTGTATGAACCGCAAGCGATGCGGGACATGGGCTTTGAGTATTTACCGATTGGCCGTCTGTGATGACTTTTATGGTGCACAGTGGGTCAGTTTTGAAGCAGGCATGACACCCGGGATGAATCGGTTATGACAGGCATGAGTCACTATAAAACGATCGAAGACTGCGTTGGCAACACACCCTTGGTCCGCTTGAAGCGGATGCCCGGCGCGACGACGAATACCGTTTTGGTCAAGCTGGAGGGCAACAACCCGGCAGGTTCGGTCAAAGACCGACCGGCATTGGCGATGATCGACGCGGCGCAGGATCGGGGCGATATCAAGCCCGGCGACACCCTGATCGAGGCCACCAGTGGTAACACGGGTATCGCGCTCGCCATGGCTGCTGCCATGCGGGGTTACAAACTGATACTCATCATGCCTGAGCATCTATCGATTGAGCGGCGGCAGACCATGCGGGCATTCGGTGCCGAGTTGCAATTGGTCACTAAAGAGATGGGTATGGAAGGTGCACGCGACCTGGCCGTTTCGATGGAGAAGCAAGGCATAGGAAAAATCCTCGACCAATTCTCGAACCCCGATAATCCAGCGTCGCACTATCGCAGTACCGGCCCCGAGATTTGGAACGATACGCAGGGTGAAATCACCCATTTTGTTTCCAGTATGGGGACAACCGGAACCATCATGGGATGTTCACGATATCTTAAAGAACAAAATTCGGCGATCCAGATCGTTGGGGTGCAACCCACTGAAGGGGCACAAATTCCTGGCATTCGCAAATGGCCGGAAGAATATGTACCGAAAATATGCGACCCCAGCCGCGTTGACCGCATGATCTACGTCAGCCAGCATGACGCCGAGGAAACCACCCGACGCCTGGCACGCGAAGAAGGCATATTTGCAGGCATTTCATCGGGAGGTGCATTGTGGGCAGCATTGCAGTTGTCGAAAGAAGTCGAAAACGCCACCATCGTTTCCATCGTCTGCGACCGTGGCGACCGCTATCTGTCCACCGGCGTTTTCCCCGCCTGATCACGCAACGCTGACTTCGTAGTGGCCAAAACCAAAACAATTTATACCTGCACGGAATGCGGCGGTTCGTTGCCCAAGTGGCAAGGACAATGTCCGCACTGCAACGCCTGGAATACGCTGGTCGAAACGATAGCCGAGTCGGCAAAGCCGCGCTATCAGTCACTGGCGGCAAACAGCTCGGTGCAATATTTGCATGACGTTGAAGCATCCGAAGAAAGCCGTATTCCAACTGAAATTGGCGAACTCGACCGCGTGCTGGGGGGTGGGCTGGTGCCGGGCGGGGTAGTGCTCATCGGCGGTGATCCCGGCATTGGCAAGTCGACTTTGTTACTGCAGGCGCTAGCAGGGCTCTCTGAGCAACGCAAAACGCTTTATGTAAGCGGCGAGGAATCGGCGCGCCAGGTGGCAATGCGCGCACGACGCTTGGACCTGCCTGAAGCCAACATGCCCGTGCTCCCGGAAATTCGCCTTGAAGCGATTCTGGCGCAGTTGGTTGACCTCAAGCCCGAGGTTGCGGTGATCGACTCGATTCAAACTGTGTACTCTGAAGCGTTAACTTCGGCGCCTGGTTCAGTGGCGCAAGTGCGCGAGTGTGCAGCGCAGTTGACGCGTCACGCCAAGCAAACCGGTACTGTCATTATCCTGGTGGGCCATGTAACCAAAGAAGGTGCGATCGCAGGTCCTCGCGTACTGG
The DNA here is from genome assembly GCA_024636775.1 of Hydrogenophilales bacterium. Taxonomy (GTDB): domain Bacteria; phylum Pseudomonadota; class Gammaproteobacteria; order Burkholderiales; family Thiobacillaceae; genus Thiobacillus. The sequence goes on from JAGXGP010000098.1 coordinate 16,292, forward strand.
AACACATTGTCGACACCGTGCTGTATTTCGAGGGCGATACAGGTTCGTCGTTCAGGTTGGTCCGTGCATTTAAAAACCGTTTCGGCGCAGTCAACGAAATTGGGGTGTTCGCCATGACCGAAAAGGGCCTCAAGGGTGTGTCCAATCCCTCGGCGATTTTTCTGTCGCGTCATAGCGAGCCGGTGCCAGGTTCCTGCGTGCTGGTGACGCAGGAGGGCACACGACCGTTGCTGGTGGAAATTCAGGCGCTGGTTGATTCCAGTCATGCGCCCAGCCCACGTCGCTTGTCAGTGGGGCTGGAACAAAATCGCCTCGCGATGCTGCTGGCCGTACTGCACCGTCACGCTGGCATCGCCTGTTTCGACCAGGATGTGTTTGTCAACGCCGTAGGCGGCGTCAAAATTACCGAACCCGCTGCTGATTTGGCAGTACTCGCCGCCATCGTTTCTTCGTTACGTAGCCAGCCGCTGCCCGAGAATATGGTGATGTTCGGTGAAGTGGGTCTGGCGGGAGAAATCCGACCGGTGCAACGCGGTCAGGAACGCCTCAAGGAAGCCGCCAAGCTGGGGTTCACCCAGGCGATTGTGCCGGCTGCAAACAAGCCCAAACATAAAATAGCCGGTATGGAGATTCATGCCGTGCAGCGGCTGGATGAAGCGATGCTATGGTTCAAGAATGCTTGAACGCGATGCACCCTCGTTTTATGAAAACATGAAAACTGATTGGTATGCCTTCTTATCGTTATTGCTTAGTACATCAGCATGACCGCCCCTCGCCATCCTCCTCTGAGCAATATTGTAGACCTGCTGCTCGATGCGGTATGTCTCGTCGATAAAACGGGAAACTTTGTCTATGTGAGTGCAGCATGTGAACGAATATTCGGATACCGGCCCGAAGAAATGATCGGCAGGCCGATGATAGATTTCGTCGCCGAGGAAGATCGGGCAAGAACTTTGCAGACGGCATCCAATGTTCTGGCAGGTCGAGCTCAGTCGCTGTTCGAAAATCGCTACCTCCGCAAGGACGGCCAAATTGTTCATGTCATGTGGTCTGCCCGCTGGTCTGAGGCAGAACAGCTGCGGATAGCGGTGGCGAGGGACGTGACGCAGCGCAAGCACGCAGAAGCCATGCAGACAGCACTTTTTGCCATCTCAGAAGCGGCGCATGCTGCCCAGGACTTGCTGGCTCTGCTCCAGCGCATCCACAAGATTATTGCCGGGTTGTTATCTGCGGATCATTTTTTTGTGGCGCTTTACGATGCGACCAGCGACGAATTGAGCTTCCCTTACTATGTCGACGAGTATGACTCGTTGCCTGCAGGGAACAAAATCGATTCAGCACTTTTGAGCAAGGAATTGATTCGCAGTGGGAAGGTCCTGATATTGTCACCGGAGACACAAGAATTTCCGTCCGGAACAATGCGGACTGATAGTGGCAGGGATAGCTTGAATCTGCTCGGTGTGCCTCTCACTACCCATATGGGCGTTATCGGTACGCTGGTTGTGAAAAGCTATTGCGCTGAGGACCGATATACAACCAGGGATATCGAACTGCTGCAATTCGTGTCTACCCAGATTGCGGCGGTCATTGAACGCAAGCAGATGGAAATCGGGCTGCAACACAATGCGCTACATGACCCCCTGACTGACCTGCCGAATCGGAGTCTGTTCCATGACAGACTGCAAACCGCGCTGTCTTTAGCGAAACGTAACCAGACGCGGCTGTCCCTGCTTTATATCGATCTGGACAGGTTCAAGCAGGTCAATGACACACTGGGACATCAGGTCGGTGATCTTCTGCTTCAGGAGGTCGCGGTGCGCCTCAGGCAGTGTTTACGCGAGTCGGATACGGTGGGCCGTGTTGGCGGCGATGAATTTCTTGTGTTGCTCAACAATACTTCGCTTCCGGAACACGCTTTGCTGGTTGTGGAAAATATACGTAAGGCACTTAACCGGATCTTTTCGCTGGATGGGCATCAGATCAATATTTCATCCAGCATTGGTGTCGCGTTCTACCCGGAACATAGTAGTGAATTCGAGCACTTGATTCGATGTGCGGACGTTGCAATGTACGCCGCAAAAGCGGGGGGTGGGAATCGCTTTCAGATATCGTTGAGCTCAGGCATCAAGGCTGACCCTGAATAAGACGGTGAATTCATTTGTTGAAAATAGGTGAGATTCGATACGTTTTTATTTGCACGTCAACGATACGTTGAGCGCCGTTTCAAGTCGTGATGAATACACCTTCTTTCCTTGAACACCAGGCCAAACCTGATTTCGGACACAGCTGCTTTCTGTCGATTTTTATGCTGAATTGAGCAGCTGTCCATGTTCACGCGTGTCGTGGAATGCAATCTTCGGCCAGCGTTCCTGCGCCAGCATCAGATTCACCCGGGTATCTGCCAGGTAAACCAGATTGCCGTCAACATCCTTGGCCAACTTAAGCGTGTTGGACTTCGTGAATTCGGCGAGGTGTTGAGCATCGGGAGAGGTGACCCAGCGCGCGGTGTAGATGCCAGCGTTCTCGAAGCTGGCGTCGACGCCGTATTCGGTTTTCAGGCGATGGGCCACGACTTCGAATTGCAACTGACCCACTGCGCCGATCAGCAACGTGTTGTCGGTGAAGGGTTCGAATACCTGCACCGCACCTTCTTCACCGAGTTCCAGTAGCCCCTTGTTCAACTGCTTGGCACGCAGCGGATCGCGCAGACGCGGGCGGCTGAATAGTTCAGGCGCGAAGTAAGGGATGCCTTTGTATTGCAGCGCCTCGCCTTCGGTCAGCGTGTCGCCGATATGCAGCTGGCCATGATTGTGGATACCGATAATATCGCCCGCCACCGCGTCATCCATGCGGGTGCGCTCGTTGGCCATGAAAACCACCGCGTTGGCGATTTTCATGTCCTTGCCGGTGCGGCGGTGGCGTACTTTCATGTTGGGACTGTACCGACCTGAGCACACGCGGAAAAAAGCAATGCGGTCGCGGTGCTGCGGATCCATGTTGGCCTGGATCTTGAACACGAAACCGGTGAACTTGGGCTCGGCAGGTAACACGACACGCTCGACCGCCTCACGCGGCTGCGGCGGTGGCGCCCAGTCGGCCAGTGCATGCAGCACTTCGCGCACGCCGAAATTGTTGATCCCGGAGCCGAAAAACACGGGTGACTGCTTTCCTTGCAGGAATGCATCAAGGTCGAAACTGTCGCCGGCGCCGCGCACCAGTTCGATTTCGGACAGCAAGGTGTCGGCTTCCAGCGGGAAGCGCTCCTTCAAGGCGGCTTCGCCCAGCCCTTGCAGCGACTCGAACTGCTGGTTGGCGTTTTCCTCGCCAGCCTTGAAGCGCAGGATTTCGTTGTTCAGGAGGTGATATACACCCTGAAAACGCTTGCCCATGCCGATCGGCCAGGTCACAGGCGCGCAGTGTATTTTCAGGATCGATTCAATCTCGTCCAGGAGTTCCAGCGGCTCACGCACTTCGCGGTCCATCTTGTTGATGAAGGTGATGATGGGCGTATCGCGCAGGCGGCAGACTTCCAGCAGCTTGATCGTTTGTTCTTCCACGCCTTTGGCAGCATCGACCACCATGATCGCGGCGTCCACGGCGGTCAGCACGCGGTAGGTGTCTTCCGAAAAGTCCTTGTGACCTGGGGTGTCAAGCAGGTTGAATACACAGTCGCCATGACTGAATTGCATGACCGAACTCGCTACCGAAATGCCACGTTCACGCTCGACCTCCATCCAGTCAGAGGTGGCGTAGCGTCCGCTTTTGCGTGCCTTGACCGTGCCGGCCATCTGGATTGCGCCGCCGAATAGCAGTAACTTTTCGGTCAGCGTGGTTTTACCCGCATCGGGGTGCGAAATGATGGCAAAGGTGCGACGTTTTTTGACGTCGCGCACCAAAGCGGGGTCGCCGGAAGGTGCCGGCGTGGTTGGGTTTATTTCCATTGGGGCGTGCATGCAGAGATGAAGCAGGCCGCCATTTTAAGCTATTTACGCGGGCTTACCGCGCTACGGACAATTGTTGCTGCGATTCGCGGACTAGGGTGGCAAGGTTTAAAGGGTGCTCCACGCCTGGCAGCATGCGGAGCTGGAGCGTTTACGAGTAAACCACCTCGATTGTGGTCAGAACGGTTTCCCGCTTGATTTTCCAGCGATTGTCTTCACGGACCCATTCCAATCGCTTGATCACCACGTCCCGGAATCCCCCACGTGTGTAGGTTTGCCTGAATTCGGTTGTGGTTATTTCAGCCTCGGGTGGGCTGATTGCGATGTCGCTGATGTCGAGTTTGATTACGCCGGGTTTGCCGAAGCGACGCTGTGCTTCGGTTGCCCATTGGTCGATTGAGCGCTCTACAGGGGCAAAGCTCTTAGCGTAATAAGACTTGTAGCGGGACAGGTCTTTTGCTGACCAGGCAGCAGCCCAAGCCGACAAGGCCTGGCTGAGTGATTCGGTCTGTGCAACAGCAACCGGTACGGGCTGGGTTGGCAGACTGGAAAGCGTGGCCGGAGCAGGTGTGGCAGTCGGTGCCTGCCCGATATGGCTGGTTGGGACAAAGGGCGCTACTGCAGGGCACTGGCTGTCGGCATCCACTACAAACCGGTCCTGCCCCAGGTCTTTTGCGGTTGGCAAGCCGTCGCGACCGACCTGTAGTGCGGATAGCAGACTGCCCATACCTGCAAGCGTGCGAAACTGCGCAATGGCATGCTCATAGGTGGCATTGGTGTAGGCGCGCCGAGCCTGGAAGTATTCATTTTCGGTATCGAGCAGGTCAAGCAGGGTGCGCTGGCCGATGTCGAACTGCTTGCGATAGGCTTCGCGAGCTTTTTCGATAGACAGTTGATGCTGGTCCAGAAAGCCTAATTGACGGGTCAGGTTCTGGATGTCGTTGTAGGCAATAGTGAGCGTTTGGCGGATGTCGCGGCAGGCCTTGTCGCGAATATCTTTCGATTGCTTCAGGCGCTCTACGAACTGGCGTGCCAACGCTTGATCTGAGCCGCCTTTGAACAGGTTGTAGTTGAGAACAAGCTCAATCACCTGCTCGTCACGTCGGCCTGAAATACCGTTGTCGTTGAAAGCGACGTCCGTGCGGGCGCGCAAATCAACGCGCGGCATAAAGTTGGCCTGGCGGCCGTTCGACTCAGCTTGTGCAGCACGCACATTTTCAATGGCTGCATTGAATGCCGGACTACCTTGGTAGGCCAGCTTCAGGGCTTCCTCGACGCTGGGCGGAATGCCCTGCTTGATCAGCGCGGGCGCGATCATCTCGCCTGGTGGCAGTTCACCAACCAGACGTTGATAACGTGCGCTGACATCGTGCAAATTGCTGGCTTCGGTGAGCATGTTCGACTGGGCTAATGCCAGGCGGCCACCTGCCTGTTCAAAGTCGACCCGACGCCCAACGCCCGCCTGGACCCGCTGTTGAATCTGGGTGAACACCTGCTCGTGTTGCGCGTAGTTTTCCTGCGCCAGTTTGGACAGTTCGCGGTAACGCAATACATCGAGAAAGGCGCGCGAAGTTTCGAGCGCGATAGACTCAGACGCATCAAGCACTTCGTAATAGCGCACCAGTTTGGCGTAACCGAGCCGGGCCACTTCATCGCGGGTGGCGAATCCGTCGAAAATCATCTGGCTGAGCGACAAGCTTGCACCGTGGCGGGTGTAATTACTGGTGGGAAGGTTAGGTTGGGCCAGTTTTTCACGACCGACGCCGGTACTGAGGTCAACGCGTGGGAGGAATCCACCACGGGCCACATCCTGCTCGTAGAGAGCAGACTGGAATGCATGCCAGCGGGCCTGAACTTCGGGGTTATTCACAATCGCATGTTTGATTGTCTCTTGTAAGGTAATGGGTGCCTGCGCTGCAACAGGCGCTGACACTAGGCACATCACCAACAAGCACAATACGATTTTTCTTCCTTGCATTCCTTCAGCCTCCCGGATCGAGTCCGATAACTTATATAGGGTGGGACATCACATAATTGTACGCAACATTCATACCAGCACAGGAATGCACCCGTTGTTTTCCCTGTGTTTACACCACATTTTGAATCAGGACATTGTTTGGGCCTCCACGCGCAATCAACATGAATAGGGCATCAGATGACGTTAAGTCGCCGTGTTCTGGCTATGTGCGAGCCATACAGCCGAGCCTGTCGGGGTTGGTTTTCGGGCGTCATTTACGTGTTGCATAAGCGCATCATGTCGAAAACTCAACGCGTCGTCGGAAATGTGGCGCTCTGCAAAGCCGCGTGCGTGCTATTTTTTTTAGTGGGTTTTGTTTTCGCCGGGGTTGATCTTGACCGGATGTTGTTGCTTGCCAGCCAGCGCTATGGGGACGCTGGTGCGTCCTCAGTGACGGCATGGCGCGAGTTGTTGACCAGCTCATCGGGCCAGAATGAGGTGGCCAAGCTGAAGCGGGTGAATGACTTTTTCAATCGTCGCATTCGTTTCGGTGAAGACCGGGACATCTGGGGCATGGAAGACTACTGGGCAACGCCGCTAGAAGTGTTGGGACGCGCTGAAGGCGATTGCGAGGATTTTGCGATTTCCAAATACATTACGTTGAAGCTGCTGGGTGTTCCTTCCGAGAAAATGCGGTTGACCTACGTCAAGGCTCGCTTGGGGGGGCCACAAAGCAACATCGTTCAGGCGCATATGGTCCTGAGCTATTATCCAGCCCCAGAGGACGAGCCGGTGATTCTGGATAATCTGATATCGGACATTCGACCTGCTTCTCGTCGTCCTGACCTGACCACGGTCTTTGGTTTTAATGCCGAAGGGTTGTGGGTAGGGGGCGCGACACCGCGTGCGGGTGCTTCTGCGCAACGGCTTTCGAAATGGCAAACCGTGCTGATCAAAATGCGGGAAGAAGGAATCGAATGAAACACCACATGCTCAGGGAAATCTTATGACACTTACCAAGCAACTCTGGCTTGCCGTTGTAGCCATCATGATCATTGCATTCGGGATCAGTTTTCTGGCCAGTGCGTGGTCGGCAAAAAGCTATCTTGAAGATCAACTTCGATTAAAAAACGTCGACAACGCCAACTCACTGGCGCTGTCGATGTCGCAAATGGACAAGGATCCGGTCCTGATTGAGTTGCTGGTTTCCGCACAATTCGATATCGGACATTACAAACAGATCAAGCTGGTCTCTCCATCCGGAAAAGTGATGATCGAGCGGGTAGGCGAAGCGGTAAATGACAAAGTGCCAGCCTGGTTCGTCAACCTGATTCCGCTGGTTACCGAACCCGGTGTTGCGCTGGTGCAGGATGGCTGGCGTCAATATGGCACGCTGACGGTGATCAGTGACAATCGTTTTGCATACCTGGCCTTGTGGCAGGGCAATCTCCGGCTGCTGTTCTGGTTTTTGGTTGGGGCGCTATTGTGTGGCGTGGTGGGCACCTTTATTCTTCGCGCGATCTCGCGTCCGCTAGGCGAGGTGGTCAAACAAGCCGAAGCGATTGGCTCGCGACGATTCATTACCATCGAGGAACCCCGCACGCGGGAGTTCCGAAATGTGGTGCGGGCGATGAATGCGATGTCGGGTCAGGTGCGAGGCATGCTGGATGAAGAGTCAGCTCGTCTGGAGCGGTTGCGCCGTGACGCGCAGCATGATGCGCTCACGGGTTTGCTGAACCGTGAGCATTTCCTCAACAAAATTCAATATGCCCTTGAAGGCGAAAATGCCGCCCCGACGGGCGCACTGTTTATTGTGCGGTTGCCTGATCTGATCAAACTGAACAAAGAGTTGGGGCGAGAAACTGCAGATACGTTATTGAAACAGCTGGCCAATGCACTGCAGGAATCCTGCCCGGATGAATCCAGCCTGATTGGACGATTGAATGGCTCTGATTTCGCGGTGCTCGCACCTGACGTGGATTCGGCGGATGCGTTGGCTCGCCAGATTTTTGCCCGCGTCATGTTGTCGATCAATGATCCCAGCGCGTTAATCGAACATATTGTGCTGTTGGGCGCAGCCGTTTATCGCCATGGCGATTCAGTCTCCCAGATGTTATCGCGCGCGGACATGGCGCTGGGTCGTGCTGAAATTGAAGGGGGCAGCGTGGTCGAAATGGACAACGCCATTGTCGAATGGAAGCCACAAACGAGCCTGGTATCAGCTTGGCAAGTCCTGATAGAGACTGCCTTGAATTTGAACCGGGTCCAGTTTGCAACCTACCCCGTGCTGAACGGGCAGGGCGAACTGATCCACTACGAGGCACCTGCGCGGATGCAGGTTATCCAGAGCTCTTTGTGGATGTCCGCACAGGAATTCATGCCTTGGGCGAGCCGGCTGGGATTGACCCAACAAATAGATGAAGCCGTCTTTGAGCATGCGCTGGGCTGGCTGGGTTCCAACCCAGGCCCCGTCTGTGTCAATGTGTCGGCGCAATCCGTGTGTGATCCGATGCTGACCGCGCGCTACTACCGTGCGCTCAAAGCGAATCCAAACATGGCGCAAAAACTCTGGATTGATGTTCCGGAATTTGTCGCCTACCGTCATGCTCGGGAGTTCCGGGTGTTCTGCGACACGTTGAAACCCTTGGGCTGCAAAATTGGTCTGGAACACGTAGGTAACCAGATTTGCCACATGGGCGAGCTCTACGATGTCGGTCTTGATTACCTGAAAATCGATAGTGTCATCATCCGCGACATCGATCAAAACGTGGGTAACCAGACTTTCCTGCGGGGCTTGTGCACCATTGCGCACACCATGGGCATGATGACCATCGCCGAAGGCGTGCTCAATCAGCAGGAAGCCGTGTGTTTGAAAGACCTGGGATTCAAGGGTATGACCGGGCCGGGCATCACGCTCAGTTGAAGCGTTGGGCTGCGGCCGAGGTGGCTGCCGCCTGCGTTATATCGTTTCGTCAGATCCGCCCAGCAGGTTGAGTGCCCCAAGCGTGTGACGCATGGAGCGACGCTCCATAAGCTTGGATTGCACGGCAACCGGTAGGTCTGTGATGCAAATCACATTCTTGGAGATCAGCAGATCAATCAAATCCTCAATCGCCCGAATGAATTTCAAATCGGAGGTTTCCAGAGGATTGGAGTCTCCTCCCATGAGCGCAAAAAATGTCTGCAACTCGGGTGCGTCGCTAGCCAGCTCTTCTGTCGACCCATCGGCCGGCATGCTGCCGACAGCAATGATCTGTCCTGTGTGGTCACGTTTAACAAATGGCATGGTTATCCTTAGGTGGCATGTCTATATCTTTCTCGCCACATCAATCCGTGATCAGCTTGCTACGCGACAGCAGGTCCGTGAGGATCGCATCATTATTGGCAAAGCCCGTGATCAAATCCACGTCATTCAATGTAATGGTCTGATCTTCCGCGCTCGTTGAATATCCGCTTGAAAAGCCTCCAGTGCTGCTGATATGCACTACGGTATTCGCACCTGATTTCTCAAAGAACAGGAAATTGTTCAGATTGGCACCCCCGCCTGTGGAAATTTCCCCAACGAGCAGGTCGCGCAAATCCAGTTTGTCACCGATCGCTGTATTGTTGAAATCGGTAATCGTATCCCGGGCAGGGGTGCCGGGTGTACCCCGATCGGCCAGCATCCAGCGGAAGGTGTCGGCACCCAAGCCACCGGTCATCGTGTCGTCGCCCGAGCCGCCAATCAAAAGATCATTGCCCGCGCCTCCGTCGAGAATATCGTTGCCTGCTCCGCCTTCGAGTCGGTCAGCGCCATCGCCGCCAAAGAGCTGGTCGTTTCCACCATTTCCGATCAATACGTCGTTACCCGCACCTCCGTACAGGAAGTCGGCATTGTTTCCGCCGATCAGAATTTCATCGTCGCTGGTGCCGTGGATGGTATTACCTGAAACGTTGTACACATCGACTTTTGCTGTGCTAGAGGTCGAGTTCTCAGTCAAGGTGTACTCAAATTCACCTGCAACCCCCAGAGGGCCGTTCACCTGGTCGATGGTCAACACGAGGTTGTAGTTCGTATCGGTGGTGCCAGATGTTTGCAACCGGATGAAGAATTCACCATCCTGCGGCGCATTGAACCAGGCGTTAGGAGCGTTGCTAACGTTAGCCAAGGACACAATCTGCCAGACACCATTCGTGTCCCGGTATTCGACCTGGCCATTAACGGTTTGCGACTGGTTATCCACGTCGATAAACAGGCGTTCGCCATTGAATAGCTGCACCTTGAAATAATCGATATCGCGGTTCGTGCCGACGTTGTCCAACATGCCGCTGTAAACCTGAGTGCTGCCAGTCACATCGATTGCCCAAGCCTGTCCACCCGGTAACGTGGTGCCGAAACGACTACGATCGGTCAGGTTGACCGCGTTTTCGCGGGTATCGCTTTGCGGTTGTGAGGCGCTGTCATAAGGTGCCTCATTCATGACAGCGATCGCACGCGCAGGAATGCCGCTTGATGTAAAGCTGACGGTCGAGGAACCGCTGACTGTACCGTTCAGGGCATTTTGCGTGCTGGTAATGTTGCCGGTGCCGCTCATGGCATCGTTATGCAATAGTGCCGCTGCGGAAATCTGGATGGGCGTGCCGGCTGCAACGTTGGTGAGCACGATGTCCCGGTTGGCATCCAGATTGGCGACGTAGTCCAGATTGATGGTCAGATTGATGGTTTTTGTGTCGCCATCATTATCTATGGCCGTGACCGGGAACACTTCCGATTGCCCTTGTGTGGTTGTGTTGAGGGTGAGCTGATAGGAATAGGCGCCAGTGAGGAAGTTGACGACGAACTCTCCCCCCTTGGCCGTATAGATCGTTGTGCTGGCTGGTCCACCGCTCACATAGGAGTAGGTCGTGCCATCTACCATTACGCTTTGCAAGCGGCCGCCATCTGCTCCCATCAGGTAGCCGCTGGTGCCGTTAGTCGAAAGCACGGAAACGTTACCGATCACCACCCCGCCATCCACTGTTGCCAGCAAGGTTGTCGCGAGATCGTTGGCGTTCGCTACGACTTTTGCATAGTCTTCCTGGCCGTCGCTATTGGCATCGACATTGGGATAGGCAATCGGAAGCAGGGAAGCCAGACCCACGCTGCCAATCCCGATACCAAACGAAATGTCGCCATTGGCCGTCACAAAGGATTCCCATTGTGATTGCAAGGTTGCATTGACGTTGTAGCCTGAGTTTGGATCGCCATCCGAGATGAAATAGAACAGCGTTTTATCAGCTGGGGGTTTGGTAAAGCCATTCATGACGGCGTTGAGCGCGGTGGAATATTGCGTTCCTCCCCCTGCCTGAACGTTGGAGAGGTAGTCAATGGCACCGTATTTGTCATCAACATACCAAGCCGACTCGTTTACGTCTGAAGCAAAATCAACGATCTGCACGTTGACGTTACCCAGGTCGTCATAACGTTCAAGAAGCTGCGCCAGAGCTGCTTTGGCAATGTTCATGCGCACTGTTGTCGGGTCAAAGCCCGCTGCCGATGACCAGTTGCCCGAGGCGTCCTGCGCCATACTGCCCGAACGGTCCAGCACGATGACCAGGTTGTAGGTCAGCGCGGCCGATGCCGCTTGCAAGGTGTGGCTGACGTCGCTGCCAATCGGCGCATCATCCACGATTGTGATGGTTAAATTGGAGCTGGACGTCTGACCATTAAAACTATCGGTGAGCGTGTAGTTGAATACGGGCTTGTCGTTCACGCCTTCAGTTGTGGCCGCACTCAATGTATACCTGTAATCACCAGCCTGGAAGCCGTTGAATGCCTGTGTATAGACCGTGAGCGTACCGGTTGAATTGGTGATCGTGATCACACCATTGGCTCCGGGCGCCTGTCCTGCAACGTTGGTGATGCTGGTTGTGCTGCTTACGCCGGAGTCGTTGGAGAGCAGGTTGCCGGTTGCCGTGGTGGCGAGAAGGCCTGGCGTGGTGCCGGAGGCCAGTCCCGCTTCATAGACGTTCCCGACATCGGCAACGGCTGTAGCCTGTGGATCCGTCCGCACGGTGAGGGTCGTGGTCGACACGCTGCCGTCTGCATCTCGCAATGTGTAGTTGAACGCATCCGGTACCACCCCGTTCAGGTTAGGTGCAAACGATACGGCACTGATCAGGTAGTTATCGTTGACGCGGCCAAAAACAATGTACTGCATGTTGGCAACATTGATGTTTGCAGTAACGATGTCGCTACTATTGCCACTGATCGTGCCTGAGGTCAGTAAATTACCGCTCTTGTCGTATGCGGTCCAGGATGATGTGTTGCCGTTGCTCAAACCGGTCAGGGTGACTGCGACGCTATTGGCGGTCGTTTTCAGGTTCATCACAAGTGACTCACCGCTTTCGATGCGTGCACTGGTGTTTGTGGCTGAGCCTCCTGTTTCGACACCGATACCCATATCGTTCGTGCCATTGCTACGAGCGGTCACGTTGGTGCCGTTGGTCATGGCGTTGATAGAAGCCACATTCAAATTGCTGCCTGACATGGGCGGCGAGCTGCCATCAAAGCCATAAACATTAACGGCATTGGTCCAGGTGGCTTTGTTCGTGCCTGATACGGCCACCGTGCTATGAGCAGAGGTGTAGGTGTATGCACCATCCTGTCCAATGACCAAGGTGCCATTGGTGGTCACGACAGTCCATTTCCCGGTGCCCGCATTGAAGCTGCTGGATACCGGCGTGCCCTGGAAGCTGACATTACTTAATGTGGTTGGCGAGTCGGCGCCCAGAACGTCAGCCCCTCCACCCGAACCACCCGCGCCTGTTATCACGTTGCCGATGACGTTGCTGCCAATGCCAACACTATCCAAATCAGCATTGGCCACGGGTGCTGTATCGGTGATGTTCAGTGATACGGTTGTCCAGCCAGAGCTATTGGTCCCGTCAGAAACGCGATACACGAAACTGTCTATATCGGAGATGGCATCGCTATGGTTGCGAACGGGCGCCGTATAGGTGAATGAGCCATTGGTGCTCATCACAACTGTTCCGCCCAATGCGGTGGTAATTGATGTGACGCCATTGACCGCTATGGATGCAGAAGCAGCAGTGGTGGCTACAAAGACCGCGGTCAATGTTGTGCCGGCGTCAGCGTCCGTATCATTAGCCAAGACACTGCCGCGCGAGACCGTACTGCCTTCCGCTGCGCTATAACTATCAGTGTTGCCGACTGGCGCATTGTCATTGTCTACAATGGTTGCCGTGCCTGCTGCCGCACCGCCAGCATTGGCGATAGGTGAGCCCGCTGTGCGGGTCGCGGTCAGCGTAAAGTTTTCATTTCCTTCTGCAATCGAATCATCATTGATGGGTGTGCGCACCAGGACACTGGTTTGCAGTGCCGGAATGGTGACGCTGGTCGCGTTGACCCAGGTTGCGCCACCATTGGTTGACACTTGCAGGTTGGTTGCGCCCGTGCTGCCGTAGTCGATGCCGCCGCCAGTAGCTGTGCCGTTGGCCAGGGTTAGACTGAGCGTGGTGCTTTGCGAGCTTGCATTCGACAAACTTAACGTGAATTGGGCAAATCCACCATTTTCTGCAATGCTGGGACTGGATACAGTCAGCGTTGGGACCGCATCGTTATCGGTGATGGTGCCGGTGCCGGTGATGCCACCGACGGAGAGCGTAAACGTCTCGGTCGGTTCAAACACCGTATCGTTGACGGTCGGCACGGTCACCGTGAAGCTGGTGACCCCGGCCGGGACCGAGACCAGACCGGTTCCGCTGTTGTAGCTGACGCCGTTGGAGAACGTCATGGCGTTCGTATAGTCGCTGGTCAACAGCGCAGTGCCGTTGTTCAGTGCCAGGGTGAAGCTGGTCGCCGTGCTGCTGGCATTCGACATGTTGACGGTAAACACCGCAGCGACGCCTTCGACCACCGTGACATTGCTGACCGTGCTCACACTGGGAGCCAGATCGTTATCGGTGATGGTACCGGTACCGGTGATGCCACCGACCGACAGATTGAAGGCCTCGGTGGGTTCGAAGACCGTATCGTTCACCGTCGGTACGGTGACGGTGAAGCTGGTGACCCCGGCCGGGACGGAGATGTTGCCGCCGGAGAGCGTCACGCCGTTAGAAAACGTCATCGCATTCGTATAGTCGCTGGTCAAGACGGCGGAGCCGTCGGCCAGGGTCAGGGCGAAGGTGGTGGCGGTTGATGAAGCATTCGACAGATTGACCGTGAACACGGCCGCGACCCCTTCGACCACGGTGACATTGCTGACCGTGCTGACAGTTGGGACCGCATCGTTATCGGTGATGGTGCCGGTGCCGGTGATGCCACCGACGGCGAGCGTAAACGTCTCGGTCGGTTCAAACACCGTATCGTTGACGGTCGGCACGGTCACCGTGAAGCTGGTGACCCCGGCCGGGACCGAGACCAGACCGGTTCCGCTGTTGTAGCTGACGC
>JAGXGP010000016.1 GCA_024636775.1 Hydrogenophilales bacterium
AAGCAGAAAAAGTCCCGCGACAGACTGGTTCGGTTCCGGATCGAATCCGGCCGCATTGTCGACCCCATAGTGGTCACGGGGCTGAAACCTGCGCTACTGGAAGCGCACCCGATTCTGCATGCGGCCGCCAAAATACGTGACGTCAAGGACGATGACGGACTCAACATCGAAGCACTGGAAATCAGCGCTGACCAACAGCATCTGCTGATCGGCTTTCGCAGTCCCCTGCTCGACAACCGGGCCCTCATCGCGACCGTTGAAAATCACGCTGCCATGTTTGAAGCCGATGAGCCGGCCCGGGTGACAAACACTCTGATCACGCTGGACCTGGAGGGCGACGGCATCCGAGGAATGTCATGGCTCCCTGCCCTGAACACTTACCTCCTCATCAGCGGGCCCGCGTCAGGCGGGCAGGTTCAGTTCAAGCTATGGCGGTGGAGCGGCCAACCAGCCGAACCGGCCCTGCGCATAAGCATTCCAGGCCTGCCCGGTTTCGAGCATGCAGAAGGCGTATGCACTGCCGTGATCAATGGCCAACCCAAAATCATTCTCGTGAGTGATGACGGCAGCAAAAAACAAGATCGCTTTGCACGCTTTCTTCTGCTTGATCCTGCGCAACTGGATTTAGACCTGTGAAGAACATCTCAGCTCAATGGCTTTTTGGTTGGCTGAGTTCGGCCAGGAGCCGCCATTCGGGTTGGCTCGCCTATCCGTCCGGAGTTCAGCCATTCCGGTCGGTCGCCTACTTCCACTACCAGCCATTCAGGAGTGTCTGCTTCCGTAGTTGCCGAATCGTCAATTTCGACTATGAATGGCCGGTCGAGTTTATTTGCCGTACCTCTGTTCTGTAGCGCATAGCGGCCACTCATTTAACCCCCATCAACCAACCCAGTTTGCTTCAGGTTTTCTGAGGCTATGTCTGGCTTTATCTAGGGCGTGCCGAATCAAGCATTCCCTCTTTTTCAATGAAAGCGATGATCTCTACAAGACCTTGTCCGGTTTTGAGGTTCGAGAAAACGAACGGGCGTTCGCCGCGCATGCGTTTGGTATCGTGATCCATCACCTCCAGCGAAGCGCCGACCATGGGTGCAAGGTCGATTTTGTTGATGACCAGCAGGTCGGACTTGGTGATGCCGGGGCCCCCTTTGCGCGGGATTTTTTCGCCGGCGGCGACGTCGATGACGTAGATCGTGAGGTCGGACAGCTCGGGGCTGAAGGTGGCAGCGAGGTTGTCGCCGCCACTTTCGATGAAGATTACGTCCAGGCCGGTGAAACGTTTGTTGAGGCGGTCGACTGCTTCCAGGTTGATGCTTGCATCCTCGCGAATTGCGGTGTGCGGACAGCCGCCGGTTTCGACGCCGATGATGCGTTCGGGGGCCAGCGCTTCGTTGCTGACCAGGAACTGTGCATCCTCTTCCGTATAGATATCATTGGTAACGACGGCGATGTTGTAACGCTCGCGCAGTGCCTTGCATAAGGCGAGCGTGAGCGCGGTCTTGCCAGAGCCGACGGGGCCGCCGATGCCAATGCGCAGGGGATGGGAGCGGTGAGTCATGATCTGAACAATCTCGTGTATTGGGTTTCGTGGCAACTGCAGGCAATGGCGAAGGCTGGCAGATAATTGTAGGTGTTGTCGATTGGGCTGGCTGCGGCTTCTTCCGCCAGCGCCGGGATGCGTTGCCCCAAGGCGAGCAACATCCGCTGGCCAGCGGTTTGCCCGAGCGGGACGGCCTTTACCGCGGCCATGACCTGATTTTCGGCCCAGGCCCAGAAGTAGCCGGAGACCGCATCCTGGACAGGGATGGACCAAGCCGACGCGGCGCAACTCCAAGCCAGGGGAAAGCTGGGTTCGGAAAAGTCCACGAGCGGTGGGGTCGGGGCTTCCGTCAGGTCTGCCAGCAGACGAGCGAGGGAATAGCCCATCTGCAAGGTCTCGGCGCGCAGTTCGGCACTCTCGCGACTGGCCACGAACTCGGCATCGAGTTCCGTGAGTCGAGCCTGATCGCCCTGCGCCCAGGCGGCCAGCATGTGGGCCACGTACACCGCTTCGAAACGCGCAATGCCAAATTCCAGACACTCGCCGATCCAGGCCAGTGCGGTTGCCTCGTTGTTCACTGCACCCGTTTCCACCGCCCACTCGAGGCCTTGTGAATAGGAGTAGGCGCCGACCGGAAGCGTCGGACTGGCCAGATGCAGCAGCCGGATCAGCGCAACGTTCATCGTCCGCCGCGCAACATCATGTCGTGGATGCGCGGGCCCCTGCCCTCGCCGTCAGCGCTGTGTCCATGAGGATGTGCATGGCCGCCGTGGCCGCCATAAGCGCCGCTCTCAGGGTCGAAAGGGGCATCGGCTTCAAGCACATCCAGTCCCAATCCGCGCACCATTTCGCCCAGTACGTGGTCGCGGGCAAATCGTACCAGCCCCGGCTTGAGTTCCACTGCCACATGGCGGTTGCCCAGATGGTAGGCGGCGCGGGCCAGCAGCAGCGCATCGTCGCTGCGCACCTCCATCACCGCTTCGGGCGCAGCCACCACCGCGACGACGCGACCGTCGTTGGCGAGCAGGCGCTCGCCGGCGCGCAGCACCGCGCCGCGTTCCAGAAACAGCCCGACCTCCTCGCCGCTGTGCAGACGGGTGCGAAGCCGGCTCTTGCAGCGCAAGTCGAAGGGCAGTACCAGTCGCTCGGTGGCTTCTGCATCTGCAGGGGCGTGGTGTTCGATGAGGAGCATGATCAGAATAAAAAGTAGCGTTGCGCCATCGGCAGCACGGCGGCCGGTTCACACACCAGCAGCTCGCCGTCGGCGCGCACAGCATAGGTTTCAGGGTCGACATCGATGACGGGCGTGGCGCTGTTATGCACCATGTCCTTCTTGCTCACCTTTCGTGTGTTCTTGACTGCCATCAGCGGCTTGGCCAGATTCAGCGCCGCCACCTCGGGGTTATCCAGCGCCGCCTGCGAGACGTAGGTGACAGATGTCTTGAGTCCGCCAGCGAAGCTGCCAAACATCGGTCGGTAATGAACCGGTTGCGGCGTGGGGATAGAGGCGTTGGGGTCGCCCATAGCAGCGGCGGCGATCATGCCACCCTTTACGATCAGGCTGGGTTTCACCCCGAAGAAGGCCGGCTTCCACAGCACCAGATCGGCCAGTTTTCCGACCTCGATCGACCCCACCACATGAGCGATGCCGTGGGTGATGGCGGGGTTAATGGTGTATTTGGCGATGTAGCGTTTGACACGGAAGTTGTCATTTCGCGCGGTGTCTTCCTTCAGCGTGCCGCGCTGCAATTTCATTTTGTGCGCCGCCTGCCAGGTGCGCAGGATCACCTCGCCTACTCGCCCCATCGCCTGCGAGTCAGACGACATCATGGAAAAGGCGCCGAGGTCATGCAGGATGTCCTCGGCGGCAATGGTCTCGCGGCGGATACGGCTTTCGGCGAACGCGATGTCCTCGGCGATGGACGCATCCAGATGATGGCAGACCATGAGCATGTCGAGATGCTCATCGATGGTGTTCACTGTGTAGGGCATGGTCGGGTTGGTGGAGCTCGGCAGCACGTTGGACATGCTTGCCGCCTTGATGATGTCGGGCGCGTGTCCGCCGCCGGCGCCTTCGGTGTGGTAGGTGTGAATGGCACGGCCCTTGAAGGCGGCCAGCGTGCTTTCGACGAAGCCCGATTCGTTGAGCGTATCGGTGTGGATCGCCACCTGCACGTCCATCTCGTCGGCCACCGTCAGGCAGTTGTCGATGGCCGCCGGCGTGGTGCCCCAGTCCTCGTGCAGCTTGAGGCCCATGGCACCGGCACGCACCTGTTCGCGTAACGGTTCAGGCTGGCTGACGTTGCCCTTGCCGAGAAAGCCCAGGTTCATCGGGAAAGCATCCGCCGCTTGTAGCATGCGGTGGATGTGCCACGGGCCGGGCGTGCAGGTGGTGGCAAACGTTCCGGTGGCCGGGCCGGTGCCGCCGCCCAGCATGGTGGTGATACCGGACATCTGCGCCTCTTCGATTTGCTGCGGGCAGATGAAGTGGATATGGCTGTCGATGCCACCGGCGGTGATGATCATGCCTTCGCCGGCGATGATTTCGGTGCCCGCGCCGATCGGGATGGTGACACCCGGCTGCACGTCCGGATTTCCAGCCTTGCCGATGGCGGAAATGGTTCCGGCCTTGAGTCCGATGTCGGCCTTGATGATGCCGGCGACGGCATCGACGATCAGCGCATTGGTGATCACCGTATCCGCCACCTCGGCGGACACGCGCTGGCTTTGGCCCATGCCGTCGCGGATCACTTTGCCGCCACCGAATTTCACTTCCTCGCCATGGATCGTGTAGTCCTTTTCGACCTCGATCCACAGCTCGGTGTCAGCGAGACGAACGCGGTCGCCGACGGTGGGGCCGAACATTTCGGCATAAGCCTGGCGCGTGATGCGAACAGCCATGGCGGTCTCCTCTCGGTCGGGTTAGCGGCGCTTGTCCTGCACGCGGGCCTGGCTGCGGCGACGGAAAAATCGCGCGCCAGCGATGCCGACCAGCACAGCAATCGCCGCCATGCCCAGATGGTCCGGCTCGGTCAGCAGATGCGCGACGGCGTCGAGCAGGTTGCCAGGGTGTCCACCCGGATGGGCATAGGCCAAGGGGGAAAACAGCAGTGGAAGCAGTGCCAAGGTTTTGTGTTTCATTTCATTTCTCCTGTTAAAGCGTGCCCATGATCTTGCCCTGAAAACCATACACCGCGCGGTCGCCAGCGTAGGCCACCAGTTGGACTGTGCGGGTCTGCCCCGGCTCGAAGCGCACCGCGGTGCCGGCAGCAATGTCGAGGCGCATGCCGCGCGCATGCTCGCGTTCGAACGCCAGGGCGGCGTTGGTCTCGTAGAAGTGATAGTGGGAGCCGACCTGGATCGGACGGTCGCCGGTGTTGGCCACCACCAGGGGGGCCGTGGCACGGCCGGCGTTGAGCTCGATCTCGCCGGGTTCGATCTGCATTTCACCTGGGATCATGGGTGGCTCCTAGATAATGGGGTGATGGACGGTGACCAGCTTGGTCCCGTCCGGGAAGGTGGCCTCCACCTGGATATCGGGGATCATCTCCGGCACGCCTTCCATGACTTCGTCGCGCGTGAGCAGCGTGGTGCCGTAGCTCATCAGTGCAGCAACGGTCTGGCCGTCGCGTGCGCCTTCCAGAATGCCGGCGGTGATGAAGGCCACCGCTTCCGGATAATTGAGCTTGAGGCCGCGCGCGCGGCGCCGTTCCGCCAGCAATCCGGCGGTGAAGATGAGCATCTTGTCTTTCTCTCGGGGGGTCAGTTCCATATCAATATCGTGAATCAGAAATAGTGGGACAGGATAAAACGGATGGATTTTTTCGCGGGGCAAGACGCGAGGAGGCGACATAGTTCGATCTATGGCAACGACGAGCAACGCTGCCAGGCGGAAAAAGACACCGTTTTATGTTTCGATATTTCTGATTCACGATACTGAGTTCCTTCAAGTGTTCCAGATGCGCGGCACTTGCGCTTCGCACCCGATCAACGCCGGGCGGAGCACGCGCCACAGATCGACAAACCAATGCCGTGCTGCCTCCGACGAGTGGCCGAGGTAGCGCGCCACAATCAACTCTGGCAAAGCCGTGAGGCCGTGCCGTGAGCCGGCTTCCCGCACCGTAATCCCCCGGCAGGCAGCAAGCAAGCCCGGCTCGATGCGTGGTGCCACCGCCAGCAGGGTTCCACTGACGCTGAAACCGGCCAGCCCGGCAGAGGCGTTCAACAGTCCGCCGCCGCCTTCCAGTTGTCCGCGTTCCAGCCAGATCGGCCGGCCTTTGCGCTGGACCCGTGTATCAAGATGCACGGCGCCGCTGGCAAAGGTTTCCCCCGATGCCCGACGTCCCAAACACAGTACCTCCATGCCGATGAAGCGGGCCTCGTCTGCCAGTTCGATGCGACTGTGCATCGCCGCGCGGGCAGCATCGAACACAATGGTTTCCTGTGGCAGCCATTCCAGCGCGCCACCTGCTTCCACCGACAAGCCCAAACGTTGCTGGGCCCACGCGCGAGCGCTGCGATACCACTTGCTAGCGCCCGGTGTGGTCAGCAATGCATGGGCACTCGGCCCTACCGAAACATCGATCTCCAGTTCGTCACCGCCGACGATGCCCGATGGCGGATGCAGGACGATGGCATGGCACACCGCCTCGCCTTCAGGGTAGAGCGACTTCTGTACGCGCAGCGGGCCCACGTGCTCGCGGCGCGCAAGGATGGTGGCCGCCGCGCGTCGCTCGAAGCTCAGGCTCAGGTGAGCATGCCAGGTTGAAGCAACGGGTTCGGCTAGATTCATCGGCCCATCATACCGACAGCAATTCCCGTACTCCATCCTTCTCCATGTCGGCGCCGGCGCCATGCTTGATGATTACGCCGCGCTCCATCAGTAAATACTGGTCAGCCAGGGAGCGGGCGAAATCGTAATACTGCTCCACCAGCAGGATGGCCATGCTGCCCTCCTCGGCCAGTGCGCGGATGGCGCGCTCGATGTCTTTAATGATGGAAGGCTGGATGCCTTCGGTGGGTTCGTCGAGGATCAGCAACGTGGGGCCGAAGGCCAGCGCACGGCCGATCGCCAGTTGCTGTTGCTGGCCGCCGGACAAATCGCCGCCGCGCCTTTTCATCATTTGTTTGAGCACCGGAAACATCTCGAAAATGCGTTCCGGGATCGGCGTGCCAGCGGGTCGGGTCGCCAGACCCATGCGCAGGTTTTCTTCTACGGTGAGGCGCGGAAAAATCTCGCGCCCCTGCGGCACATATCCGATGCCGGCCTTGACCCGTGCATGGGAGGGCGCGGCGGTGATGTCCTTGCCATCGAAGCGAACGCTGCCGGTCTTGGCCGGCACCTGACCCATCAGGCATTTGAGCAACGTGGTCTTGCCCACGCCGTTGCGGCCCAGCAGGGTGGTGACCTGGCCGGTCGGCGCTTCGAAGCTGACGTCGCGCAGGATGTGGCTGCCGCCGTAATACTGGTTGAGGTTATCGACGTGCAGCATGATTCAGCGTCCTAGATAGACTTCGATCACGCGCGGATCGGCCTGCATGGCGGCAAGGCCGCCCTCCGCCAGGACCGAGCCTTCGTGCAGCACCGTCACCTTACCGCCCAGTTGTTCGATGAAGGCCATGTCATGCTCCACCACCACCAGGCTGTGCTTGCCAGCCAGCGATATGAACAGCTCGCCGGTGCGTTCTGTCTCGTCGTCGGTCATGCCTGCCACCGGTTCGTCGAGCAGCAAAAGCTGCGGTTCCTGCATCAGCAACATGCCGATTTCAAGCCATTGTTTCTGCCCGTGCGAAAGCAGCCCGGCCGGCCGGTCGGCCTCGTGATCGAGGCGGATCATTCTGAGCGTATCGGCGATCTTGTCGCGGCCCGTGTCGTCCAGCCAGGCGAACAGGCTCACGCGTGCCCGCTTGTCCATTTTCATCGCCAGTTCCAGGTTCTCGAACACCGAATGATTCTCGAACACCGTGGGTTTCTGGAATTTGCGGCCGATGCCGGCGTGGGCAATTTCCGGTTCGGTCATGCGGGTGAGGTCCAGCGTCTGCCCGAAATAGCAGGTGCCGGTATCGGGCCGGGTTTTGCCCGTAATGACGTCCATCATGGTGGTCTTGCCGGCGCCGTTGGGGCCGATGATGCAGCGCAGTTCACCGGCGTCGATGGCCAGGCTCAGCTTGTTGAGCGCCTTGAAGCCGTCGAAGCTGACCGAAATGTCGTCAAGGTAAAGAATCACCTTGTGCGAGATATCGAGACCCGGCCGCAAGATGTGTCCCACGGATGACGAACTGGCATCTGCTCCTGGACTTTGTACAGCGCTCATGCTGCCCTCCTGTTTCGGATTCGTTTCCATAGCCCCACCACGCCTTCCGGCATCCATAGCGTCACCATCACGAACAGCGCACCCAGGAAGAACAGCCAATACTCGGGAAATGCGACGGTGAAGTAGCTCTTGGACAGGTTGACCAGGGCGGCGCCGATGACCGGGCCGATGAGGGTGCCGCGTCCGCCCACCGCGACCCAGATGGCGATTTCGATGGAATTGGCCGGCGACATCTCGGAAGGATTAATGATCCCGACCTGCGGCACATAGAGCGCACCGGCGATGGCACAGAGCATGGCCGACAACGTCCAGATGAACAGCTTGTAGTGCAGTGGGTTGTACCCCATGAACATCACGCGCGATTCGGAATCGCGAATCGCCGCAAGCACACGGCCAAATTTGGAGGTCACCAGATAACGGCCCAGAAGCAGGGTCAGCATCAGCACCAGCGCCGACAGCCCGAACAGGATCACCCGCATTTCGGGCGACGTGATGTCATAGCCCAGGATGCGCCTGAAGTCTGTGAAACCATTGTTGCCGCCAAAGCCGGTTTCATTGCGGAAAAACAGCAGCATGCTGGCAAAGGTCAGCGCCTGGGTGATGATGGAAAAGTACACGCCCTTGATACGCGAACGAAACGCAAAGTAACCGAACACGTAGGCCACCAGGGCCGGTACCACCAGCACCAGAATGACGGCCCACAGAATGGAATCGGTGCCCGACCAGTACCAGGGCAGTTCTTTCCAGTCGAGGAAGACCATGAAGTCCGGCAGATGCGAATGATAGGAGCCGTCGGTGCCAATCTCGCGCATCAGATACATGCCGAAGGCATAACCGCCCAGTGCAAAGAACACACCGTGACC
>JAGXGP010000099.1 GCA_024636775.1 Hydrogenophilales bacterium
ATATGCGCGCGACCTGATTGCCCCGCCTGCTGCGATGCGTGATGGCGCCATCTTCCTGCGTATGGATGCAGTACGGCGTCTGCTGTGGAACAAATATGAAGAATGGCAATGGCAGGAGAAAGACACCGCGCTGGGCCGCGCGTTTACGTACTACGATTTTGAGCGCAGTGTTGAACGTGGACTCGACCGCATGGAAGAGGCCGAAAGTGAGGTGATGATCCTGCACGAAATTGGGGAGGCTCGCGCAGAACGGCTGCTAGGCGAAGACTGGAACACGATGCTTGGGCACCTCAGCTCCAAACATGCTGAGCTATTGGCACGCGCGGTACGTGACCACCTGGCCGACTGCATGGTGACGTTGCCAACCCTCATCGAACGTGAAGCATTGGGTTCGCTGCATTTTTATCTGGCCAACCTATCCGGGTTGCGTCGTGCACTTTTTCCAGCACTGCCACAAGCTTATGAAGACTGGCTGACTCACCACAACACGACGAAGTTGGCCAAAGTGGTGGCCGCCGCGGAGGTCCACTGGATGAATGTGGCAGAACAGCTGATGACAACCTTTCACCAGGATGCGGCAAAGGGGGATGCAAACCTCGCCAGCCTCGCAGGTAGCGATTTAGCCAGCTTGAAACGCTAGACGAAAAAAACGGGCGGTACGCCGCCCGTTTTTTAACTACGATAGCGATCACGCCGGGACGGCTGCGCCCTGCTCGAGTTGCCCAGCAATACTATCGAGCAACTGCTGTTCCTGATACGGCTTGCCCAGATAGACATTGACGCCGATTTCCATCGCATGATTACGGTGTTTATCCGCCGTACGCGAGGTGATCATGATGATCGGCACCGATTTCAGGCGCGCGTCACTGCGCATCACACGTGCCAGTTCGAAGCCATCCATGCGAGGCATTTCGACGTCGAGCAGCACCACATCCGGAACCAGGTCTTGCATTTTCTCCAGCGCGTCTACGCCATCTTTCGCGCTGTCGACCCGGAAACCTTCCCGCGTCAACAGACGGGTAGTGATTTTACGCACCGTGAGTGAGTCATCCACCACCAGTATCATCGGTGGCTGCAAGGCCTGGCTGACTTCAACCGCTTCAGCGGGTGCTTTGCGTTCCATGGCAGAACGCGGCAGGCTGGCCCAACGCAATGCCAAGGGCACCGGATTCATGATCAGAATTACGCGTCCATCACCGCGAACGGTTGCGCCCACCACCCCTGTAATACGCGCCATCTGCGGGCCAATATTCTTGACCACGATTTCGCGCGTGCCTTCGATCGAATCGACCAGTACAGCAGCCTGGCTGGCACCGCTTTGCAGCAGAATGACCGGGTTGTAGCGCATGACTTCGTGCACTGCCTCAGTGTCGCCCAGCAAATGCGGCAAATACGAGAAGGGATAGTCAGCACCCCGCCACGTTACTACACCACTGGTCATGGCTTGTTCCAGTTCAGCGGGCTTGAGTTCAAGCACCTGCTGCACCAAGGGTGTCGGCAGCGCGTAATCGTGCTTGGCCACCTGAATCATGACAGCCTGCGTCATGGCGAGCGTCAGCGGCAAATAGATGTTGAAAGTGGTTCCGGAACCCACAGTCGAAACGATATCAATGCGCCCACCCAGAGCGGCAATTTCACTTTTCACCACATCCATACCTACGCCGCGGCCCGCAACCTGACTCACGGTTTCGGCTGTAGTGAATCCTGCCGCGAAAATCAGTTGTGCCAGCAGTGATTCTGTCGGCTCGACACCGGGTAGCAATAATCCGGCGGCTTCGGCTTTTTCGCGGATGCGGGTGTAGTTGAGGCCTGCGCCGTCGTCTTTCACCGTCAACAACATTTCGTTGCCGGACTGGCGTGCGATCAGCACGATTTCACCAAATTCGGTTTTACCCGCTGCACGGCGAGCTTCCGGGGTCTCAACCCCGTGTGCCAGCGCGTTACGCAGCAAGTGCTCCAGCGGCGCGGTGACCTTTTCCAGCACCGAGCGGTCGATTTCCAGATCGCCGCCCTGAATGTCGAGCTGCGCCCGCTTGTTTACATCGCGCGCAGTTTGCCGAACGGTGCGGTACAAACGATCGGAAACCGAGTTCAACGGCACCATCCGTACACGCAACAGGTTCTGTTGCAGTTCTCGGTTAAGGCGTGATTGCTGGATCAGCGCGGCCTCCGTTTCACCCAGACGGGCCAGCAGAATATGCTGAACCGTGGAAATATCGTTCACGCTTTCGGCGAGGAACCGGGTGACTTCCTGGAAGCGGGTAAAACGGTCGAACTCCAGCGGGTCAAACTGTTCAGCCACGCCCGATGTCTGAAAGGTTGCTTGCATCTGTGATTCGGCCTGAATTTCAACTTCACGGATATGGCCGCGCAAGCGCACTAGCGCCTCGGACAATTCATTGACGTGACGTTTGAAAGCGAACACTTCGCTTTCAATCCGTGAACGTGAAATCGCCACTTCACCTGCCTGGTTAACCATGCGGTCAACCCAATCGGCACGCACGCGCAAGGTCAACGCCGCGTTTTCACGCGTCGCCGCTTGTGTCGGTGCTTCAGGCCGTGCGGCCATCGGCGTCCGCAGCAATTCCGCCTCTTCTAGCAAGGATAAAGTCGGCTCAATAGGCGCCGCGACCGGGGCTGACGGTGACACGTCTTCTGCGAGTGGGGTGAAGTCGCCCTGTTTCAAACGATCAACCGTATCGGCCAAACGGTCGAGCTGCGCTTCGAGCGTATCGAATACTTCCGGACTTGCAGCCAGATGGCCTTCGATTACAGCAATCACGCGTGATTCCATCACGTGGGTCAGCTCGCCCAATCGCATCGCGCCCACCATGCGGGCACTGCCTTTGATGGTATGCAGGTTACGTTGTAGCGCATCCCGTGCAGGAATGTCACCCGGTGCCTCTTTCCAGGCACGCAGTTGCGCGCTGGTGTCCGGCACCAGTGTTTCGGCTTCCTCGATAAAGATAGGCAGCAACTGCTCGTCAATTTCATCCGCTACATCGCGTCGCTCAAATACCGGTGTGGGCGCAGATGCTTTGATCGCGGACACAAGTGTACTGACGTCAAACACGTCGCGTTCCGCTTCAGCGGGACTGTGCTCCGCCGAAATGGCCGGGCTGATTGACCCGACAGATGCAGATTCATCTGTGTCCTCAATAGCTTCTAGTATTGTTACTTCGGGCTCAAACACTTCCGCAACCGGTTCTGCGACCGGCGTGATTTGTTCGTCTTCCAGCTCGCCCAAGGTTGCGATCAAGTCACTCGCTGATTCGGGCAGCTGACCCAATTCAATGGTCGCAATCATTTCATGCAGGCGAGCGATGGTGTCATCAACCAGCGGCAAGTGTGCAGCAGGCATTGGCGCATGCACAAACCGATTCCAATACTGCTCAAAGGCATGAGACAAATCGGCCAGATTCGTGATGCCGGCTGTTCCCGCAATGCCGCCCAGGGTGTGGATGGCCCTGCGCGCGTGTTCGCTGACCGTACTGTTGGCTGATTCTGCGTGACGCTCGGATTCTTCCTTTAATACAGCCAGCCGTTGATGCGCCTCGACCATGAATATTTCATACAGGTTGCTGGACAAACACACCGACCCAATACACATCTCATCGGGTAAATCTGGCACCTCAGGGACTTCGGGCGCTATTGCATATTCAATCAATGCGCCGACATCCAGCTCGGGATCAATATCCACGATATCAACGATATCCACGATGTCCACGATTTCTGCTAAGTCTGCGGTTTCAAATTCGGACAGGGATTCATCTGCCGGTTCGATGAAGCTGATTTCAGTTTCCAGATCCCCGTCCCGCTCAACTTCGGAAAGCTTGTTTTCCTGGCTGAGGGAAAGCTCGCCTGCTGAATCCAGCTCGGGTGTGACTGCGGGCCGCGGTTCAGATTCGGTTTCGAAATCGAGTTCCGCGCTGGATGAGTCGTCTAATATTGCAATTTCAGCAACATGCTCGTCGTTCAGACTAGTGGTGGCTTGAGCTATTACCTGCTCGGGCACGCTATCGATGGGTAATCCCTGATCGACGCGTTCAACAGCAGCAAGTAATGCGGCAACGGGCAATCCCACTGAGTGGTCCGCCTGAAGCGCATCGACCCAATCCTTGAACAGGTCACGCGCACGACCAATCACATCCATCAGATCGTTATTGACGGACCTTTTCTCACCCAGCCAACTGTTCATCAGTTGTTCAAGGCGCCAAGCCACATCACCCAGCTCGATCAAACCGACCATGCGGCCGCTACCCTTCAAGGTATGAAATCCGCGACGAATGACAGTCAACGACTCCGGGTCTTCAGGATCGCTCTGACAGAGCACATTGGCATCGCCTATGGCGACCAACACTTCGTTGGCCTCTTCCAGAAAAATCTCCAAAAGCTCCAGCTCAACACCCGCTGGAATGGTCGTTTGCATCCACTCCGAATCAGGGAGTGAGGTGACAGCTTCATCTGTGGAAACGGGTTGCACTGTCGTCGAGATGTCTTCCGCATGACCCATCTCAAACGAGCTGGTTTGAAGGTCTTCAACCTCTGCCTCGGCTGAAGCCGCTTCACTGTCAAGGTGGGGCGTGCTCTCAATGAGCTCGACAGGCTCCAGCGCCGTTTCAACCGGCTCTGTCGACAACGTGGATGTTGTTTCCGGCATCGTCTGGAATTCAGCTTCTGCCCGTTCTGGGACGGCCAGACCGGTCAGCGCCATGACCTCAGCATCCAATTCTCGCGTAGCCTCATCGGCATCACGACTGGCATCCAGTACAGCGCGCGCTTTCTGCTTCAGCGAAATGTCATCGATCAACTCAGCATCACGGCTGAGTTCGGTCAGCGAATCAAGATATTTTTTTTTTGTGCCCTCGTCCGGCTGCTCGCGCCAATCTAGATAGGCCGCTTGCACCCCTTCCTTACGCGCGGGCAAACCCGACTCTATCGTCTCACCCAAGGCATTGCCGTCAGGGCTATTGGCATCGATGACGCCAAAGTCAACCAAAACCGGCCGCAGCATTCGGACGGCATCTGCACGCCCTGCACAGTAGGACTCAATAAATAAACCCAGGCTGGAAAAGGCGTCGGCCAGCTTCTGCTGAGTCGCCTCGTCCGGCTCACCTTCTTTGGCAAACGGATTCGCCACATGGGTCGCGGCAGCCAGCAAACTGGCAGCATCGGGCAACTCAAGCATGGTGAGTGCGCCTTGTGCCTGTTGTGACAAGGCAGGCAGCTTCGCCAGTGCTTCGCGGTCATCGAAGTCACGGAAGAAGGCATCCAGCGCTTCCTCCATCTGACGTAGATTCTGACCGACTTCCTGAGCCATTTGCACCAGCATATCGCGCTCGGATTCACGCTGGCTCGCCTCGCTTTCGACACTGACCGGCATCTCGCGGCCTTCGATCAGCGCACGTAAACGAGCCTGCTGCCCTTGCGCACGATCGGAAAAATCCGCGTGAAGTATATCTTCCTGATTGACGGCGTTTTGCATGAACAAGAGCGTGGAAGCCACTTCCAGATTCATTTGTTCACGTGCATCGCCCTCGCTCCCAGCTGCAGCGACTGCCGCTGCACCCAATTCATCCAACAAGGCTGACAAGCCACTGCCTTCCAGGCTCTTGGCCTGTGGCTGCATACGTACCAACTGGGTGTTGAATTGCTCCAACTGTTCAGCATGGCCTTCCACAAATCCGTGCCAATGATCTCGCGCAGCTTTCAAGCCCGCTTGCAGGGCGTCCAGTACCGGGCGCATGCGCGCCAAGGCTTCCGGGTCCAGCATGCCACGGCCGGGCAGATAGCGATCAAGACCAAACCTGGAACGGATTTCCGCGGCACGTCCATCCAGCGCTTCGCTTTTTGCAACAAAGAACAAAGCATCGCGCATCAGACGCTCAGCAACCTGAGGAGAGCCTTCCATCAAGCGGCGCATTTGCAAATCTACACGCGCCAGCAACTGCTTCACATGAAAATCAGCTTCCACACCGTGTGCCATCAAGCTATCGACAAACCCGACGCATGCCCACCAAAAGGTTTGCGACGCCTGCGAAGGGGCGATGCCTTCGATGGTGGCCAACGAGTCTCGCATGCGCTTGAGACCCTGTTCAGCTTCTACATTACGCAGAAAGGCCAGCAGACCACGTTGAAATTGTGCACGTGCAGTTTTGACTGCAGCCGCCAACGCCTCCTGTGACAGGCCATCGTTAGCAGCCTTGGTCTGTACACCTGACCGTAAATCCGGGAAAAACAGTTCACCTTCGAACACCCGTTCGATGCCCTGCAATTCACGCAGCCGTTTGTAGAGCGGGAAGAGTGCAAGTTCACCGCTACCGCGTCCGTCCGCCAAATCTTTTACCCAGCGCTGCAACCCTTCCATGGCATTGCGTAGCGCACGCAACAGATCGTCGCTGGCATTCAACCGGTTTTCATTGATATCAAGCAGGCAGGACTCCAACGTACCTGCCAGCGTGGCGGCACCTTCCAACCCAACCATGCGCAATGCGCCCGTCACCTGGTGGGCATCGTCACCCGCCAGTCGCAGGGCATTGGTCAGATCGGCATCGACACTGTAGGCCTGCAAACGTCCGAGGGCGGCTTGCAGGGCGGCGTCGATGTCACCGCGCACCCAGTTCAGTGGGCCGGTATCGTAATCGAGGTTGGCGCTCATGGTGTGTAATTCCTGAGGTTAATTGCGGTGGCCATGGTCGGCTGCTCGTTCAAGTGATTGTCAGTCCGTTCAGGCAAGTTTGAAGCCTGAAACCGAGTTCTTGAGGTCTTGAGCCAGTTGTTTCATGCCCCCAATCGAATCAGCCGTTTGCTGCGTGCCACTGCTGGTCTGTGCGGAAATCGATTTGATGTCCTGCATGGTTTCAGCCACCTTGGCAGTCGACTCGGCCTGACTTTGTGTAGCCGATGAAATATCTGCGATCAGTCCGGCCAGTGTCTTCGACACCACACCAATTTCGGCCAGTGTCTGACCCGCCGTATCGGACAGCTTGGCGCCTTCGACCACACCCTGGGTCGAGACTTCCATCGCCGCCACCGTATCGTGGGTATCTGATTGAATCGTTTTCACAATGGCAGCAATCTGCTTGGTCGCATCGGCTGAACGTTCTGCCAGCCGCTGCACTTCTTCTGCCACCACCGAGAAGCCTCGTCCGGCTTCACCGGCGGATGCTGCCTGAATGGCGGCGTTTAGCGCGAGCACGTTGGTTTGCTCGGTAATGTCTGAAATCAGTTCCACGATTTCACCAATCTCCTGTGACGATTCGCCCAGGCGCTTGATTCGTTTCGACGTTTCCTGAATTTGTTCACGCAAGCCGTTCATGCTTGAAATAGCATTCGACACAGCCTGCTGACCTTTTTCGGCTGCCGCCAGCGATTGTTCAGCCACACGGGCTGACTCAGCGGCGTTACCCGATACCTGCTGCACAGACTGTGCCAGATTCACCACCGCTGCAGAGGTTTCTTCGATCTCCACAGACTGGCGACGTGAAGCCTGTTGCAGCGACTCGGAAACCTGACCAGCAGCATCCGCCGCCTGGTCCATCTGCTGCGTCGCATTATTAATGCCACGCACCAGCGTCCGTAATTCTTCTACCGTGTAGTTAATCGAGTCGGCCACTGCACCGGTGATGTCCTCGGTGACGCTTGCATTGATGGTCAGGTTGCCCTCAGCAAGCTCACCCAGTTCGTCCATCAACCGCAGAATCGCCTCCTGGTTCCGGCTGTTTTCTTCTTCACTCTTGCGCGCACGAGATTTGGTTTCATTAATGTTGACCAAACCCAACAACACCAAAGAGCCTAGCGCCAGCACACCAAATAAAGCCGCAAGCAGGTAGCTGAGACCGCCGACGCTACGATAATCCAGCGACAGCCGATCCGTATCCGCCAACAATGCATCACTACCCACGAACAAGTTGTTCGCCGCGAGTTTGGATTGCAGCAGCGGCTGCGTGTTCGCAAGCACTGCGCCCACCGCCTCCACCATATCGGCCATGTTGGTGCCCAGGTCTTCGAGTGTCAGCATACTGTCACTGTTTTTGATAGCCGAGCCACTCATCAGTGTCTGCACCGTTTCGCGGAACGAGGTGGTGTCTTTTTCGAGTTGCAGCACCACTTCCGGGTCAATCAGGTCAGCGGACAACAGCAGGTTGGCGTTTTTAGGCAAACGCTGGCTCAGCATCACCAGATGGTTGGCGCGCGAGACTTCACGCACGGTAGCACCTGTGTCAGCAAGCTGGCTGGCCAATTGTTCGGCGACTTCCTGCAAATCGGTACTCAGCGCATTAATACTCTTGACGCTCTCGTTCAAGGCCACCAGGTTTTTCTGCTGTGACAGAATCTGTACAACCTGCGGGTTGAACTTTTTCCACTGTTCGCTGATTTTCCCCAAGGTATCGCGTGCGGAGCCACCGGAAGCGGGGACTTGATCATCACCTTCGGTCAAACCCACCAAGGTCTTTTCGAAAACCACCTTGCCTTCAGCCAGTTTTTTAAACGCCGCGGCGTTACCCAGAACGGATTGTTGTGCTGTTAGCGGAAGCCGCTGCGAGAGCACTTTCAATTCGCCTGCCTTGACCTCGTATTGGGTCCGGTTGTCGAGTTGAACCAAACTGTAAATGGTGAAGCCGGCCGCCAGCAACAGCGAAACAATGAGCGTGCCGCCTGCGTAGAGGTATTGCTTCTCTACGGGCAAACGACCAATCAAAGGGGCTTGGCCGGTCTCTGTGTCGGCTAGCTTCCGCACCGTCTGCATAATCAGCGTCGTGTGCTCGCTTCCTTTTTTGCCGGTGACCTTTTCGGTCATGCGGCCAGCCAGGCCCTTAAGTCCGTTCATTGTGATTGCCATATTCATCGCTCCAGTCCCTCCAGTATTCAGCGCCTATGCGCTCCGTATTCAATATTCAATCAATTACCGAGCTGAGCCTCAACCTTGAGAAACTCCACGTTGCCTAGCAATTGTCCAAAATCCATATCACACCAGCCTGTTCCCGTATCGTCAGCGTATTGGCGCGCAATCCACGGGTGTGCAGCGTGAGCGGTGCGCTCTTCAAAATGGTTGATGTTTTTCAGTCCCAACGTGCCGCGAACGAGTAAAGCGGCATTCACCCCAAAGTCGTGGTGTGGAATCAGAAGCCGGCAATCAACGTGATCTTTTGTCACGCCCTGCCCCATGAAGTCCGAAAAATCGCTCACTGCAAACAAGTTGCCGCGAATGTTGACCACCCCGCGAAACCACCGCCGAGCACCCGGCATCTGGACAATTGTCGGAACGGGAATAACTTCTTCCGTATCGGCGAGGCTTACCAGCCAATTCACATCACCCACTCGAAAACCCAAGCGGGATCCGGTATTGTCGCGACTCGCAGCCGCCTGCAATTTCTGCGAAAGCGTGGTCTGAAATTCGCGCAGATTGAATTTCTTGGCCATATCTTTCCGCTCAGCCTAGCGCCTTGATTTGCGAAAGCAGGTCTTCCGGTTTTACCGGCTTGACCAGATAAGCCTTGGCCCCCTGACGCATCCCCCAAACCTTGTCAGTTTCCTGGCCCTTGGTGGTGCACATGATGACGGGAATATGCTTGGTCGATTCTTCCTTGGTAATCATTCGTGTAGCCTGATAGCCGTTCATGCCAGGCATCACGACATCCATCACGATCAAATCGGGCAGTGTTTGCTTGGCTTGAGCGACAGCCTCCTCACCACTTTCGGCCATGCTGACCAAATAACCATTTTTAACCAGCAACTCAGACAGGAAAAAGCGCTCGGTGGGGGAATCGTCTACAACCAGAATGCGGCTGATCGCCATAATTTATACTCCTTGAGAAACGGGTGATGCCGCTGAACAGGCGTGCTCTCGCACCGCCGTCAGTAGCGTGTCTTTGGTAAAAGGCTTGGTCAGATACTCGTCCGATCCCACCATGCGACCGCGTGCGCGATCAAACAGGCCATCCTTGGACGACAGCATGATTACGGGCGTAGTCCGGTATTTGGCGTTGCGCTTGATCAACGAGCAGGTCTGGTAACCATCGAGCCGCGGCATCATGATGTCGACAAAAACCACATCCGGGTCATGGTCAGTAATTTTTGACAGCGCATCGAAACCATCCTGCGCCAGAATGACTTCACAGCCGGCCTGGTTCAGAAAAATCTCTGCGCTACGGCGAATAGTGTTGCTGTCATCGATGACCATCACCTTGACGCCCTTCAGTACTTCGTTATCCACACGCTTCTCCACGAGGATCATTGGGCAGGCGGCAATGGCCACCCCCTGTGTGGATTACATTACGGCAAGGAATGCGGCTTCTTTAATGTTGTCTTCCCAGAGCAAGCACACTTTTTGCAGGCGAAATAAAAGGGCGTCATTAAATGACGCCCTCTAGACACTCAGATAACCAAGGTTTCTGGCTATTGCTGCCAGCCTTCTCCTTCTGATTTCTTGTCAACGCCCGCCAAACCGTTCATGGTTTCCAGAACGACTGTCGGCAACGAAGAAATACGCATGAACTGACCCATGCCCACATCCGGGAATGCCAAAGCAATCCGGAACCGGGCATGCGGTGCTTCCACCTGCTTGTCATTGATGAAAATCTCGTAGGGCAAACCTGCAACATAGTTCTGCATATCGATGCGCTTGATCCATTCGCCATCGCTGTTGTCGCCATCGTTCATGGCCACACCGAACACCGCCAATTTGCGGTCTGGCAGCACGATTTCATAAATCTTGGACGTTTTACCCAAACCTTTGGCCAGATTTTCACGAACAGTCTTCAATGCTTCAGCAAAACTGTTGTATTCAACCAGTTTGTTTTTATGTGAATCCAGACGCTCCATACCGATCATGTAACGGTAATTGGCCAAGCTTGCTTCAGGCTCATCACCGCCCATCCCTTTACCCGCGCCGAGAGCTTCCTGCAAACGTGCCTGAAGCGCCTTGACCGCGCCTTCCTTCTTGTCAAAGGATTTGCGGAAATAGGCACGATACCAGTAGTCAGGGTTGGTGTAAGACACACTGCCATCGGCCTTAACGCCCACCCGAATGGCTGCGCCTAACACTGCGTTGCCACCCACGGCGCCCACTTCCTTCAACATGGCGTCATCCGTGGCCACAACCACCCCGGAGCCTGCCAGATTTTTGGGGAAATATTTGCCGATCACTTTAAAGCCGTTGTCTTTGAGTTTGGCCTCGACTGCTGACGCCACAGCCTGAACACTGCCCCCAGCTAGCGCATCACCTTGAATGTAAGGGGAAATTGCCCAAGAAGCTGATGAAAAAACAAGTAAAACACAAGCTGAAATCCACCGCTGAATCATTTTGGTCTCTCCGATTGATTATTAAAATATCGATCTATCGATATACCATATAAAAGCCTCGGGCGGATTCTACCATTGGCTCATAAACTAATGTACTAGAATTTCCGTTTTCAAAAAGTGGGCTTTATAGGCTCTCGCTGGTGCAGAAAGACCTCAGTTATTGCTTGGGCTGGAACCGAAATCAGATCATTTTCAAAAGGCAACCATCTCAAAATCATCTTTACGTGCTCCGCAATCCGGGCAGGTCCAGTTGATCGGCACATCTGCCCAGCGCGTGCCGGGCGCAATGCCATCATCAGGCGCACCCGTCTCCTCATGGTAAATCCAGCCGCAGATCAGGCACATCCAGCTCTTGTATTCAGGGGTTTCAGGCATAGGACAAGGGTAATTCAAGCTAAAATCGGAACTTGATTTTAAAGCAGTGACATCATGCCGCCTATTTTCTCGCCCAAACCCACGCCACCGCTGGTACTCAGTTTTGCCGCGTCCGACCCAACTGGCGGCGCAGGCATCCAGGCTGACCTGCTGACACTGGCCAGCCTGGGTTGTCACCCGTTGTCGGTCATCACGGCTTTGACGGTGCAAGATACCGCCGGAGTGGATGAAATCCTGGTGATCGATTCCGAGTGGGTGATGGATCAGGCGCGTATGTTGCTGGAAGACGTGCCGGTTGCCGCTTTCAAACTGGGCATGCTGGGCAGCCCCGAGTCAATCGCGATCATCGCCGAGATTCTCGCCGATTACCCCGATATTCCCGTGGTGCTCGACCCGATCCTGTCGTCCGGCCGTGGCGATGAACTGGCCACCGAGGACATGATTTCGGCGATGCGCGACCTGCTGATCCCGCAAACCAGCGTGCTCACGCCCAACAGCCACGAAGCGCGCCGCTTAGCCTTGTTCGAATCTGACGAGGAAGACATGGCGCTTGAGGCGTGTGCCAAACACCTCACCGATCTGGGCTGCGAATACGTACTCATCACCGGGACACACGAAACCACGCCACGCGTGCTGAACAGCCTGTACGACGCCAACGGCCACGTGCAAACCGATGCCTGGGATCGTCTGTTGGGGAGCTATCACGGCTCGGGCTGTACCCTGGCCTCGGCCATTGCGGCCAACCTGGCGTATGGGCATGACGTTCCCACTGCGGTACGCGAAGCGCAGAACTTCACTTATGAATCCCTGAAAGCGGCCTTCCGTCCGGGGATGGGGCAATATATTCCCGATCGGTTTTTTTGGGCCCAGGACGGCCTGGCGGAGGGCAACGCTTGATTGTCTGCATCCACCATGCTTAAGTTTCCCGGCGGCATTTACGCCATCACCCTCGAGACGGCCGATACCGAGCAGTTGCTGATGCAGGTCGAAGCCGCATTGGCAGGCGGCGTGGCGGCCGTCCAGTACCGCGACAAATCAGCCGATGTAGCCCGCCGCCACGCGCAAGCCAGTGAACTCATCGCGCTGTGCCACCAGTTTGGTGTGCCCCTGATCATCAACGACGACCTGCGATTGGCCGATTTGTGTGACGCCGACGGCGTCCATCTGGGACGTGATGATGGCACGCTGCGTGAAGCCCGAATTATCCTGGGCAAAGACAAACTGATCGGTGCGTCGTGTTACCAAAGCCTGGAACTCGCACAGACAGCACAATCTGCTGGCGCTGACTACGTTGCGTTCGGCAGCTTTTTTGCATCCCCCACCAAGCCGGCGGCCGAGCGGGCAGACGTGACATTGTTGAGCCAAGCGACGCCCCTGATTCACCTACCGATTATCGCCATTGGCGGAATCACGCTTGCCAATGCGCCGCACCTGCTGGATGCCGGCGCAGACAGCCTCGCCGTATTGTCGGCCCTGTTTAATACGCCTGATATCCGTTCTGCCGCGCACGATTTGAATCAATTGTTTGAAGCCGAACCCGAAGAATGAGATCTGAATCATGAACCGTAACGAAACCCTGTTTGAACAATCGCAAAAAGTCATCCCCGGCGGCGTGAATTCCCCGGTGCGGGCATTTAAAAGCGTCGGTGGAACACCGTTATTTATCGATCATGCAAAAGGCTCACGGGTGTGGGATGCGGATGGTCGTGAGTACATCGATTACGTGGGTTCGTGGGGCCCGGCGATTCTCGGTCATGCCCACCCCGGAACGGTCAAGGCAGTGCAGGAAGCTGCCGCGCGCGGCTTGTCGTTCGGCGCGCCGTCGGCGGCCGAACTGGAGATTGCTGAACTGATCACCCAGCTGGTACCCAGTATTGAGAAAGTTCGTCTGGTGTCATCAGGTACCGAAGCCACCATGAGCGCGATCCGGCTGGCGCGGGGGTTTACCGGGCGCAGCAAGATCATCAAATTTGAAGGCTGCTACCACGGACACGCCGACTTCCTGCTGGTGAAAGCGGGCTCCGGTGCGCTTACTTTCGGCAACCCCACCTCGGCTGGCGTACCGGCCGAAACCGCCGCGCAAACACTGGTTCTCGACTACAACGACGTCGCTGGACTGGAACGAACCTTTTCCGAGTTAGGCACCGAGATTGCCTGCATCATCGTCGAACCGTTTGCCGGCAACATGAACCTGGTCAAACCGACGGCCGAGTTCATGGCCGCCATGCGCCGCCTGTGCGATGCCTCCGGGGCACTGCTGATTTTTGATGAAGTGATGACTGGCTTTCGGGTCGACCTGGGTTGCGCACAAAAACTGCTCGGCATCCGCCCCGACCTCACCACGCTGGGTAAAGTGATCGGCGGCGGCATGCCGGTCGGCGCTTTCGGTGGTCGTGCTGAAGTGATGGACAAACTCGCGCCTCTGGGCCCGGTGTATCAGGCGGGAACCTTGTCGGGCAACCCTGTCGCCGTTGCAGCGGGCCTGGCCACACTCAAGGCAGTCAGCGAGCCTGGGTTCTACACACGACTTACCGCCAGCACCCAGCTTCTGGTTGCTGGCTTGTCGGCAGCAGCAAAAGACGCCGGCGTCACATTCTGTGCCGATTCGGTCGGCGGCATGTTCGGTCTGTATTTCGCAGCAAAACCGCCAACCAGCTTTGCCGAAGTAATGCAATGCGACAAGGAACAATTCAACCGTTTCTTCCACTCCATTCTCGACCACGGCATCACCCTCGCGCCCTCGGCATTTGAGGCCGGTTTTGTATCGGCGGCGCACACCGACGCCGACATTGACGCCACCGTTTCTGCCGCCGGCAAAGTTTTCAAGGCCCTATGAACGACGAGCTTTCCCCCGAAGACGAACTGCGGCTCAACGTCCTTTTCAACACCGAACTCAAGGCTGTCCGCATCGACGAGTCGAGCATGACTTTGTGGGCGCTCACGCCACAGGGGGAAGCCAGTGTGCCGCTCAAACCCAACGAGCGCTCCGACCGCTATTTAAAGAAAGTGCGCGAACTGCTTTCGGGCCACGCCCTGGGTTCCCCGGGTGGCTACCCCGTGCATCTGACACGCTGGACGCGACAGTCGCAGTCCGGACTGTCGCCGCAACATCTGGCGCAGTTGCTATTGATCGCCGAGGAAGAGGCCGTGGTGGCCGTGGTGCACTCGCCCGCACTTACCGATGAAATGGCTCGTCACGCCTGGTGGTGCATGCCGACCATCGAGAACGCGCGGCTGATGTTGATGCGCGACGTGGTGTGCCAAGGCAGTATGGGGCGCACACTGGCTGAGTTTCTGGTCGATCACCTGGCTTTTCTACACGAAGACGATGTCGGTATTCTCGATACCGTCGCTGTGATGCTTTACTCCGGCGTGTTGACCGATGCCGAGCGCCTGTCGATCTGGAAACGCGGCACAACCCGCAATTCGTATTACACCGCATTTCTCGAATTACAACCTGACAACCTGCCCAACCCGCGCAATGCACGACCGGACTCCCCCGACGTGCCCCAACTCACGGCTAACCCATATAGCGAGATGCTGGAAAAAGCGTTATCGGGACAAGGACAAACTTTTCTACTGACCCTCTCCTACATTCTCGACCGCCCGGAAATTCAGGAAGTCGTCAACCACACGCTTGATGCCTTGGCACAGTGGTGTGCGCCATTACGCCAGACCCCCAAAACCACACGCAACGAAGCGCGTGAAACCATCCTTGCGATCGCTCCTCAACTGGAACCCGACTGCATGGCCCTCGACGCGCTGGCTGCGATAGATGCCGATACCGTGCGGCCTATTTTCATCAAGACCACTGCAATCGGGTCGCTGATGCGGCGCAAGATTGAACCCATTGTCACGCCATTACTGGACAGCATTACAACCCTGCGCCGCTGTTGACTTTCAGTTCTCTAGCAACCTCCGACAGGGCTGCTACACTCAGGAAATTGCTGGCGGGCCTGCAATGATGGCCCATGCGTAACAAGGCCCTTACGCAACCTGAACAACCCACATTTTCACAGGGAACATATTTTGGAGACCACCATGATGCGTCGTGACTTTATGCGGTTGGCGGCGGCAACACCCCTGCTTTTTTCCATGACCCCAGCCCGATCGGCCAGCCCGCCTGCCGATGATTGGCGCACCTTCGAACTCACCTACACCGTCGACCTGACGACACAAAAAGGCGCGGGACAGTTATGGCTACCGCTACCGGAGGATGCGGGTGATTATCAGCGTGTGAAGTCCGTCACGTGGAAAACCGCCCCCGAGCAAGCTGCACTGACTTGGGACACCGATTATCGGGCCCCCATGTTCGCCGCCGGATGGAACGACACCAACGCGTCACGGAAGCTCGCCGTGACAGCTGTGGTCTCCACACAGAATCGTGAGCGAACACCGGCAGGGCGCCCGTACTTGATTACACCGGATATTGCGCGCTATCTTGAACCCACCGCCAACATGCCCATAGACGGCATCGTCGCTACCACCGCAAGCAAGATCGTGCATGGCATCGACGCACCGGATGCCCGCGCCCAGGCGATTTACAACTGGGTTGTCGACAACACCTTCCGTAAGCCCACCGTTCGCGGCTGCGGCCTCGGCAATATCAAGTTCATGCTGGAAACGGGCGATCTTGGCGGAAAATGTGCCGATATCAATTCGTTGTTTGTTGGGCTGGCACGGGCGGCAGGACTACCGGCACGTGAAATGTATGGCGTGCGCGTCGCCGATTCGGCCCTGTTCAAAGCCTTGGGAAAAGCGGGGGACATCTCGAAAGCCCACCACTGCCGTGCTGAATATTATTCACCCCGGCATGGCTGGGTTGCAGTGGACCCCGCCGATGTACGCAAAGTGGTGCTGGAAGAAAAATTGCCGTTGAATGACCCGCGCGTCATCGCGCTGCGCAAACGGTTGTTCGGCTATTGGGAAATGAACTGGGTGGGTCTCAATACGGCTAGGGACTTTGAACTGACTCCGCCCGCGCAAGGACCGCTACCCTATTTGATGTACCCCTATGCGGAATTTGGCGACACCCGGCTGGACGGCCGTGAACCCGAGGACTTTGATTTCCAGCTCACCAGTCGCGAACTGACTCGCCCGGCATGAAGCAAGCCGGGGGGGGTTAGCCTAACGCCAGAATCCAAATCAGGGCTTCAAAGCCGAGTCGATGCTTTGCAAGAACTTCTCGGCCTTTTCAAATCCGATGACCTTGTAGCCTGACTGCTCACCCGCCGCATTCCAGAAAATCAACCCGGGTGGGCCGAACAGGTTGAAGCGCTTGAGTAGCGCCTTGTCGGCGTCAGCGTTGGCAGTGACATCGGCTTTCAGTAGTACGACATTCTGCAAACGTGCCTGCACTTTGGGGTCGCTGAAGGTGAAATGCTCCATTTCCTTGCACGACACGCACCAGTCCGCATAAAAGTCGAGCATGACCGATTTGCCCTCAGCCTTGGCCGCAGCCAGGCGTGC
Organism: Hydrogenophilales bacterium; assembly: GCA_024636775.1. GTDB lineage: Bacteria > Pseudomonadota > Gammaproteobacteria > Burkholderiales > Thiobacillaceae > Thiobacillus. The sequence goes on from JAGXGP010000099.1 coordinate 17,149, forward strand.
ATCGAGTTCGGCGACATCCTTGACCTTTTCGAATGGCAAACCTTTTTGCTCGGCGGCCACCGCCACACCACCCGACCCGCCCTTGAAGACACTGCCCTTATACACTTCAAGCGGCTGGAACAAGTCGCGCCCCCCCGCCAACATGCCGATGATGATTGCCAGGCCGCCGATCAGCAACACGACACCCAGGCCTTTCCACAGACGCATCCAGCCGGAGCCATGCGGGGGAAGCGGATCGAGTGCATGCAGGTAAACCGCCGAGCCTATCAGCAGCATGGCCCACAGCAGCATGTTGATCCAAGCCGGGATGATCGGCGAAATCAGATAGATCGCAATGGCCAGCATCATCACGCCGAAGAAGTACTTAACCGCGTTCATCCAGCCACCGGCACGTGGCAACAAGGCACCCGCCGACACCCCAACCAATAGCAGGGGCACGCCCATGCCCAGCGCCAGTACAAACAAGGCAACGCCGCCCAGCGTGGTGTTTCCTGTCTGTGCGATGAAGGCCAAGGCAGCCGCCAACGGTGGCGCCACGCAGGGACCCATGATCACGGCAGACAGCACGCCCATGGCGAACACACCGGCAAAATTGCCGCCCTTCATCTTGTTGGAAGCGTCGGAAAACTTGCTCTGGATAAAGCTCGGCAATTGAATTTCAAAGAAGCCGAACATCGACAAAGCCAAGGCGACAAAAATGCCCGCGCCTATTCCGAGCGCCCAGGGATTCTGCAGCGCATTCGACAGCAAGGTGCCAGAAAGCGCAGCGGCCACACCGGCCAGTGAATACGTAATCGCCATGCCCAGGACATAGGCGAGCGCAAGCAGAAAGCCGGTAGTTTTGGTGATGTCCTTGCCTTGCCCTGCGATGATGCCCGACAAAATCGGAATCATCGGAAACACGCACGGCGTCAGCGCCAGCAACAGGCCCAGGCCGAAGAAGGTCGCCACTACGCCCCAGAAGCTGCCGTCCTTCAGCACGCGCTCAATTCTCGATGTGTCGGATTCGTCGGTTGATTCAGCCGCAGCGGCCTGAACACTTGTGCCCGTCGCAGATGCCTCAGCTGCACCCACACCCGGGGTCAGCGAAAAGTCGCGCTTAAGCGGCGGGTAGCAAATGCCGACGGCTTCGTTACAGCCCTGCCAGGTTGCATCCAGCACCAATTTTTCATTGGCGGCCAGCACCCGCGACAGGGTCACGGTTGCTGAAAAGTTCTTGTGGTACACCTCGGTGCGCCCAAAGGTGGGGTCTTCCTTGACATCGCCCGCGGGCGTCTCGACCTTGACTATCTTGACGTCGGACGGCGATTTGACAACGAATCCCAGCTTGTCGCGATACAGATAGGTATCGGCGGTCAGGGTGTAATCAAATTTGACGGTCTGTGCATTCGGCATCACTGCAGCAAGCGGAAAGGCTTCTTCCGGCGGCAGCAGTTTGGGCATGTCCATGCCCCCCAGGCTGCGCAGTCCATCCAATGCAGAGACCGTAGAAATGGGCGGTGCAAGAGAAGAAGCGGGCGGCGCGGCGACCGCAGAAGCAATCAACGCCGGCAGCTTGATCGTGATGCTTGCCGTTTGCGGGGTGTAACACAGACCGGCATCCGCGCAACCCTGTGACACGGTTTTCAGGGTGACGGATGTTGTACCGGGCGTGCGCTGAATCGGCAATGCGATGCGTACATCCTTGCGATAGATCTCAACCTTGCCGAAATATTCGTCTGATTTAATCTTGCCTGCGGGCAGGGCCGGTTTTGCCAGTGTGCCGCCGTTGACCTCGAACTTGAATTTGTCGCGGTACATGTAATAACCGTCGGCAATCTGCCAGCGCGCTTCCAGCGTATTGGCATCGAGCGCACGTGCCGAGAACTTGAACGCAAGTTCGGGGTCGATAAATTCCTGTGCGTTGACTACTGGAAAATGTGCGAGCGCGCCCCAAAGTAGTGGCAGTGCGCTGAGCAAACGAATCCATCTATTCATGTTTTTCAGTCTCCGTGGCCAGCCAGGCAAGGTAGGAAGGCAGGCCGTGTGTTATCGGTATGGCAATCAATTCCGGTACTTCGTAGGGGTGATGAATGCGGACAATTTCTTCAATCTGCGCGTAGTTTACTGCTGTGGTCTTGATCAGCAAGGGAATCTCGACCGCTTTTTCTACTACTCCCTGCCAACGGTAAATGGAGTGGCATGGCGCCAAAACGTTCACACAGGCGGCCACTCGCTTTTCGATGAGGATCTGCGCTAATTTCTCAGCGCTCGCAACATCGGGTAAATTGGTCAAGATTAACAAAGGTTCCATGTCATGCGCTTTGGTTGGGTTGTACTACTCATGTTGTCGTTTCCAGTTCTGGAAGCCGTCGGCATTTTTTGGGTTGCCGACACAATCGG
>JAGXGP010000100.1 GCA_024636775.1 Hydrogenophilales bacterium
CCCGCGCATGCACGACAAAACGCGCCAGCGCTTCACATTTTGCCGGGCTTGCATTGGCCCGGTCATCGATCAGAATGGACACAGTGACGGCCAATGCGTCACATGCATTCATCAAGCGTTCCATCCGTGCGGCCCCGGCACATTCACGTAATTGTAATAACGCGAGTGCATAGGCAAGGATGTCGTCCTCAGTCAAGGTATCAGGATGGTTTAAGCATCCATCCGTAACGATGACTTCGATTTTCTTCAGCGCGTCCAGCGTTGTTGTGATTGAATTCCGAGGTGGGTGAGGCTGCAGGTTTTGTTGACGCTTTGAGTCAATATAAAACGGCATGGCCGTATAGGCATGCTGTCCCATATTCAGATAATGTGTATTTCGCATGATGATCCCTCCAGCGAAAAATATCGACGCGGCACGCCCTGTCATGACGGCATGCCGGGCATTGATTTTTCTGGTCAGGCTAGGGCCAGACACTTTGTATAGACCATCGAAAACAGGGCGAGGTTGGGGGTTGCACGTTGCCATTTTTCATTAATAACAATGCTTTCCAAGACTTTTGTAAACGTACCATAAAAAATAGTATTTTTATACTAGAGTCTGTTGTGGTCCTTACTGTGTGAGGGATAGCAGGGGTGAGCTCCTTTGTAGAATTGCTTGGCTTTGCCTCAAGGTTGATTCCAAAGGTTTCAGGTTTTATGAGGTTTTCCAGATGAAAACAGGCAGAAGGCCACCTCGTCCCCTCGTATAATCAGGCATGACCCACCCACCTGTTTCTCCGATTACCCCTGAATCCTTTGATCGCCTGCCCCTGGCCCCAGCCATGCTGGCTAATCTGCAGCAGCTGGGCTACCTGAACATGACGCCGATCCAGGCGGCCAGCTTGCCGATTGCGCTGGCGGGTCATGACCTGATTGCGCAGGCCAAGACGGGCAGCGGCAAGACGGCGGCGTTTGGCCTCACGCTACTGACCAACCTGAATGTACGCTTTTTTGGGGTGCAGGCGCTGGTGATGTGCCCGACGCGCGAATTGGCCGACCAAGTGGCGCAAGAACTGCGTCGCCTGGCGCGCAGCGTGGAGAACATCAAGATTCTGACGCTGGTGGGGGGCTCGACGATGCGCCCGCAAATGGCGAGCTTGGAGCATGGTGCCCACATCGTCGTTGGTACGCCGGGCCGCATCATGGATCACCTGCAACGCGGCAGCTTGAATCTGGAAGGTTTGAATACGCTGGTGCTCGACGAAGCCGACCGTATGCTGGACATGGGCTTTTACGACGATATCGCCTTCATTGCCAGACAATGCCCGGTCAAACGTCAGACGCTGTTGTTTTCAGCCACGTACCCCGAGGGGATCGGGGAACTGAGCTGGCGCTTCATGCAGCAACCGCAGGAAGTCAAGCTGCTGGAGCGCCACGAGAACGACAAGATACGTCAGCGTTTCTATGAAGTGAGCAAGGAAGACCGTTTGCAGGCGGTGGCGCTGCTGCTCAATCATTACCGGCCGGTGAGTACGCTGGCATTCTGCAACACCCGTCAGCAATGTCGTGATTTGCTGGAAGTATTGCGGGAACAGGGCTTCCATGCGCTGGCCCTGCACGGCGAGCTGGAGCAACGTGAACGCGACCAGGTGCTGGTGCAATTCGCCAACCGCAGCTGTTCGGTGCTGGTGGCAACTGATGTCGCCGCACGCGGCCTGGACATTGCCCAGCTCGAAGCGGTCATCAACGTCGATGTCACGCCGGACCCTGAGGTCTATATCCACCGTATCGGCCGTACCGGCCGTGCCGATCAGGACGGCTGGGCGCTGAGTCTGGCCAGCAGCAACCAGATGCGGCGCGTGGCGAATATCGTTCAGGAACTGGGTTCGGAGCCTGAGTGGCATCCGCTCAGTGAGCTTCAAGCCGCCAGCGATGAACCGCTGCTGCCGCCAATGGCGACCTTGCAGATTCTGGGTGGCCGCAAAGAGAAAATTCGCCCCGGCGACGTGCTGGGTGCGCTCACCAGCGGCGCCGGTTTCACCAGTGCACAAATCGGCAAAATCACAGTCACCGACATGTCGACCTATGTTGCGGTGGAACGGGGGATTGCCCACGAAGCGCAGCGCAGGTTGTCCGCAGGCAAGCTGAAAGGGAAAACGATCAAGGTGCGTGTGATGGATGTTTCCGACAATTTGCCTCCGCGTGAATCGGCAGCTGCCGTGACCCGGCGTGATCGCTGAGGCCTGCAACGAGACGACGATGAACTGAGGGGAACGTTGGCTGACGGTTTGCATTACGCCGCTATTTCGTCCAGCACGGAATGCCTGCACGCTGTTTTCTAGAAGCTCGTTTTTTTGAACCAACGGGACTATATTGATGTGAGCCTTGACCCCCTAGCCGTTGCAAGGCTAAGTGGCGGCCCATAAAATGCTACATATGATTCATTTACGGTAAGCCTGTTTTCTTGTTTCGGTTTGAATGCTTATCTGTTGGGTGAATACGCAGCTTGAAATTATTTTTCAACCTCACACCAAGGGAAATATCATGCACATCAAGACCCTGTCTCTATTCATCGCGCTTGCCAGCACCGCGCTGCAAGCACAGGCCATGGACGATCGGCTCTACGTGGCCCCTTCCGTCAACTACACCTTTGCTGACAATGACCGTAACGCCGATGATGGCTGGGGCGCGGGCGTGGCGCTCGGCAAGCCTGTTACTCCGCACTGGAACATGGAGCTGTCGCTGAGCGGTAGTGCGCTCAACCATCAATCTGCCAGCGGTGATTATCGATTGCAGGGTTTGGGCGTCGATGCGCTTTATCTGCTAAAGCGCGATGTGGACTTTACCCCCTACGGGGTTCTGGGATTGGGCATCTTGCGGACCGACACCTTGGGTAAAGCGGACACCGGTGCGATGGCCAATGCAGGCCTGGGCATCATGAAGCGGTTGAGTGACAACATTGCGCTGCGCGCAGATGCCCGTTACCGCTGGGATGGAAATTCCACCAACACATTTAATAAATCCAGCTTCGGAGACGTGATCGTCAGCCTGGGCCTGAACATTGCGCTGGGCGAAAAGGCCCGTCCTGTACCCAAGCCCATGCCTGAACCAGTCGCGCAGCCCGAGCCCGAGATTGCGCCCCCGCCCAAGCCGGCACCCATGGCCGCACCCGTTCCCGCTCCAGAGCCTGTGATCGTCCAGCCGGCGCCGGTTGTGCCGCTCACCACCAAACAGGCCACGCAACTCGATCAGGCTAAATCGGGTGACGTCGTGACTATTCTTGAAGGCGTGAATTTCGAGTTCGACTCTGACCGTCTGCGCCCTGATGCCAGGGTCATCCTGGATGAGGCGTCGACGGTACTGGAACGTCGCAGTGACATCAGCGTGGATGTTGCCGGCCACACCTGCAGCATCGGTACCGAACAATACAACCAGGGGCTTTCCGAGCGTCGTGCCAAGTCCGTGTATGACTACTTCGTCAACAAGGGAATTGCAGCCGATCGACTGACCACTCAGGGCTTTGGCGAAACCAGGCCCGCTTTTAGTAACGCGACTCGCGAAGGACGAGCCAAGAACCGCCGGGTTGAGTTGCACGTGAAGTAATTCGCGCGACCGTCGCAATGTAAAAGGCCACACCTTTAGGTGTGGCCTTTTTTTGATGCAAACAATCGCGCTGAGCGATTACATTCCGATTCCGTATACAACCAGGCGGTCTTTGAGTGCATCGGTTTGCCCGCGCCAGTTTTTTGCACTGCGGGTCTGTATCAACTGCCCCGGCAAACTGAGATCCGCCCCGACGCTGATGAAGGTGTTGGGCGATAGTGTGGTGGCGAGTGCCTCCATGAGTGCCACGCTGCGATAGGGCGTTTCGATGAACAGCTGGGTGGCCTTGTCGCGCCGTGCGGTGACCTCCAGTTCGCGAATTTTCTGACTTCGATCGGGTTCTTTGGCGGGCAGGTAGCCGTGGAAGGCGAAACGTTGCCCACCCAGGCCCGATGCCATCAGCGCCAGCAGTATCGACGACGGGCCGATCAACGGCACCACGGGAATATTGTCGCGATGCGCCGCCATGACGAGCGCCGCGCCAGGGTCGGCCACCGCAGGGCAACCCGCTTCGGACAGCAGGCCGACGTCGTGCCCAGCTTTGAGCGGCGCCAGCAGTGGTGGGATCGCTGCAGCTGTCGTGTGTTCGTTGAGTTCTTCAATCTGCAACGACTGAATCGGCTTCGGATGGCCCATTGCCTTGAGATGCGCGCGCGCAGTTTTGGCGCGTTCAACAACAAAGTATTCGAGCCGGCGTGCGACCGCGAGGGTGTCCGGCGGCAGGCAGGTGTCGGGGCTGATGGGTCCGAGCGGGACGGGGATCAGGTAAAGCGTGCCGCTGGCCATCAGGAAGCCTGCGCCACGGTCAGGACGTCCACGCCTTCATTCAGCAGCATCTCGGTCAGCGCCATCAGCGGCAGGCCCATCAGCGCGGTGGGGTCGGGGCTGTCCATGCGTGTCATCAGTGCAATGCCGAGGGCTTCGCTTTTTGCCGATCCCGCGCAGTCGTAGGGCTGCTCTTTATTCAGGTAAGCGGTGATCTGCGCGTCGGTGAGCGGGCGCATGTGAACCACGGTCGGTACGTCGCGTGTTTGGGTGTGACCGGTGCGGCTGTTCAACAGCGTCAACGCAGTATGAAACACCATCGATTTGCCCTGCATTTTTTTCAATTGAGCAAAGGCGTTGTCGAAGTTGCCGGGTTTGCCGAGTTGTTCGCGGTCAAGCATCAGCACCTGATCGGAGCCGATGATGAGGGCGTCGGGATAGCTTGCTGCAGCAGCCTGCGCCTTCAACACCGATAGACGCAGGGCGGTGCCCCAGGGGGATTCATCCGGCAGCGGCATTTCGTCAACCTCGGGCGAAAGGACTTCGAATGGCATGCCCAGGCGTGTCAGCAGCTCGCGCCGATAGCGCGAGGTGGAAGCCAGAACCAGGGTCATTCGGGCTGAATCTCGACCAGTGCCATATCAGGGGTGACGGCATCGCCTTTCTTGGCGTAGATGCTGATCACGACACCGGCGATGGGTGCCTGGACTTCGTTTTCCATTTTCATCGCCTCTATCACCAGGACGCCATCGCCGGCCTTTACGTTCTGGCCGATGCTGACCAGCACATCGACGACTGTGCCAGGCATGGCTGCGGTGACGTGGCCGGGATGGCTGGGGCGCGGTTTCTGGCCGGGCGCAGCGGGTGCGGCAGTGGTTTTGCGTGGCACGCCGTCGCTTCCGTTGGAGACTGCAACCTCGTTTAACGCCTCGACCAGAACTTCTTCCGTAACGCCGTCCACTGACACAAAGTAAGGTCGCTGTGCGGCATCGGCATTGCCGCTGCCCGATAGCTTGATGTGATAAGTCTCGCCATGCAGCGTGATCTTGAACTCGTCGGCCGCATAGTGGGGCGCGCAGGCTTGTGGGGCACTGTCCGGTGGCAATAGTTGCTCGGGCTTGAGGCTGCCGGCTGCGCGTTCCTGTAGCCAGGTTTTACCGATTTCGGGGAACATGGCGTAGGTCAGCACATCTTCATCAGATTTGGCCAGGCTTTCGATTTCGCCGCGCAACTTGTCGAGTTCGTCGCCCAGCAGGTCAGCCGGACGGCCCGTGGTGACCTCCAGGTCGCCGATGGCCATCTTGCGGACCTCTTCGTTGACATGGCCCGGTGCCTGCCCATAGCGACCCTGCAGGTAGAGCTTCACTTCATTGGTAACCGACTTGTAGCGCGCGCCGGTCATCACATTCAATGCGGCCTGTGTGCCGACGATCTGCGAAGTGGGGGTGACCAGCGGCGGGAAACCCAGGTCTTCGCGCACACGCGGAATTTCCTCGAGCACGGCGTCCATCTTGTCGATGGCACCTTGTTCTTTAAGCTGGTTGGCGAGGTTGGAGATCATCCCGCCCGGCACCTGGTTGATCAGCACGCGGGTATCGGTGCCGGTGAAAGCCGATTCGAACTGCCAGTATTTCTTGCGCACTTCCTTGAAGTAGGCCGAGACTTCCTCGATCTGCGGCAGCGACAAACCCGTGTCGTATTCGGTGCCGGCGAACGCTGCCACCAGACTTTGCGTGGTCGGATGACTGGCCCCTTCTGAAAATGCACCGACGCAGGTGTCGATGATGGAGGCGCCCGCTTCGACGGCCTTCATGTGTGTCATGTGCGCGAGGCCTGAGGTGGCATGGCTGTGGGTGTGGATGGGGAGGTGGGTGGCTTCACGAATCGCGCGCACCAGTTCGTACGCGGTGTAGGGCGTGAGCAGTCCCGCCATATCTTTAATGGCGATGGTGTCGCAGCCCATTTCGGCCAGGCCTTTGGCCAGTTCGACAAAGTGCGGGACGTTGTGTACCGGGCTGGTGGTGTAGCTGACGGTCCCTTCGGCATGCTTGCCAGCAGCTTTGACGGCTTCTACCGACACGCGAAGATTACGCAGGTCGTTCATCGCATCAAAGATGCGGAACACATCGACGCCGTTGTCGGCCGATTTCTGCACGAATGCACGTACCACATCGTCCGAATAATTGCGGTAGCCGAGCAGGTTTTGTCCGCGCAGCAGCATTTGGATGCGTGTGTTGGGGAGGGCTTTGCGTAATTTACGCAGGCGCTCCCACGGGTCTTCTCGCAGGAAGCGTACGCAGGCGTCGAAAGTGGCACCGCCCCAGGCTTCCAGTGACCAGAAACCAATTTGGTCGAGCGCGCTGCAGATCGGCAGCATGTCAGCGGTTTGCATGCGGGTAGCGATGAGCGATTGGTGACCATCGCGCAAAACGAGTTCGGTAACGTGTACTTTGGCCATATTTACAACCCTTGGTGAGCAGCGATGGCGGCGGCGATGGCAGCAGCGATCACTTCCGGTGGTTTCTTTTCAGTGTACTGGGTGAGTTCAGGGTGTTCATCAACAAAACTGGTATTGAAGCGGCCACTGCGGAACTCGGGATTCTTGAGAATTTCCTGATAATAGGGGATCGTCGTTTTGACGCCATACACCAGCATGTCAGCGAGGGCACGGCTACCCCGTGCAATAGTCGATTCCCAGTTCAGATTCCATACCGTGAGCTTGGCGCACATGGAATCGAAATAGGGTGGAATCACGTAATCGGTGTAAATCGCCGCGTCTACGCGCACGCCTGGGCCGCCTGGCGAATAGTAACGCGTGATGCGGCCGAGGCTGGGGAGGAACTCGTTTTTCGGGTCTTCGGCGTTGATGCGGAATTCGATGGCAAAG
>JAGXGP010000101.1 GCA_024636775.1 Hydrogenophilales bacterium
ATTGTCTGCCGAGCGCGCGTCAACCGTTGAGACGTCGTCGGACGAGGCATGAGTCGGGTAGACCGGGCGATTGCTCGACCCGGCCCCCGATCGGGGCTGGCACGCGGCCCCCAGACGCCGAATCCCATGTACCGTGGTCGATCCCATCCTCAAGAACTGGGCAGTGGAGCGCGAATATATCCCGACCTACGCAGCAGGAAGCTGGGGTCCGGCTGATGCCAACCGTTTGTTCGATAGCGACGACCAGACCTGGCGCAATGAATTATGAAGCTGCCCGGCTGGCGCGTGTTTTCCGATGCGGAATCGTTGGTGGAACGGCTGGCCAATGCCTTGTGTGAAGCAGCCGATCAGGCCATTGCGGCGCGCGGTGCGTTTCAACTGGTGCTGGCAGGCGGTAGCACGCCACTGGCGCTCTATCGCGCGTTGGCAGCGCGGGGTGTGGGGGATGCCCGCTGGCATCTCTGGTACGGCGACGAGCGGTGTTTGCCGGTGGATCACCGCGAGCGCAATAGCTGCATGATCGAAACAGCCTGGCTTGCGACTTCACAAATACCGTCTGAAAACCGTCGCCCGATTCCAGCCGAACTGGGCGCCGTTCAGGCTGCAGCGCACTATGCGGATCAATTGAAAGCCGTGGTCGATTTCGATGTGGTCCTGCTGGGCATGGGCGAAGACGGCCACACGGCCAGCCTGTTTCCCGGGCACGACTGGGGTGTCGCGCCGGATAGTTCAGACGTACTCGCGGTTTTTGGCGCGCCCAAACCGCCGCCCGAACGGGTCAGCCTGTCGGCGGCCCGCTTGAGCCGCAGTGCACAGGTGTGGTTTGTGATTACCGGCAGCGGCAAAAGGACGGCAATTGCGCACTGGCAAGCAGGTGAAGCCTTGCCGGTTGCACAGGTGCATGGCAAACAGGAAACCGTGGCCTGGCTGGATGCCGAAGCCTTGCCGGTAACGGATTAATTACTCCGCTGTGTCGGGTGCTGTTGTATCAGGCACTGGGCTGCTGGGCTTGTCGGGTTTGCTGCGTGCCGCCGCCAGCATGGCCTGTCGCGTGGCGGGTGTTTCCAGGCTGATGCGACCCAGCGCGCCGGTACGATAATCAGTCAAAAAAATCATCGCCGCTTTTTCCAGGTCCAGCTCGCCGCCGCGCCCCTTCATCACGCAGCCGCGTTTTTTGGCCACCGCTTCCAGCACCCCGGTCGCATCCAGGCCTTCCAGCGAAAATTTGTAGCGCGCCTTCAGAAGCCCTGGGTAGCGTTCCAGCAGTATCCCCGCCAGAAACACCGCCACTTCCTCATCAATCACCGCGTTGCGGCCAATCGCGTGGCTGGCTGCCAGCATGAAGCCATCGGAATCGTGCTCGATCTTCGGCCAGGTCATCCCCGGCGTATCGACCAGAGATAGGCGCGGCGAGATATTGATGCGCTGCTGCGACTTGGTCACCGCCGGCTCGTCCCCCACCGCCGCCACCCGGCGCTTCACCATCGCGTTTAGCAGCGTGGATTTACCGACGTTGGGGATGCCCATGATCATCAGCCGCAGCGGCTTGAACGTGTCGTCTCGGTGCGGCGCCAGCTTTTGCGCCAGCGCAGGCAGCTTCGCCACATCACTGGGTTTCTTGGCCGAAATCGCTACCGCCATCACCCCCGGCTGCTGGTTGAAATACTCCAGCCAGGCGCGCGTCGCCTCCGGGTCGGCCAGATCGGCCTTGTTCAACAGCTTGAGGCAGGTGCGCTGGCGATGCAGGCGCAGCTCGTGAATCATCGGATTGCTGCCCGCTTCCGGCAGGCGCGCGTCCAGCACCTCGACCACCACGTCGATCAGCGCCATCGTTTCCGCAGCTTTCTTGCGCGCGGTGGTCATGTGACCAGGGAACCACTGGATAGGCATGGGGTGTACTTGTTCAGGAAAGGTGGGGATTATCCCACCTGTTGCATGGGCTGTCGTTTAGATCAACGTGGGTCTGGAGGGTATCGGGCGAAGCCGGTTATCTATTGTGCAGTCATTAAGGGCATTGTGGGGGCGGTAAAAGGCAATCCCCAACCCCCTGTCTCGTATGGTGCGCGTCGGCTTCATTGACGCGACATTGTCGGATAAGTTTACAAAGTCCTGGCCAAGCGGAGGCAAGGAATAAGTTAAATTGATAGTTATTAGCTAGTTACGCGTTTGGCATACGCATTGCTTTATCTCAACAGTTACTAATAACGATATCAGGAAAACAATATGAGTCATTTCGTAAAACTGGTTGCAATATTGATTTTGATTTCACCATCCATTTCACATGCCACCTTGTTCGAAATAAATTCATCCAATAGTGTTGTGCACACGACCAACTGGTCCAATTGGTATTGGAATGACGGGTTACCTGATGACGTAGTTGACCTGACGGTGCAGGGAACTTTTGAGGTAACAATCTCTTCTGGCGGCTTCAATTCCTGGACAGGAATGCCAATCCCGGACAGGATTGCTTTTACGAACATCAACATCTCATCGTCAGGAGCACCCGATAGGTCCTGGACCTTTCCAGAGTTTATGGGTTTCTTTTTCGGCCCCGGTTTTGAGGGCTCTTCGAACCCATGTGCTGAAAGACAATACGATTCACCGGGGGGGTCGTGCTGGTCTGCTGGTAACTATGGTAACTATCAAGGTACTTTCGATGGCCAAACAATTAATTTCACAGGGGGAATGAATCCGAGTTGGGGGTCAACTGTTACCAATGGCTATATGTACGAAATCAGTGCCGTGGCCGTACCCGAACCTGCTGAGAGCGCATATCTAATAATGGGATTAGGTTTAATTATTTTAAAGCTTCAGTTGTCAAAAGGACGTCGCGTGAAAACGAAACAAGCTATTAGCTAATCTGTTTCTCAACGCGATCAAGTTTGAACTTGTTCTGCCCGAGTCTATTCCTTGGGTGAATTCGCTTGCCAGTTCAGTTTTCTTCCTTCTCAGCCTCTTTCATGTGTGCTGCTGGTGATGTGACTGGTTAACTTCTGGGGAGGCATGATTATTTTTGATTGCGGTAAAACTCACTTCTGGCCTTAACCCGCTCCGCCCCCACTCCCCACACCATGCGCCGCCTGCAACACCAGCGCGTCAAAATCCTCAGCCTTCATCAAGCCGCGCTCAGCCACGATATCGCGCACCGGGCGGCCTGCTTTCTCCGATTCCTTGGCGACTTCGGCGGCCTGGTTGTAGCCGATCTGCGTGTTGAGCAGAGTGGCGAGTGCGACGCTCTGGTGAATAAAGAACGCGCAGCGTTCTCTGTTAACAACAATCCCCTTGAGGTTCTTTTCGGAGGCGGCGTTCATCGCGTTGGTGAGCCAGTCCATGGCGTCGAACAGCGCGGAACCCATCGCCGGCATCATCACGTTCAGTTCCATCTGGCCGGCCTGAACCATATAGGACACGGCAGCGTCCTGTCCCAGTACCTGGAAGCACACCTGGTTCAGCATTTCGAACATGACCGGATTGACCTTGCCGGGCATGATGGACGAGCCGGGCTGCACGGGTGGCAACTGGATTTCGCCGAGGCCGGTGCGCGGGCCGGAAGCGAGCAGGCGCAGGTCGTTGGAGATGCGGGTGAGTTCCAGCGCCAAGTTGCGGATTTCGCCGGACAGGCGTGCCAGGTCGTTCATCGATTGCATCTGCGCGATCAACTGGCCGACGCGGATCGGTTCGCCGGTGAGATGGGCCAGTTCGGAAGCCGCGCGGGCAGGGTAATCGGGCGAGGTGTTGAGTCCGGTGCCGGCAGCGGAACCGCCGAGGCCGATTTCGCACAGGGCGGGGCGCAACGCATCGAGCGCCGCCTCGCAGCGGGCAAGCGTCCAGGCGTAGCCGGAGAATTCATGACCGATGGTGGTGGGCACGGCGTCCTGCAAATGGGTGCGGCCGGATTTGACGGTATCCTTTTCGCGCTCGGCCAGGCGGCTAAATTCAGCAGCCATGCTGTTTACCGCAGCGGTCAGGCGTGGCAGCTTGGCCAGCACGGCAAGGCGGATTGCGGTGGGGATGGTATCGTTGGTCGACTGCCCCATGTTGACGTCATCGTTGGGGTTGACCGGTGTGTAGGCACCTTTCTCGCCACCCAGTGCCACGTTGGCGAGGTTGGCAATGACTTCGTTGCTGTTCATGTTGTGGCTGGTGCCGGCGCCGGCCTGAAAACGGTCGACCACGAATTGATCGATATACTCGCCGACGAGGATTTTGTCGCAGGCGGCGGCAATGGCATCGCGCTTTTGCTCGGATAACCAGCCCGGCTGGCAGTTGGCATTCGCGGCGGCGAGCTTGATACGTACATGAGCTAGTACGAAATCCTTATCCGGACCACGGCCGGAAATGGGAAAATTGACTATTGCACGAGCGGTTTGTGCGCCATACCAAGCATCCTGGGGAACCTGGACCTCGCCAAGCGAGTCTTTCTCAGTACGCAATTCATTCATGATGGGAAAACCAATGCAGACGTTACAAAGAAGTCGATTTTATCCGATGTGGCTGGCAGGGCTATTTCTGGCGTTGATGACGCTGGTTGTGGTTGGCGCGCAGGCCGCAGACTTCAAAGTAACGGACACCACCGGCAAGACGCATACCCTCTCGGGCTACAAGGGGAAATGGGTGCTGGTGAACTACTGGGCCACCTGGTGCCCGCCTTGCCTGGAAGAGATTCCGGATTTGATTTCACTCCATGACACCAAGAAGAACAATCTCGTCGTCATCGGGGTTGCAATGGATTACAAATCGGCCAAACAAGTGACGGACTTTGCCGATGGCTTGTTGGTGACCTATCCCATCGTGCTGGGGACACCGAAAATCGTGAGCCAGATTGGTCCGATGCAGGGATTGCCGACTACCTATTTATTTAACCCCGAGGGTAAGATGGTTGCCCATCAGGTTGGGGCGCTTACACGCGAAGCGGTTGAAAGCTTCATCAGCAGCAAAAAGGTCAGCGCCAGTAAATAAGCCACGTGTAAAAAATAGGCTGTATTCAGGAGACTCCATGCGTCATTTGTTACTCGCATTTGTTTTAGTGTTCGCGACACCCACTTGGGCGGAAACACGCGACCCCGGGAATTTCTTCTTCCAACCGAAATTTGGAGACTTGCAGGCGGATTTGCAGGAAGCCAAAAAACAGGGGAAGAAAGGCGTGTTTCTGTTTTTCGAGCAGGATGCCTGCCCCTTTTGCGAGCGCATGAAAACCACTATCCTCAATCAGTCTGAGGTTCAGAATGCCTTCCGTGCGCAGTTTTTGCTGTATCCGATTGATGTCAATGGCGATACTGAAATGACTGATTTCCAGGGAAAGGCCACGACTGAAAAAGATTTTGCTTTTTCGCATCGTGTTCGCGCCACCCCAACTTTATTGTTCTTTGATCTCGACGGAAAACTCATTACACGCTACACAGGGCCCACCAAAGACAAGGCCGAGTTTCTGTTGCTCGAAAAATATGTAGTCGAAGGTGCTTACGCAAACCAACCCTTTACCAAATACAAGCAAGCTAAATGATGCGTGCAGCCGCTTGTGTGCTGTTGGCGTGGGCATTGTCTGCGCCGGTGTGGGCTGAGCGTTTGACGCTTGAAGCGGCGCTGGCCAGTGTGTCGGCGGCTCATCCGGATCGTCGCGTGGCGGAAAGCGAATTGGCGGTAGCGCGAGCCGACCGCGAACAGGCGGGTAGCCGACAGGATTTTAATCTGTTTCTGGACGGCAGCTTGCGCACAGGCCATCGTCCTGATGGTGACTGGGAACCGGACAATATCGGACGCATCGTTGCGCGAAAATCTTTGCTTGATTTTGGCCGCAGCAGCCAGGCCATCGCAGCGGCCGATCAGGAAGTCGTGGCGCGTCAGGCGGCGCTATTCAATGTCGAAAACTTGCGCCGCATCGACATCATGGCGCGATATTTCGATGTGTTGATGGCGGATATGCAATACGCCGCGGATAACGAATTGATGGCCGTGACCTATGTGTCCTGGGATAACGCCAGGAAACGCTTTGAAGTAGGACAGATCAGCCAGCCTGAACTGATGCGAATAGAGGCGACTTTTCAGGATGTTCGCGAGCGGCGTTACGCCAGCCAGCAGCGTATGAGCAGCACGCGGCAGAAGTTGGCCCATGCGATGAACCGGCCAGGGGTGTTTCCTTCAGAGCTTGAAGAGCCTGCGTTGAAGGAAAACACCCGCACGGTTTCCGATTATGAAACGTTGCTTGCTGCGGCAATGCGCCACAATCCGCGTGTACTTGCGATGCAGGCGCAGGTTGCGGCATCAGATGGGCGGATCGCTGCGGTGCGTGCAGACCGTAACCCGACGCTGGATGCGGAAGTGATCGGTGCGGGATATAGCCGTAGCTCAATCACCCGCGATGACCTGAGTGCCGGGCTGGTGTTTACGATTCCCTTGTATCAAGGCGCGCGAGTGGATGCACGTGTGGCGCGCGAACTTGCGCAAAAAGAGCGCATTGCAGCCGAGCTGGAAAAACTCAAGCGCGACTTGTCAGAATCGCTGTATACAACACTGCAGGAAATTCAATGGTTGCGTGAAAGCGGTCGTTCAGCCGCTGACAAGCAAATCGAATATCGGGATTGGGCGCTGGAACGCGCGCGCGCGGAGTATGAAATGGAAATGAAAACCAGTCTGGGCGCAAGCATGGCTGACACGCAGCTTGCATTGTTGCGTCGCAAGCAGGTGGAATACAGGCTGGCGCTGGCGCTGGCGCGCCTTGATGCATTGTCAGGGGGCCATTTACCGCCTGTTGAGGGAGAAAAAAAATGAAGCACAGCCTATGGGTATTGGCGCTGGGCGGTTGGGGCGCGCTGGTAGCGACTCCATTGTGGGCCGCAGAAAAAATCGAACTGACTACCCGGGTTTCCGGGGTGGTGGATCAGGTCCTGGTCAAAGTCGGGCAGCGTGTGAGCAAGGGTACGGTGCTGTTGCGACTGGAGAAAACCATCCTGCAGGCGCGCCTGGACGAAGCGACTGCGGAACATGCGCGCGCGCAGGCAGATGAAGGCGATGCCAAGCGCGAGTCGGAGCGTGCGCAGGAGTTGTTCAACCGTACGGTTTCTTCGACCACGGAGCTTGATGCCGCCCTGTTGCGGCACACCCGGGCTCAGGCGACCTTGTCCGCCGCCAACGCGCGTAAAATCATCGCGCAAAAGAACCTGATCGACGCCGAGTTGAAAGCACCGTTTGATGGCGTGGTGAGCGCGGTCCCAGGCGCGCCTGGGACCGTGGTGGCGGCGGATTGCCAACCCAAAACGCTGATCATTCTACGTTCCGGACAGCCGTGATTCCGCTGCGAAGGGCTTAAACCCCCAGTCGCTGAGCGGCACCTGCTTCCATCTCGGCAGCCTGGTGCGGCGAAGCGACGGCCGCGATAACCTTGCGACACAGAGGCAATAATGCCTTGAATCCAGCAATATCCTTGACTTCACTCATCTGTTTGTAAGCTGGCGATTTGGTCCCCACCAAGGCCGCCATGAACTCAAGCACGAAGGCATGCGCTTCAGTCAAGCTGCCTGTGGCCTGAACCGGGGCCGCGATGGGTGCAACCCGGGGAGCTGGTCGGGCTGCTGGAGCGGATGCCATATTGCGAAGCGTCTGAATGAAGCCGCTTTGTAGCAGTTCATTCACCATGCTTTCGAGCTCTACACATTTCGGGTGTCTGCTGCACAGCTCACCGAATGAAATGCCGTTCCCGATATCGAACAGAAGCTGACGGTATCGTGGCCGCAATGTGTGGCCCAGATTGAAGATTTCTTCCTGTCCCTTGACTGTGCGGCCCAGCTGTATGGTCATTTCCATGGTCGTCTCTCCATTATTGTGTTGCAGGTCATTGCCTGTAACGAATAAGCAGCATAGGTTGTGCCAGCAGGGACATCACGTAGGAACGCCTGTCTGGTGCGGATTTGCGGAGGGTTGCGCACGGTATGGAACGCGGCAACTTGCTGAGGAATGTTGGGGAAACGACAGAACGTTGGAAGTTCGTCAGCCTGCTGTGTAACCAGACCGAGAGAAATAATACTGGATAGCGCGCTGGGGAAGGAATGTTGGTGCTATGTTGGCGTGGTCAAGCCAAGGGAGCCTGCATAGATGATTGTCCGTGGAGAAAGCGGCATGGCTGCCGGATTCGTGGGAATCAGGCCTTGACGTTCTGAATCTCAGCTGCGTGATGCGGAGGAGGTGTCAGCTGATTTGGTCGTGGGTTGGTAATCCCAGTGCCGCTTCCAGGCACCGACAACAAGGTTGGGGTATTCCGGGCGGCCGAGGCTGCCATTGAAGCGTCCCAGCGCGCGGAATAAATCGCCGCGTTCAATGTCGATGTAATGGCGCAAGATGAGTGCGCCATAGCGTAGATTGGTCCGCAGTTGAAACAGGTTGTGATCGGGGTTGCCAATGGCCTTGACCCAGAACGGCATCACTTGTGTGTAGCCGCGTGCGCCCACTGGCGATACGGCGTATTTACGAAAGCCGCTTTCGACCTGGATCAGCCCCAGCATTAACTGGGGATCGACCCCTGCGCGCGAGGCTTCCCAGTGCAGCGTGGTCAGAAATTCCATGCGCTCGGATTCATCCGGCATGCGTTTGGACAGCCGACGCGACATTTCTTGCAGCCAGGCTGTTTCATCTACAGCTTGTCTAAACGCAGTGCGGGTGACCGCGGTGTCGGCCAATCCACGTTGCAGGGACGAACGTACATTCGCCGACATCGCTTCCTCCCGCTGCCCCCCTGCCACTGCAGGGACGGTCAGGAAGAGCGAGGCCAGCAACAGGCTAATGTACGTCAATGCTTTCATGTCAGTGATCCAGTATTCCTGTCAGAAATTCCATGGCTTCTTTGAGTACAATTTTCTTGGGTTCGACGGCCTGGCCTGCTTCGGCAAGGCGCGTTTGATATTCGATAATGCCGTCCTTCAACCCGCGTTCACCCACCGTGATACGGTGGGGAATGCCGATCAATTCGGCATCGGCAAACATGACGCCGGGACGCTCATCGCGGTCATCCAACAGTACGTCATGGCCAGCAGCCTTCAGCTCGGCATACAAATTATCGGCTGCCGTTTTTACCATCTCGCTTTTGCCATAACCGATTGCCACAATAACGAGCAAAAACGGTGCCATGGCCTTGGGCCAGATGATGCCTTTGTCGTCGTGGTGCTGTTCGATGGCCGCGGCCACGATACGGGAGACACCGACGCCGTAACAACCCATTTCCATGGGCTGCGATTTACCCGCCTCGTCCAGATAAGTGGCGTCCATGGCGAGCGAATACTTGCTGCCCAGTTGGAACACATGCCCGACTTCGATGCCACGGCATAGTTTCAGCAAACCTTTGCCGTCGGGGCTGGGGTCGCCTGCCTGGACGTTGCGTAGGTCGACTACAACCGGTTCGGGCAGGTCGCGGCCAAAATTGACACCGGTAAGGTGTTGGCCGTCGACATTGGCACCACAGACAAAATCGCTCATCGCGGCCACCGCGCGGTCGGCAATCACCGTGATTGTCAAACCTACCGGACCGACTGAACCGGGTGCGCAGCCGGTTGCGGCACGGACTGCAGCTTCGTTTGCAAAGGCAAAGGGTATTTTCACGCCCTCAATTTTCTCGGCTTTGATGTCGTTCAACACATGGTCGCCTCGAACCAGCAAGGCAATCGGGCCCTCCGTACCTTCCACAATCAGGGTTTTAACGGTCTGATTGACGTTGAACTTGAGAAAAGCGGCCACCTCATCAATGGTTTTCACGCCCGGTGTGGCGATGGACTGCATCGCCTGATCCGGTGCGGCGCGCGGCGCGGCGGGCGCAACGGCCTCGGCCAGTTCAACGTTGGCGGCGTAATCGGATTCCGGGCAATAGGCGAGGAGGTCTTCGCCCGAATCGGCCAGTACATGGAATTCGTGCGAGCCCGAGCCACCGATGGCGCCCGTGTCAGCCGCGACCGCGCGGAAGGTCAGCCCCAGCCGGGTGAATATCCGGGTATAGGCGTCGTACATGATCTGGTAGGTGGCCGCGAGGCTTTGCTTGTTGGGATGGAAGGAATAGGCGTCCTTCATCAAAAATTCGCGCGCGCGCATGACGCCGAAGCGTGGGCGGATTTCATCGCGGAATTTCATCTGGATTTGATAGAAATTCAGCGGCAACTGGCGGTAGCTCTTGATTTCGCGACGCGCGATGTCAGTGATGACTTCTTCGTGAGTGGGGCCAAAACAGAAATCGCGCTTGTGACGATCCTTGATTTTCAGCATCTGCGGGCCGAACTCTGCCCAGCGTCCGGTTTCTTCCCATAATTCGGCGGGTTGCACCGCCGGCATCAGCAATTCAATTGCGCCGGCACGGTTCATTTCCTCGCGGACCACCGCCTCTACCCGTCGCAGCACCCGCAAGCCCAGCGGCATCCAGGTATAAAGCCCTGATCCCAGTCGCTTGATCAAGCCTGCGCGCAGCATCAGCTTGTGACTGACGAGTTCGGCCTCCGACGGGGCTTCTTTGGTGGTGGAAATGAAAAACTGGCTGGCACGCATGATGAGTCATTAATGGGGAAAGCAGTATTTTAGCGTGCGGGCGTGTAATCTTTCGCGCTCATTTTAAAGACAGGGCAGCCATGCGCATGAAGTTTGGGAAACGCCGGGCAGATGATGACGGCATTGAAGTGATCGAAGAGCGCGGCTTGCGCACCCTGCGGCTGGGCAGTTGCGCCATTCAGAGCTTGATGCGGGTGAGCCGGCCGTGGGATCTGGAACTTGCCTACACCCGCGCAATGATGGGGTTTTTGATGTTCAACCCAGCGCCGCATAACGTGTTGATGGTTGGGCTGGGCGGCGGCTCGCTCGCCAAGTTCATCCGCAAGCATCTCCCGCAAACACAGGTCACAGCAGTGGAAATCGATCCCCGGGTGATTGCCGCCGCACGCACGCATTTCGAGCTGCCACCCGACGACGAGACCCTGAATGTGATCGAAGCCGATGGCGCGCTGTTCGTGAAGCAGCAGCCCGAATGTGCCGACGTTATCCTGCTGGACGGTTTCGATGCCGGCAATCAGGTGGAGGGCTTGGCCACGCAAAAGTTTTATACGGGTTGTTATCGCGCGCTCAAGCCCGGTGGAATTTTGGTGGTCAATTTATGGGGGGTCGACGCTAATTTCGCTGAGTATTTTGCGCGACTTTCGCGGGCATTTGAAGGGGAAGTAGGTTGGATTGCTGTGCAGCACAAAGTCAATGTCATCGTGATGGCATTCAAGGAACAGGGCGCCGCAGCGCGTCTCGAAGCCGTACAACCTCAGCTGGCTGACTTGTCGAAACACTTTGGGCTGGATTTGCGCGGTTTTTCGAGAGACCTTCAGTGGGCAGAGGGCATCGTACCGCTGCTCGATTAGTGAAGTCGTTGTTGCTGCATCCCTTCTTCGGCGTCAGGGAAAGATATCTGCAGAATTGCATATCGGGTCAGAACCGCGTGACTTTTGTCTGTGGGTGTCTGATAGACGCAGGCCGCAGAAATACATTTCCGCATCGGCAGAATCGCTTTAAAAGCGTATTCCTGTTTCTGCTGTGTTTTTGAAAATTCCTGTAAAAACAATAACTAAAGGCTGATTTCAGACCGCTGCAGGTTTGCAAATTCCGGTGGGTGTGAAAGAATGCAGCTAATCGAATTTTTCAGATGGTGGCGGCCATGATCGACCGAGAGGGGTACCGCCCGAACGTCGGCATCATATTGTGCAATGCGCATAACCAGGTTTTCTGGGGTAAGCGCGTCAATCAGCACGCCTGGCAGTTTCCCCAAGGTGGCATGAATGCAGGGGAAACGCCTGAACAAGCCATGTTCCGGGAACTGGAAGAAGAAGTGGGTTTGCTCCCTGACCACGTACGCATTTTGGGGCGCACGCGCGAGTGGTTGCGTTATGACGTGCCCGCCCACTGGACGCGGCGAGACAATCGCGGTCTCTATCGCGGCCAAAAGCAGATATGGTTTTTGTTGCGGCTGACAGGCAGGGATTGTGATGTGTCGTTGCGGGCCAGCAGTCATCCCGAATTTGATGCCTGGCGCTGGAATGAGTACTGGGTGTCGATGGAAACGGTGGTCGACTTCAAGCGAGATGTCTATCGATTGGCGCTTGAAGAGCTGGAGCGCTATCTGCACAAGGACGTACGTTATCTGCGGCAAGATGTGCGTCATGGCTGTGAGCGACACGGTGCTGTGCTGGATTTGCAACTCAAGTCCTGACCCCGGAATCCTGAAACCACACACAGTGGAGGCGTGATGAAGATACGGATCTATGATTCGACCACGCTGACTCCCGTTGCGTCCGCTCCGGGCATCCCTTTGTGGCAGCTTGCGCCTACGCGTGACAGCGCAGGGCAGCGGCTGACCGATTTCATGATGTTGATTCCCCGCTTGCGCAATCGAACACCTGCTGAAATTGAGCGGGCGTCACGTGCTATCCAGTCTGTGCTGGAATTGCATCAGGATGTCGTGTTTGCTGATTTGAACCTGAAACTCAACTTGCTATGGGTGTCGTTGCGGCCTCGTCCGGGCGCGATCAGCGAACTGACGGCAGCCATCCGGCTACGTGTCCCCGAAGCGGTATTGGTGGGGCATTACGCTGATCCGCATTAGCGCCGCCCTTCGGTGGTGAACCCCGGGTCGTTTCGCCGAAATGGTGACCGAGATCGGCGTCGGAGCCCATTGAGCAAAGTGAATGAGCTGGACCTCGGCGCACGTGCGCCTCCCCCCTGACAATGCCCTATGCCCCTGTAAACGGCAGGGAAACCCATAGGTTTTCCATGTTTTCGTTCGCCCTAAGCGACGGAATTCGTTAAGATACGCGATTACTTAATCTACCCGCTGGAGCAAAAATGGCCGTTTCTGAACTTCAAGTGCAAACTGCACTGAAAGAGTTGGTTGACCCCAACACACACAAAGATTACGTGTCGACTAAATCTGCCCGCAACATCAAGATCGAGGGTGAGGCCGTTTCGGTTGACATCCTGCTGAGCTACCCGGCACAGAGCCAGTTGGCCACGATCAAGCAGCAGGTAGAAGACAAGATCAAAAGCATTGATGGTGTGAGTGCTGCCACCGCAAATGTGAGTTTCAAGATCGTTTCGCACAGCGTGCAGCGCGGCGTCAAGTTGATCCCCAACGTCAAGAACATCATCGCCATTGCCTCAGGCAAAGGCGGTGTGGGCAAATCCACCACGGCCGTCAACCTCGCGCTGGCGCTGGCCGCAGAAGGTGCACGCGTCGGTATGCTGGACGCTGATATCTATGGTCCTTCGCAGCCGACCATGCTGGGCATTACTGAAAAGCCCGAGTCCACCGATGGCAAGAACCTTGATCCGCTGATCGGCCATGGCATTCAGGCCATGTCGATCGGATTTCTGATCGACGTCGAAACTCCGATGGTGTGGCGCGGCCCGATGGTGACGCAGGCGCTGGAGCAGTTGCTGAACAACACCAACTGGAGCGAACTCGACTATCTGGTGGTTGACCTGCCACCGGGCACCGGCGACATCCAGCTGACGCTGGCGCAGCGCGTGCCGGTGACCGGCGCGGTGATCGTCACCACGCCGCAGGACATCGCGCTGATCGATGCACGCAAGGGCCTGAAAATGTTTGAGAAGGTCGGCATACCCATCATCGGCGTGGTCGAAAACATGAGCCTGCACATCTGCTCGGCCTGCGGACACGAAGAGCGCATCTTCGGCGAAGGCGGCGGCGAGCGCATGTGCAAGGATTACAGCGTGGAATTCCTCGGCGCGTTGCCGCTGGATGGCGCGATTCGTGCCGACACGGATGCCGGCACACCGTCAGTCGTGTCCGACCCGGATGGCCGCGTCACCGATATCTACAAAATGATCGCACGCCGCGTTGCCGTCAAGATTGGCGAAACGTCAGAGGATCACTCCAACAAGTTCCCCAACATCGTCATTTCCAATACCTGATGAGCATTAAGTCCGACCGATGGATCCGCCAGATGGCGGCTGAGCATGGCATGATCGAGCCGTTTGAACCAGGCCAGGTCAAGCAGATCGGTGGCCGGCCCATCGTGTCGTATGGCACGTCGAGCTATGGCTACGACGTGCGTTGCGCGGCAGAATTCAAGTTGTTCACCAATCTCAACAGCACCATCGTCGACCCCAAGGCGTTCGACCCGAGTTCGTTTGTTGAGGTGGTGGGCGATTCGTGCATCATTCCACCCAACTCGTTTGCACTCGCGCGTACGGTGGAATACTTCCGCATCCCCCGCAGTGTGCTGACCATTTGTCTCGGAAAAAGCACCTACGCGCGCTGCGGCATCATTGTTAATGTGACGCCGCTGGAACCTGAGTGGGAGGGACACGTGACGCTGGAGTTTTCCAACACCACGCCCTTGCCTGCGCGCATTTACGCCAACGAAGGCGTGGCGCAAATGCTGTTCCTCGAATCCGACGAGGTGTGCGAAACTTCGTACCGAGATCGGGGTGGAAAATATCAGGGTCAGGTTGGCGTGACCTTGCCGAAAATTTAATCCCCGCGTCACGGGGGATTCGTATAATCCGCTTTTCTTAATCCGCCCATTCCTACGGCTTCCCTCTGGAGCAGGCCATGCGCTTTCGTTTTCCCGTTGTCATCATTGATGAAGACTTCCGTTCCGAGAACGCCTCCGGTCTGGGTATCCGTACCCTGGCCGAAGCGATCGAGAAAGAAGGCATCGAAGTACTCGGCGTCACCAACTACGGTGACCTGACATCGTTCGCCCAGCAGCAGGCGCGCGCATCGGCGTTCGTGCTGTCTATCGACGACGAGGAAATGGCGGGGTCGGACGAGGAAAACAACGTCGCTTTGCAAAAATTGCGCAGCTTTGTTGAAGAAGTGCGCTTCCGTAATGCGGAAATCCCGATTTTTCTGCATGGCGAAACGCGTACCGCACGGCATATTCCCAACGATATCCTGCGCGAACTCAGCGGTTTTATCCACATGCTGGAAGACACGCCCGAGTTCCTTGCGCGCTACATCCTGCGCGAAGCACGGACCTATCTTGAATCGCTGGTACCGCCTTTTTTCAAAGCGCTGACTCACTACGCGGCGGATGGATCGTATTCCTGGCATTGTCCGGGCCACTCAGGCGGCGTGGCATTCCTGAAGTCGCCAATTGGTCAAATGTTCCACCAGTTCTTTGGCGAAAACCTGTTGCGTGCAGACGTCTGCAACGCGGTCGACGAACTCGGTCAATTGCTCGATCACACCGGTCCGGTGGGCGCGTCGGAGCGCAATGCGGCGCGCATCTTCAACTGCGACCATTTGTTTTTCGTTACCAACGGTACCTCGTCGTCCAACAAGATGGTGTGGCACGCCACCGTTGCGCCAGGCGACATCGTTGTTGTCGACCGCAACTGCCACAAGTCCATCCTGCATGCCATCATGATGTGCGGCGCGATTCCGATTTTCCTGACGCCAACACGTAATCATTACGGCATCATCGGGCCGATTCCGCTGGACGAGTTCCGACCGGAAAATATCAAGAAAAAAATCGCCGCGCATCCCTTTGCCAAGGATGTAAAACGCAAGCCGCGCATTCTCACGATTACCCAGTCAACTTACGACGGCATTCTCTACAACGTCGACATGATCAAGGAACTGCTGGGCGACTACATCGACACCCTGCATTTCGATGAAGCCTGGCTGCCGCACGCGACTTTCCACGATTTCTATCGGGGCATGCACGCCATCGGCAAGAACCGCCCGCGTGCCAAGGATGCGCTGGTGTTTGCCACCCAGTCGACGCACAAGCTGCTGGCGGGTTTGAGCCAGGCCTCACAGATCCTGGTGCAGGACTCCGAGACGCGGAAACTCGATTTCCACCGTTTCAACGAAGCCTATTTGATGCATACCTCGACTTCGCCGCAGTACGCCATCATCGCCTCGTGTGATGTGGCCGCAGCGATGATGGAGCCGCCTGGCGGGCCTGCATTGGTCGAGGAGTCCATTCGCGAAGCACTGGATTTCCGTCGCGCCATCCGCAAGGTTGACGAGGAGTTTGGCGATTCCTGGTGGTTCAAGGTGTGGGGTCCGCAGAAGCTGGCGGACGAAGGTGTGGGCGACCGCGAGGACTGGATGCTCGGTAACGACGAGCGGTGGCATGAGTTCGGCCATATTGCGCCTGGCTTCAACATGCTCGATCCGATCAAGGCGACCGTGATTACACCGGGGCTCGACATGGAGGGTGCTTTTGCCGACTGGGGTATTCCGGCGGCAATCGTCACCAAATACCTGGCCGAGCACGGCGTGATCGTGGAAAAAACCGGCCTGTATTCGTTCTTCATCATGTTCACCATCGGTATTACCAAAGGCCGCTGGAACACGCTGGTGACCGCGTTGCAGCAGTTCAAGGCTGATTACGACGAGAACCAGCCGTTATGGCGTGTGCTGCCCGAGTTCATCCTGAAGCATCCCCGCTACGAGAAAACCGGTCTTAAGGATCTGTGTGATCAGATCCATACGGTCTACAAGGCCAATGATGTGGCACGTCTGACGACTGAAATGTATTTGTCGGAGATGGCACCGGCGATGAAGCCTGCAGATGCCTTTGCCAAGATGGCACACCGTGAAATCGAGCGGGTTGCGCTCGACGAGCTGGAAGGCCGCATCACCGCGATGCTGGTGACGCCTTATCCACCGGGCATCCCCTTGCTGATTCCGGGTGAGCGATTCAACGCCACCATCGTGCGCTATTTGCAGTTCACCCGCGATTTCAATGAGAAATTCCCCGGCTTCGAGACCGATGTGCATGGTTTTGTCGACGAAGTGGTCGATGGCAAGACCCTTTACTATGTAGACTGCGTGATGTAGTTGAGCGGCAGGCCGGTGCCTGACTGCTTGATTTATCAGGCAAAAAGCGTATGATTCTTGATCCCCAGTTTGCTGGGGATTGTTTTTTGGACCTTGGCAGTCGCCTTGGCCATGTTGACCTTGCTCCACCGCACCGCAGCGGGGGGCTGAACCGAAAGGAAACTTGATGCGGCATTATGAAATCGTATTTATCGTCCACCCCGATCAGAGCGAGCAGGTACCCGCCATGATCGAGCGTTATCGCGCTAACCTCGCCACGCGCGGCGGCAGCGTTCACCGTCTGGAAGATTGGGGCCGTCGTCAGATGGCTTACCCGATCCAGAAAATTCACAAGGCACATTACGTGCTGATGAATATCGAGTGTGACCAGGAAACCCTGGACGAACTCGAGCATGGCTTCAAGTTCAATGATGCCGTGCTGCGTCATCTGACTATCAAGCGTGATGATGCTGTGACTACAGCCTCGCCGATGATGAAGGAAGAAAAGTCGCGCGACATTCTGGAATCGGCCAAGCCTGAAGCTGCGAAAGAAGAGGCCGCCAAAACAGAACCTGCGGCTGAACCCGCTGCAGCCTGAGTGAGTGAATCGGCTGGTTATCAGCGGAGCCCTTATTCAGGTTGATCCTGTACGTTACAGCCCAGCGGGCGTGCCCATTGCCGAAGCTGTTATTCAACACAGCAGCAGTCAGGCAGTGGCATCGCAAGCTCGGCAAGTTGAATGTGAGTTGACAATACAGGCGAGCGGATCGCTTGCCCAACAACTGGCACAACTGGCCACTGGAACGCAGGTCAAACTGGAAGGCGCGTTGAACCGACGCAGTGTCAAAAGCCGACAACTGATCTTGATATTGAATCGAATCGAAAAGGAATAATCATGGCACGTCCCATGGGTGGTAAATCAGGCGGCAAGTTCGCCAAAAAAGGCGGCCGCGACAGTGGCAACCGGGGTCTCTTCAAGCGTCGCAAGTTCTGCCGCTTCACCGTCGACAAGGTGGTTGAAGTCGATTACAAGGACATCGATGTGCTGAAGGAATTCATCGCAGAAAATGGCCGCATCATCCCGGCGCGTATTACCGGTACCAAGGCGCGTTATCAGCGCCAGCTGGGCACTGCAATCAAGCGTGCGCGCTTCCTTGCGCTCATGCCTTACACCGACCTGCATTAAGGAGAGACGACCATGCAAATCATACTGATGGATACAGTCGTCAACCTGGGTAAGCTGGGTGACGTGGTTAAAGTGAAAGATGGCTACGCTCGCAACTTTCTGATTCCCACCCGCCGTGCGCGTCGTGCCACGCAAGCCAATATGGATGCGTTCGCAGTGCAGAAGGCCGAGCTGGAGCGTGTGGCTGCTGAAAAGCTGGCCGAAGCGCAGGCGCGTGCTGCCAAGTTGGAAGGTTGCAGCGTGACCGTGAGCCAAAAAGCCGGTGTGGATGGCCGTCTGTTCGGCTCAATCTCCAATTCGGATATTGCTGATGCGTTGGTTGCTCAAGGGCTTGACGTCGTCAAAAACGAAGTTCGCATGCCAGAAGGCCCACTTAAGTCTATCGGTGAATTCCCTGTGGTACTGGGATTGCACCATGATGTGGTGGCTAACATCACTGTTGTGGTGGTCGGCGAGTAGTAAGTTTTGCTGCTTTCCAGAAAAGGGAGCCTTGGGCTCCCTTTTTTATTTTCGGCGGCTGGATATACCCGGCTGTTCACGCTTTATCCACAGCCTTATCCCTTGGTGGGGGTGGGGCTGGAGACTAGAATCCTGCCATGGCCGCTATCCACTCATTGACAACACATTCCGATTCCCAGCTGGCGCAAATGCGCTTGCCACCGCATTCGCTGGAAGCCGAGCAGGCGGTGCTTGGGGGATTGCTGCTGGATAACAGCGCATGGGATCGTATTGGCGATGTGGTTTCGGAGAGCGATTTTTATCGGCTGGATCATCGCCAGATATTGCGCGCGATCATCCGGCAAATTGCTGAAAACCGCCCGGCCGATGCGGTAACGGTGACCGAAGCGCTGCAATCCATGGGACAGCTCGAAGGCGTGGGTGGGCTGGCCTATATCGTGGCGCTGGCGAGCAATACGCCGTCAGCTGCCAACATCCGACGTTATGCCGAAATCGTGCGTGAGCGTTCGGTGATGCGCCGGCTGGCCGAAGTGGCGACCGGGATTGCCGACACCGCCTATGCACCGGCCGGGCGCAGTGCTTCGCAGCTGCTCGACGAGGCCGAAGCCAAAGTGTTCGAGATTGCCGAATCTGGCAGCCGGGGGCAGGTGGGGTTTACTGAAATCAAGCCGCTGCTGAAAGAAGTAGTCGAGCGCATCGACGAGCTGTATCACCGCGACAACGATTCCGGCATCACTGGCGTCCCAACCGGTTTCCACGATCTCGACCAGAAAACTTCTGGCTTCCAGCCGGGCGATCTGATCATCGTAGCCGGGCGGCCGTCGATGGGTAAAACCGCGTTCTCACTCAACATCGCTGAAAACGTCGCGCTCGACACTGGCCTGCCGGTGGCGGTGTTCTCGATGGAAATGGGCGGTA
Organism: Hydrogenophilales bacterium; assembly: GCA_024636775.1. Taxonomy (GTDB): domain Bacteria; phylum Pseudomonadota; class Gammaproteobacteria; order Burkholderiales; family Thiobacillaceae; genus Thiobacillus. The sequence continues at coordinate 19,362 of JAGXGP010000101.1, forward strand.
CCCAACTGGTGATGCGGATGATCGGTTCGGTCGGAAAGCTCGACCAACACCGGCTACGTACCGGAAAGCTGGGCGAAGACGACTGGCAGCGACTGACTTATGCCCTTGGAAAGCTCAATGAAGCGCCGGTATTCATCGACGAATCCCCCGGGCTCAACGTGCTGGAGCTGCGCGCACGGGCGCGCCGGTTGATGCGCCAGTGCGGCAAGCTCGGCCTGATTGTCATCGACTACTTGCAACTGATGTCGGGCAACGGTTCGGGTGAAAACCGCGCCACCGAAATTTCAGAAATTTCACGTGCCTTGAAGGGCTTGGCAAAAGAACTGCATGTGCCGGTGGTTGCGCTGTCGCAGTTGAACCGCGGATTGGAACAGCGTCCCAACAAGCGCCCGGTGATGTCTGACCTGCGCGAATCGGGCGCCATCGAGCAGGATGCCGACGTCATCCTGTTCATTTACCGCGACGAGGTATACAACCCCGATACTCAGGACAAGGGCACGGCGGAAATCATTATCAGCAAGCAGCGTAATGGCCCGATTGGCACCGTGCGTCTGGCTTTCATCGGCGAATACACAAGATTTGAATCGCTGGCCCAGCCAGGATCTTACTAAGACGATGCGTCCCATTCAGGCACGCATATCCATTGATGCAATGGCGCACAACTTTCGGGTTGCGCGGAGCCACTCAGGCACGGCCCGGGTGTTTGCCGTGGTCAAGGCCAATGCTTATGGGCACGGGCTTTCGCGTGCGCGGCGGGCGTTTGCAGCGGCTGACGGTTTTGCCGTGCTGACGCTGGAAGAGGCGGCCAACCTGCGGTTGATGGGGGTGGAACAACCCATCATGTTGCTCGAGGGGATATTTGGTCCCGATGAAATTGCTACCTGCGCCGAGCTCGACCTGAGTCCGGTGCTGCACCATGCCGCGCAACTCGACTGGCTGGAGAAACACCCACCGGTCCGTCCGATTCAGATCTTCCTCAAATTCGACAGCGGCATGCATCGTCTGGGCTTTCCGCTCGTCGACCATGAAGCCATCGTTGCGCGGGTGCGCAGCCTGCCCGGGATTGCGGGCATTACGCTGATGACGCACTTTGCCCAGGCGGATGAAGCAGCAGGTGTCAGCTGGCAGTTACAACCATTCTTGAATGCGCTCGCAGGTCATGGCTTGCCGTGGAGCAGCGCCAACTCGGCGGCATTGCTGCGCTATCCGGAAACCCAGGGCATGTGGACGCGTCCGGGCATCATGCTGTATGGCGCGTCGCCCTATGTTGATCAATCGGCCGCCGAATTGGGATTGCGGCCGTCGATGACGCTGCAGTCTGAAATCATTGGTGTGCAGACTTTGGAGGC
>JAGXGP010000102.1 GCA_024636775.1 Hydrogenophilales bacterium
GCGCCACGCCAGCGTTGGGACGAATGGTGAAACCTCGCACATGGGTTTCATAAATAACCGTCTTCGACCAGGGATGCCGGAGTGGGCGGTCGTCATGCCAGTTGAAGTGCTCATGTGTGAACACGCATTTCGGCATGGCACCGGCATCATCGACTTTTGAACAAACCCGATCTGGCTCCGGCGCCGACGGATCATATCCCCGTGCCGGGCCAAAATCCCAATCAGGCAACGGCGAGATCGCTGTCGCAAAGGGGTCCAGCAGCAGCTTGTTGAAATTGAAACGATGGCCTTCATCGGGCTGGTAGGGGCCATCCACCCGGTAGGCATAGAGTTGACCGGGGCGAATCCCCTTCACCCAGACGTGCCACACGTCGCCCGTGCGGTTGCGCGCGGGATCGAGATCAATCTCTCTGGCGGGCGTTGCATCTTCCGGAAGATTAAACAACGCCAACTGAACGCGGCTGGCGTGACGGCTGAAGAAGGCAAAATTCACGCCCGCCCCATCTTCATGGGTTCCAAAGGGTAAGGGAACGCCCCTCCGAACCTTAGTGCTCTCGGCAACCTCGACGACGTAATCGTGCAGCGGGCGTTGAGGCGTTTTCTTGTTCATCGAATCAGCGCTGCCACAGGATATGCGCTTCTTCCAGGGGAACCGCTACGCCGTCGCGGTGCGGGATCACACGCGCCGTATAGTCGCTTGCCGGGCGGATTGCAGGCACCTCTGCGCGATAGGCGTAGCCGTTTGTTGCGCCCACCAGTTGCCGCACGCGCTGCATCTCCACCCGCACCGGTAGCGCACCGTCAACGCCATTGGCATAGAGTTCGACCCGCACGGCCTCCGGGTCAAGATCATCGAGATACACTTGCGCTTCGAGTATGTGCTGCTCGTCCCCGGTTTCAAGCTTCACTTCGCCGAAGCGGAGTGCGGCCCATTTTTGCTCCAGTGCATGCCGCCACTCAACCAGTTCCACGCCGATGGCGCCCTGGTTGGCAGCCCGCTCCCGGTAGGCTGCGGCGGCAGGGAGGTAGTGTTGCTCGGTGTATTCACGCACTGCGCGGTTGGTGGAAAAGCGCGGCGTCAGCTGCGCCATGCTTTCCCGCATCCGCGCCACCCAGGCGATGGGGATGCCTTGATCATCACGCGTATAGAACTCGGGGATCACTTCGCGTTCGAGCAGGTCATAGAGGGCGTTTGCTTCAATGGCGTCCCACGCGGGATCCTCATCATGTTCCTGGCCATCTCCCAGCGCCCAGCCCACCTCCGGCGTGTAGGCTTCGGCCCACCAGCCGTCCAGTTCGGACAGATTGATGCCGCCATTGACCAGCACCTTCATGCCGCTGGTTCCGCACGCTTCCCAGGGGCGTCGCGGCGTGTTGAGCCAGACATCCACGCCCTGCACCAACTGCTCGGTCAGATGCATGTCGTAGTCGCTGAGGAAGATCACATGCGGGCGCACCTCGGGCCGCCGGATGAAATGCGTCCATTCCTGGATCAAGGCTTGTCCCGCCCGGTCGGCAGGATGGGCCTTGCCGGCCATGATGATCTGTACCGGGCGTTGCGGATGCGTCAGCAGGCGCAGCAATCGTTCCGGGTCGTGCAGCAGCAGGTTTGGTCGTTTGTAGCTTGCAAAACGACGTGCAAAGCCCAGCGTCAGGGTGTTGCTGTCAAACAGATGCCTCGCCGCTTCAACTGACTCGGGCGTGGCACCGGATGCGGCCAATTGACGGGACAAGCGTTCGCGGGCGTAGTCAACGAGCGTCACGCTGGCGTCGGTGCGAAACTGCCAGAGCCGGGCGTCGGAAACACGGCGAATGTCTTGCTCCAGTGTGTCCACCGTTCCCAGCCAGCGGTCCTTGCCACAGGCTTCAGTCCAAAGCGCATCGGCCGGCGCCGAGTCCCAGGTAGGCATGTGAACGCCGTTGGTCACGTGTCTGACTGGGACTTCTTCTGTCGGCCAGTGTGGGAAGAGCGGCTCAAACAAATGCCGGCTCACCCTGCCATGCAAACTGCTTACGCCATTCACCGCGCCACTACCACGAATCGCCAGATAGGCCATGTTGAACGCTTCCGACGCGTCGTTTGGATTTTGGCGGCCCAGCGCCAGCAAATCGTGGCGGGTGATACCGAGACGCTGCTCGGCATACCCCCCGAGGTATTGCTTGATCAACGCCGGCGCGAAACGATCAAAGCCGGCCGCGACCGCCGTGTGCGTGGTGAACAGGTTGCCCGCCCGGGTGACGGCCAGCGCGGCCTCGAAGCTCAGCTTGTTTTCCTCCATGAAGCTGCGTGTGCGTTCCAGCACGGCAAAGGCCGCATGCCCTTCATTCAGGTGGCAGACTTCAGGCGCAATACCGAGTGCGGCGAGCAAGCGCCAGCCGCCGATACCGAGCAGAAGTTCCTGTTTAAGGCGTAGCTCCGGCCCGCCGCCATACAGCTCGCTGGTAATGCCGCGATGCGCCGGGTAATTCGCAGCGTCGTTGCTGTCGAGTAGGTACAGTTTCACGCGACCCACCTGCACCTGCCAGGCACGCAGCCAAACCGAGTAACCGGGCAAGGCAATTTCCAGGCGCAACCACTCGCCATTCGGTTTGCGCAGCGGCGTGATCGGCAACTGGCCGGGGTCGTTGTACGGGTAAAGGGCTTGTTGCGCACCATCCTTGTCGATCACCTGACGAAAATAGCCTTGCTGGTAGAGCAGCCCCACACCGATCACCGGGACGCCCAAATCGCCGGCGGCCTTGAGTTGATCGCCCGCCACGTTGCCGAGTCCGCCCGAGTAAATGGGCAAGGCCTCGCTCAACATGTATTCCATGCTGAAATAAGCAACACAACTGAGCGGTGATTGCGGATAGGTTTGCTGGAACCACGCGGGCACCTCTGCTGCATCGCGCCGGGCTTGCACCAGATCGTCAATATTTTTGCGGAAAGCCGGCTCGGCCAATACCTGCTGGAGTTTTTCACGTGACACCGTTTGCAACACCACCCAGGGGTTTTGGGTCAGCGCCCACAGCACCGGATCCAGCTGTCGCCACACCTGGTCAGTAGCGTGATTCCACGACGAGCGCATATCCAGCGCCAGTTCGGATAGCGAATCAAAACCCTCGACGTCCGAACATAAGAAGCCCGCTTTCGGGTGGCTGATTTGTGTTTGTTCGCTCATGACCAATCTTTGGGTTTTTCTGGATGTAATCTGCGGTTACGTGGATGCCGCGACCGCAGCACTGACGATCGCCTGTGCCTCTTCCTGGATGCGGTGCAGGTGATCCGCATCACGAAAGCTTTCAGCATAGATCTTGTAGATGTCTTCGGTGCCGGATGGACGCGCCGCAAACCATCCGTTCTCCGTCATGACTTTCAAACCGCCGATAGGTGCGCCGTTACCCGGCGCATGGGTGAGGATGGACTGGATCTTTTCGCCCGCCAGTTCGGCCGACAGAACCTGCTGGGGCGACAGCTGGGCCAGCCTTTGTTTTTGCGCCGGCGTCGCGGGCGCATCAATCCGGTCGTACACCGGATCGCCGAATTCGCGCGCCAGTTCAAGGTAGCACTCGCCTGGGTCGCGGCCCGTGCGCGCGGTAATCTCTGCCGCCAGCAAAGCCGGAATCATGCCATCCTTGTCGGTCGACCAGGCGCTGCCGTCCATCCGCACAAACGAGGCGCCCGCACTTTCTTCTCCGCCAAAACCGAGCGAGCCGTCGTGCAGGCCATCGACAAACCATTTGAAGCCGACCGGCACTTCGACAAGCGCGCGGCCGAGCCTGGCTGCGACGCGATCGATCATCTGGCTGCTGACGACCGTTTTGCCCACCGCCGCATCCTTGCGCCATCCCGGACGATGCTGGAACAGGTAGTCAATGGCGACCGACAGGTAATGATTGGGCGGCAGCAAGCCCGCATTTTTTGTGACGATGCCGTGCCGGTCATGGTCGGGGTCGCAAGCAAAGGCGATGTCGAATTGGTCCTTGAGACCGATCAGGCTCTGCATGGCGTAGGACGAGGAGGGGTCCATGCGAATCTGACCGTCCCAATCGACCGTCATGAATCGGAAGGTCGGATCTACGGCTTCGTTCACCACCGTGAGATTCAAGCCATAGCGCTCTGCAATCGCGCCCCAGTAGTGAACCCCGGCACCACCCAGCGGATCGACGCCCAAGCTGAGGTTTGCGCCGCGAATCGCGTCCATGTCGAGCACGCTGCCGAGATCGCTAACGTAAGCATTGAGATAGTCATGCCGATGCGTGGTCGCGACGCACCGGGCCTTTTCGAGCGACATTCTTTTGACGCCTTTGAGCTTGCTTTCCAGCAGCGTATTGGCGCGGGCTTCGACCCAGCCCGTGATGTCCTTGTCCGCTGGCCCGCCATTGGGCGGGTTGTACTTGAAGCCGCCGCTGTCGGGTGGATTGTGCGACGGCGTGATGACAATACCGTCTGCCAGACCGGCAGCTCGACCGCGGTTGTAAGTGAGGATGGCGTGCGAAATCACCGGGGTCGGGGTGTATTCGTCCTTGTCCGCGAGCATGACTTCCACCCCGTTGGCCGCCAGCACTTCGAGCGCACTGGTCAACGCCGGCTCCGAAAGCGCGTGGGTGTCGATCCCCAGAAACAGCGGGCCATCGATACCCTGCTGCGTTCGATACTCGCAAATGGCCTGACTGATGGCGAGCACATGCCATTCGTTAAAGCTGTTTTCGAATGCCGAACCTCTATGACCCGAGGTGCCAAATGCGACCCGTTGCGCGGGCACCGAAGGGTCGGGCAGGTTGCTGAAATAGGCCGTGATGAGCCTGGGCACATTGACCAGCATGTCTGGCTGGGCGGGCTTTCCCGCAAATGGATTGGTTTTCATTTTGTTTGAGCAATGCTTGTTAATTGAGAAAATTACTTATACGAGCGGGTAAGGCTACGATTATAAAAAACATCAACGTCATCGCTTCGCTTACAAGTCATATCCGGGTCATGGCTTTCAATCACAGTGGAGTATCCCTTGCACGCAGCGTGTTGTATGTGCGATGGCGTACGTAGAGCGGATAAACGTGTATTGCCCGTTTACTATAGACCCGCATCACCTGCGCGGCAGCCAGGAGGTCTAAAGTGCAGTGAGCGCATCCGAACAAACCGGTTTGGTTGCTTCGATGCGTGGCACACAATCCGGACACCTTCATCAGAACAGTTCGCTCAATTATTCGTTGGAGCCATCATGACCTCTCAGCATTATCTGGATACCGGCCAACGCACTTGTCATGCCGATGATGGACGCGAGCTTGCGTGCGAGGGTTCCGGCCAGGACGCGTCGTTTGCCGTCGGAGTCCCCTGGCCGGAGCCGCGATTTGATGTACGCGACGACGAGGTCATGGATCGACTGACGGGTCTGATCTGGTGTTGTAATGCCAACCTCGCGGAATTTCCCCTCACCTGGCAGGAAGCACTGGATTTCGTCGCGAACATGAACCGCGAACAGCATTTCGGCCAGAGGGATTGGCGCATGCCCAATCGCCGCGAATTGCGCAGCCTGCTCAGTCTGCAAACCAAATTGCCTGCACTGCCTAAGCAACACCCGTTCATCGAGGTGTTCAATGGCTGGTACTGGACGTCGACGACGGCGGCTATCAGCCCGGCGCACGCCTGGTATGTGGCGCTTGATGGCGCACGCATGTTTTACGGCGGCAAGGATCAATCCTTCATGTTATGGCCAGTGCGCGGCGAAGGTCTGGGCGTTGTCCCGCGCACAGGCCAAAGCCTGTGTTACGACGCCTCCGGCAAAGTCATTTCATGTACCGGGACGGGGCAAGACGGCGAATGGTGTTTTGGCGCCGCGTGGCCTGAACCTCGCTTCGAAATACGCCATGACGGCGTGCTGGATTGTCTCACCTGTCTGCTCTGGCGCCGTAGCGCAAACCTCACTCCGCAACCGGTGTGCTGGGGTGAGGCCTTGGCCGCAGTGGCCAAACTCAATCATGAGGGCGAGGGCAGTGCCTGGCGGCTGCCCACCATCAACGAACTGGAGTCACTGGTGGATTGCGCCACCCACAGCCCAGCCGTGCCGTCAGGGCATCCTTTCGCCGACGTGCAGGACATCTACTGGTCGTCCACCACCAGCCTGTTCGAATCGGATTGGGCCTGGGCCCTGTACCTGGAAAAAGGCGCAACGGGCGTCGGCCAAAAGCGGTTCGCACAATTTTCGGTGTGGGCCGTGGCAACGGCCGACTAAATGGTAGCGCTTCAGCTTTGTGGACTGCCCTAATACAGTAGTCAAACCTGAGCCTCATGCCGCCGCCCGCTCAAGCGGCCATGAAGGCTAGGACGAACGGGCACTGGAGATGGTGTAGCGGGTGGCATCCCTTCCGCTCCCGCCGGACGGCTTGCATGGCAAGGCTTTCTCAGTTGTCGTTCCGGCTGTGTTCCAGATGGACGAACAGGGGGTGATTGCCGCCGATTTCGCCGCGGGCGATACCATGCAGATCAGAACGTACGGCGGATATCGATGCCAACGAGATAATTGCGTAACGGGGCAGGCTCGTAGAACCGGTTGTTGGATGCATTGACAATCACCGAGCCTATGTAATTCCGGTTGAAGAGATTATCCACCCGCACAAATTCTTCCAGTTTCCAGGCCATCAGGCTTTGCTTGAATCCGGCGCGCCAACTCGTCACGGCATAACTGCTGGCAGTTTCGGTGTTGTCATCGTTTACGTAGACCTTGTTGTTCCAGAATGAGGATAGCGTCGTGGAAAATCCGGTCGCCGGATAGGCCCAGGAAATCTCCCCGTACAAGGCGCTACGCGGCACGCCCGGCAACGTGTTACCACTGAGATTCGCGCCGCTGGAATTGACAAAATCTTTATATTTGGCGTCGATCCATGTATAGGCCAGGTATGCCTTCCACCCATGGCCGATGTTGCTGTCCACGGAAATTTCGAGTCCATCGCGCTTGGTTTTGGCGGCGTTGACATAGGTGCTGCGGCCGGGGGTGATCGTCGGCCCGCTGACAATTTCGTCGGCGGTATCGATGTGGAATAGGGCCGCATTCACCCGGGTATCTGCGCCAACAAAGGCTTTGACGCCCACCTCGTAGGAGGTGCTGGTGCTGGGGCGCAGAACGAAATTGAGCCCCGGCGTGCCGTCCGGCTTGTAGGCAAGTTCGGAGAAGGTTGGGGTCTCGAACCCCTTTCCTGCATTGGCGTACAGGTTCACGCTCGGCGTCAGGTGGTACAGCACGCCCAGCATTGGGCTGGTGTTGGAGTAGGCGATGTTGCCGCTATCGTCCGGGCTGCTAGCCGTTATGAAATAGTCAGTTGAATCGAACTGGACCTTACTATGCCGAATCCCGGCACTCAGTGTCCAGCGTGGACTGGCCTCCCATTTCGCCTGCACGTATTGGCCCAGGTCATGGACGATGTCGTTCTCGTCGCGCTTCACCGCGCCGGCGATCCCGTAGTCGTTTACGTAACCTTTGCGACGCTGCTCCATCCGATTGGCGTCGACACCGGCCGTCAGGGTGAACGGGCTGTTGGCCAAACGGGTTACCCGGGTCCAACGCAATCCAAGGCCACCGAAGCCACTATCGAGGTCTATGACGCCGCCCGACGAAGTCGGACTTGTTCCCGTAAAAGCAAGAAACTGGCGGACGCTCCGCTGGCCGAGATAACCCATCAGGTGCACGGTATCCTCGGACGACAGGCGCCGCTCATAGATCAGTCCTCCTTGATTGTGGAGGATGCTTTTGCGTGTATTGAAAGCAAGCGCACCCGTGCCAGCCTGGCGTGGCTCGCCTTCCACCTGCTCCCGTGTCAACCCAAGTGGATCCTGCGTCTCGGGCTGGTTCAGCGCTGTGACGACCAGGCTGAGGGTAGCGTCCGCATCGAGCGCAACCTTGAACTTCCCATTGAGTTGATCTCGCCGAACGGCGCTGTGGTTGCGGTAACCGTCGGTGTCGAACCTGGAAAGCGCACCAATGTAATTCAGCAGGCCTGCCTGTCCGCCGAATTGAATGCCCAGCTTGCGGGTGCCATAGCTGCCCACCAGGGCGCTGGCCTTTAACGTCGGAATCTGCGGCCCGTCTGCGGTGAATATCTGGATTACCCCACCCGAAGCGTTGCCGTAGTTGGCGGAAAAGGGTCCACGCAACACCTCGATGCGCTTGGCGGTGTCCAGATCGAAGGTGGCCGTCTGGCCCTGTCCGTCGGGCATGGTGGCCGGAATACCATCGGCAACCAGACGCACCCCGCGCACACCGAAGGTGGCCCGGGCGCCGAAACCGCGCGAGGAAATCTGCAGATCCTGGGCATAGTTCTGCCGGTTTTGCACCACGATCCCCGGCACGCGCACCAGACTTTCCGAGAGGTTGACCCTTGCCTGCTGGTGCTGAATATGATCCAGGTCCACCGCGTCGACGGAAACCGGCAGATCGAAACTCGATGCTTCAATTCGGGTTGCCGTGACCACCACTGGGCTTAGGCGGAGCGTCTGCACGTCCTGGGAGTTGTTGCCTTCCAATTCGTTCTGGAGGCCTTCTGCAAAGGCGGTAGCGCCATGAAACATATAGCCTGCCATCAGGGCAGCACGCATCCAGGCGTCAGCCAAACGCTTCTTTCGGATGATTCGGTGGGCGTGTTTCATGGTTCCTCCAGTGCAATCCATCAACCCCCTCACCCGCATAGGTAGCCCGTTCACCAGCCACCGATCCAGTTATCTTGCCAGCTGCACCAATGCAGCCAGAAGCTGTTGAATATTCTCCCGGGTCGGCGCATCGGTCAGCCTGCCGTCCGGGCCAAAGCTTTGGGCGGCATTGCCGATCATCACTTCCGGTTGGTTGACCGTTGGCATCTGCAGCGTGACCAGGATCTGTCGCAGATGATACTGCGCGCGGGCCGACCCCTGATTGCCGGTAGATGCGCCCATTACCGCCGCCGGTTTGTCCGTCCAGGCACTTTCACCATAGGGTCTTGACGCCCAGTCGATGGCATTCTTCAGCACGCCGGAAACAGAATAGTTGTACTCCGGTGTGGCAAATAAGATGGCATCGGCTTCCAGAATCCGTCGCTTGAATTCAAGCACGGCAGCAGGCATGACTAATTCAGTGTCCTGGTCGTAAACCGGAATGTCACGTAGCTCGACAAGGTTGAGCACCGCGCCTTCCGGTACCAGCTCCTGTGCGGCCTTGAGTGCCAAATGGTTATAGGAGCCTTTGCGCAGGCTCCCCACGATACCTAGAATCATTAGCTTGTTCATTCAAAGCTCCTTTCTTGATAGGGTAAAGCATGTCAGTACGTGACGACATTCGCTGTGCGCCAGCGCACATAAGCAATCCAGTGGTCGGTGCGTTACCGAACGGAATGGAAACCACTCCCGGTGCATCGTGCATGCTGGCTGATAAGCAGTACACGACCTGCTCGTGCAAAAGAGGGGAGGAAAATATCGGATATGGGACAGACCGAAAGTGAACAAATGCGAGTGATCACACCACTCGAGCATCACTACGAGCCAAAGGATTTTCGCGACCGGATGGCTTTTGCTTTGGTCAGGTTTATGCGGTTCTTCGCCGACACTTTTTTCGCCCGCCGCTATGGTCATCGCGCGGTGGTGCTGGAAACGGTTGCTGCTGTGCCGGGCATGGTGGGTGGTGTGCTACAACATTTACATTCATTGCGCCGACTCGATGGCGATCACGGATGGATCCGCACGCTCCTGGACGAAGCAGAGAATGAACGCATGCACTTGATGATCTTTACGCATATTGCCCAGCCCACCCGGCTTGAGCGCCTGCTGATCCTGCTTGCCCAGGGTGGCTTCTTTAATTTTTTCTTTCTGCTGTACCTGATTTCGCCCAAGACTGCGCACCGTGTCGTGGGTTATCTGGAGGAAGAAGCCGTCCACAGCTATACCGAATATCTGGCCGAGGTGGACAGCGGTTTTTGCACCGACGTCGAGGCGCCCGGGATCGCCATCGATTACTGGAAGCTTGCGCCCGATGCCCGTTTACACGACCTCATCATTGCAGTCCGCGCAGATGAGGTTCGTCACCGTGACGTCAATCATGAATTCGCAGACAAGCTGGCTTGATCCAAATCAGAACCGGCCGGAACGGCTTGTGTTCACGCCATGTTGCTGACTTTATGGTCACCCACCGCGGCCTGGATGACTTCGCGTGCAATCGCCGTTTCCTGCTCGGTCAGGGTCTCCGCTACCAGCACCACCTGGCCGCTGGCAAGCGCATCACTGACCAGATCCGATAACCAGCCGTCCTTGTTGCCGGCACCGGGGGTGGCGCCGACCGCGGCACCGATCAGGCCACCGATGCTGGCACCCCAGCCTAGCAACATCAGCGGAGCGACCAATGGACTGGCGATGAACAGACTCACGCTCGTCGCCGCCAGCGCCACGGACCCCAGCGCGCCGACGCCGGTGCCTACGGCGGTTCCGATGGTGGCATCGACCAGCACGTCCTTCAGCACGGCATTGCTGCCTTCATTGGGCGCGGTGTCTGACGCGGCCGGGTCGGATTCGAAGATGCGCAGCCGCTCGCGCGGCAGACCGCGTTCGACAAGTTTTGAAAACACGATTTCGGCTGCTTCGCGATGGGCAAAAAAGCCCGTTACATGGTGGCGATATTCGTTCATGCTTTTTCTCCAGCAATAAAATTTGTAGGTAACGGATAGATCGTCAAGCCTATCCGGTGATGGTTGAAGTGTCAGTGCGCTGCCGTACGGTTGCAGGGCGTATAACTTACTTCGGGCGCGGACGCGACAGGTTCGGTTGCACCGCCTGGAGTCGGCCAGAACGCAACTCGACCACGCTCTTTGCCACAGCACGCGCCACATTGCGCACTTCTTCCTGTACGGGCTTATCCTGGTCCAGGCTGTCGTGGCTGGTTGCATACGGCTCGTAGTAGCCGATGAAACGGTCCAGTCGCGCCTGGGCACCCGCGTCGATGAAACCCATCCAGTCGAGCCAGTCCGACAGGGCGCGGCGCGAGCCTTCGATCCCTGCCACATCACCGTGGACGATCAGTCCGTAGGCGCGTCCTGCCAGGTGCTTGGGATAGTCCCAGCCGGCCATCTCGAGTGCTTTTGCCTTGCCGGGATTCTTGCCCGAGGTTGACGTGGGGTCGGGGTTGCCGCCGTCGGCACAAACCAGCCGGTCGATCATCAGTTTCAACGGACTGGGGCTCTGGTACCAATACACCGGCGAGACGATGATCACCGCATGGGCGGCGGTCCAGCGCTCGTAGATCTCGCTCATCCAGTCATTGGTCTGGTCGAGCGCATGGTTAGGATAGCAACTGCACGGCCAGTTGCACAAAGGCATCGCGGTGGACACGCACCCCTTGCAGGGGTGAATCTTGCGGCCGTATTCGGAGGATAGCAGGCTGAGGTCGAGCACATCGACCTCGATGTCGGCCTGCTCCAGGGTTTCACGTGCAATTTCAAGCAGTCGAAAGGTCTTGGACATCTCGCCCGGACAGGTGCCATCGTTGCGCGCCGATCCACAGATCAGCAACACCCGCGACGGGCTCGCTGCATCGGCCCAGCGCAGTTGCGCGGCGTCGATGCGCTCTTTGGTGGCAACCCACTCGCTTGACAGGTCATAGTCCGGATCGGCATACCCCGGGCCTGCCTTCTGCGTAAAGGGGGATTTGCGGTACTCGGTGTGGGCCTGCCAGGCGATTTCTTCAAGGCGGTCAATGGACGGGTCTTCAGCCCGGAACGCCGGATCGATGAAGGATGCTCTAAAGCGGTCACTGAATTCGGCACGTGTAAGCGGGGTAGGTGCCTGACCCTTGCGGATCTCAATCATGAAGGTCTCCGTTGATCGTTCAACTTTTCGCCCAGGCGGCGGCGTGGGAATGTAAGTGTTTTCATGGGATTTGCTCCTTGTTCAGCAAGGATAGAAGACTGGCATGGTGTCGTCTGTGCGGTGCCGAACGAAATGGACGAAGCACCGAAACGATGTCGCGTATCGGCCACAACATGCGGGTGTCCAACAGGCCGCGAAGTTGCTGGCCGGGCGCGCCATCATCAACCGGAACAGCGCAACGCCTGAAGCGATGTTACGCAGATTTTTTGACGCATTTGCTGGGAAGAGAGACTGCTTTCCAGTCAGTTTTGTATTGTGCGCTAGCACACAGACAGGACCGTTTCGAAATTTTATAGTGCATTTCTCTATTCCAAATTTCAAGGAGAAGTCTGATGGGAAAGTATTTGATCGGTTGGCTGTTGGGTATCCCAGTCATCGTTTTAGTGATTATTTATTTCTTGTTCTAGTGCTTATTTATTGCTTCCTAAAGTGATGGTTGGTGAACGCAGCGGTAGAACAATGCACATTCTCCCAACCTCCTTCAGCCGCCCCCAGGTCAAGCGTAGCCGGATCCGGATACGGGTACGGGTACGGGTACTGGTGCTGGCTTCGTTGTTCGTTCCATTTGCCAGCGTGAGCCCCGCTTCGGCCAGTGCCACCTCCTGCGCGGAGCCTGCTGGCGCCGCCGCCACCTTTCACGCGGTATTCACCGATGGCACGATGGTGCTCGGGAGGGCCACTTCCCATGGCCTGCGTGCCAAGGCATGCGGCGCCGTTATTGGCAAGACCGGCGCGATGAGGTTGACCATCCAGCCCGGAAACATCGCGTTCCCGGCAGTGTCGGTCAAGATCCTGTTCATCCACGTGCCGGCCACCATCACAGTGAACGCACCGTTGTCGGGACCATTCAAGACCGGACCCGGATTGAAATCGGCCGAGGTCAGCCTTAAAGCCAATCTGTCGGCGTCGTTCACGTTGCTGGGCTTTAACTGCGATATCGGCCCGTTGAAGCCGACACTCACGACAGGCAAGAGCGGCTCGCTACATGGCATGACCTTCACCGGTGACATAGAAAAAGGTTACACAGGCAAGGTTGTGGCCAATGACTTCGTCGTACCTGCTATCCAAAGCTCCAAGACCTGCCCAAAGTTGGTTGCCGCAATGGCCAATACGCTCGCGGGCCTGCCCCTTGCTCCGGGCAAGGCTTCGATCAGCATGGAAGGCGCCATCACGACCCCGTAACGGCCGGGTAAACACCCAGTCGGATTCGTTGGGGGCGGATGCCGAATCATCCTCGAAGCCCATTCGTAATGAGTGTTGCCGGAGGCTTTCCCGAAATCTGTGTGCGCTGACGTACAGACGGGTGTTTTCTCCCGAGTAAGCTTGCATGCAAGGACGTGCCCATGACTGATTGCCGGAAGTTCCGGACGGAATGTCTCGATCCTGGCTAGGCCAAGGTCACTGCATGTCCGCCTTTAAGAGTTTTGATCGAACCATTGGAGAATGATCATGAATGATGCAACACAGGATTTCGCACGTCCGGGCTATGAAGTCGAGCCCATTCCGGGTTTCCCTCATGCCCCTCTCGACTGGTCCCTCGAACAGGCGGAGAAAATCGCTGAAACGGAAGACCTGACACTGACGGAAACGCACTGGCAGGTTGTGCGTGCGTTGCAAGAGCTGTGTTCACAACAGGCGGAATCTCCCCTGAACGCACGCGATCTTCACGATGCACTCGATGAGCATTTCCACGCCGAAGGCGGCATCAAGTATCTCTACGAACTATTCCCCGAAGGGCCGCTCGCCCAGGGCTGCCCGCTCGCCGGCCTTGAGCCGCCCGCAGGCGTTCAGGACAAGGGTATGGGCAGCGCGGTCTAAACACCCGGCTACAGCATGTCGTTCAGCGTATCGGCAATCCGCATCGTTATTCTCCCCTGGACCTGAAGACGTTTGTAATCGATGGACGGGTATGCTTGGTTATGACCACCATCAGGCGGTCAGGGGGAGGCGACGTGCACCTTGCCAATAAGGGGTGCCATGAGATGTTCGCAATGGATTTCGAAGCAGGTGGTGAGCATGAAAATTTTTTCGTCGCTGCCATTGACCACGGAAAACGTACGACAGAGTTTTCACCAGAGCCGTAAGGTAGCCTACTAAGCATTTCTCATAAGACGGCATGATCTGGCTGCTCGTTTGCGAGGAGCCGGACCTGACCCAATGCTGTTCGCTTAACCACTGAGCCGTTCGCCCTGAGCCTGTCGAAGGGCAGCCCTTCGACAGGCTCAGGGCGAACGGTACGAAACAAACAAACTTGATAAGGCCAAAACAAACTGTATTGGATCTTGACCGCTTAGCCTTAACGCCGCCGCCTTTGCGGTGAATGCGAGAGACAGCTGGCGCACAAGAATAAAGTTGAGGCGTCCTTCACTGGTTGATGTGTTGCGTGCTTTGCGAACACATCAACGGGACAGCCAGTGTGTATGAGGTGGTGAGATAAATCCGAGCTATAGCATTTAAATCAGGGTCATTACTTTTTACGCATGATCGCAACAATTCCGGCAACGACCAAGGCCACGATCAGCACCATCCATAATCCGCCCCATCCGCTCATGTAGCCGGTTCCCCAGCCATCCATCCAGTTACCTTGCATCATGATCATCACCTCTTGTTGATTGGGAATGCCGCGTATCTCTACGGCAACTCACTCCGATTATCGCCTTCCTTGCAGATAGCTCTGTGCGCTGGCGTACACAAAGCAGAATGATGCCGATTTTGCTCAGTTCAATTTGACGGGGCTTACCCGCCACACGATGTTGCCAACGTCATCGGCGACCAGCAGCGCACCTGCCCGATCGACCACTACACCCACCGGGCGGCATAATGCCTGACCTTGCGCATTGCGAAAGCCGGTGAGCACATCCTCGGGCATCCCGGCAGGGCGGCCGGCTTCAAACGGCACAAAAATGACTTTGTAACCGCTGGGGGGTTGACGGTTCCAGGAGCCGTGCTGACCGATGAATGCGCCGCCGGCAAAGTGCTTAGGTAACAAGCTTCCCTCATAGAAAGCAAGCCCGAGCGAGGCGGTATGCGTGCCAAGTGCATAATCCGGGGCAATCGCCTTGGCCACCAAATCAGGGCGGGGCGGTTTCACGCGTGTATCGACATGCTGGCCGTAATAGCTGTAAGGCCATCCGTAAAA
>JAGXGP010000103.1 GCA_024636775.1 Hydrogenophilales bacterium
AACCACCTATTACCTGCGCACCATGGGCGCCACCTCGGCCGAGAAATCCACCGGCAAGGGCGGCGAACTCAATGCGGTGTCGTCAAGCGGCGGCGCTAGCACCTCGCACAGCGCCATGAACAAGGCGGCGGCTAATTTGCCCACGCCCGAGCTCGACGGCATTGCCTGCACCATGCGGCCGGGCGATGTCGGGTTTGAAGAATGCGAGTCGTGCCAGTAAAGAGTAGGAGGAGGAGCGCCAGCAGCAACGGCGGTAAAAAAGAAGAGGCCAACCTGGCCAATGAGGGTTTCGCCATGCGCGAGGGTTCATTGGCCGGGGGCAGCCCTGAAGAATTCTGATCTGCATGGGATTAAACACATGTGGAGAGGCATGCCCCCGAAGGGACTCCGATCCACTACGCGCTAAAGCACGTGTGGAATCGTATGCCCGGCGGCAAGTGAAGAGGGTTATGCGTTAACCGTAAGCCCTGATCAGACTCTGGTCGGGAGCTGCCGGTACATGGAAAGTAGTTATGCGTTAACCGTTCGCCCTGAGCTTGTCGAAGGGAGCCTGTCGCAGACAGGTAGGCATTTAAACCGTACGGGCTGAGCCTGACGAAGCCTCGCCCTGATCAGAGTCTGGTCGAAGGACGCCGGTTCATAGAAAGTAGTTATGCGTTAACCGTTCGCCCTGAGCCTGTCGAAGGGAGCCTGTCGCAGACAGGTTGATAACTCGCCCTGCAAAGGGCGCCCGGCCAAGGCCAGTTAGATACACGGTGGGCACCAGCCCACCACCAGATTAAAAGTAGTGTGGGCCCAGCCCACTTTGGTCAAACCAAAGGAGATTTAGAACGATGCTGAATTTTGAAGATGATTTCACACCCGCCGCCCAGCCCGTCAACGTGCCGTCATTCCTGCGCAAGGATGCGGCCCCGAGTGCGGCTGCTGACGAGGCACCCGCCGCGCCCAGCACCCAGCGTGTGCAAGCCTCCGACAAGCGCATCATCAACGGCGCAACGGACGTGAATCAGTTGGTCCCCTTCAAATACAAATGGGCCTGGCAGAAATACCTCGACGCCTGCGCCAACCACTGGATGCCGCAGGAAGTGAACATGAGCCGCGACATTGCGCAGTGGAAAGACCCCACCGCGCTCACCGAAGACGAGCGCCGTCTGGTCACGCGCAACCTCGGTTTCTTTGTCACCGCCGATTCGCTGGCCGCCAACAACATCGTGCTCGGCACCTATCGCCACATCACCGCGCCCGAGTGCCGCCAGTACCTGCTGCGCCAGGCGTTTGAAGAAGCCATCCACACCCACGCCTATCAATACATCGTCGAATCGCTGGGCCTGGACGAAGGCGAAACCTTCAACGCGTATCACGAAATCGCCAGCATCCGCGACAAGGACGAGTTCCTCATCCCCTTCATCAACACGCTGACCGACCCCGAATTCAAAACCGGCACCCCGGAAAACGACCAGGCGCTGTTGAAGTCGCTGATCGTCTTTGCCTGCATCATGGAAGGCATCTTCTTCTACGTCGGCTTTGTGCAGATCCTCGCGCTGGGTCGCCAGAACAAGATGACCGGCGCCGCCGAGCAGTATCAATACATCCTGCGCGACGAATCGATGCACTGCAATTTCGGCATCGACCTCATCAACACCATCAAGCTCGAAAACCCTCACCTCTGGACCAACGAGTTCAAGAAAGAACTCACCGGCCTGTTCCAGAAAGGTGTCGAGCTCGAATACCGCTACGCCGAAGACACCATGCCGCGCGGCGTGCTGGGCCTGAACTCAGCCCAGTTCAAGGAATATCTGCGCTTCATTGCCAACCGCCGCTGCCAGCAGATCGGGCTGGACGAAATGTTCCCCGGCGTCACCAACCCCTTCCCCTGGATGGCCGAAATGATCGATTTGAAGAAGGAGAAAAATTTCTTCGAGACGCGCGTCACCGAGTATCAGACGGGCGGGGCGTTGAGCTGGGATTGATGTGTTAGATGAAAAAAGGCGCAGGTTACTGCGCCTTTTTTGTTGGGGTGGTGTGTTAATGCAAAACCTAATCCCGTGTTCGTTTTCGTGAAATTAGAGCGATATAGTGACCAAGACAACGACTAAGAAAACTTTGACTAAGAAGCCCGCTACGAGGAAGTCTTCAGTTTCAACCAGCTCGCAACGGTTCGAACCAGCGAAGCTCGATTCGCTTTTTATGGCGCTTGACGCTATCGCTTGGTTAGATGCTCCATCTAGTGGCCAAGTGGCACAGTTTGCCGGCATTGATCCTCGCACTGCTGGCAAGTTACTCAAGAACGCCGTTCAGATTGGATTGGTCGATGTTGTAGGTGCGGGGTATGTATTGGTGTTGCCATACCCGTACAAGGGTTCGCAGGATCAGAAACAGGCTGTGGTCAAGGAAGCCCTAGTCCGCCTTCCCCTGCTGACAGGTGTGCGCCAGTTTCTCAGGCTTGGCGATAAAACGGAGGCAGCACTGCGTAAGGCCGCCACGGTCGCGGGTATTTCACCTTTCGTGCCTGCAGATCTCAACCCGCTGCTGGAGTGGGCACAGTCGCTGGGCGCACTTCAGCCGAGTCTCGTGGCCGAAGACCTTGTTGATGAGGCTGAAACCAAGAAGGAGCGTCGTCACCTGGAGGCAAAGGATCAACGAGTGGCATTCTTATCCCACAGCTCTGCTGATAAAGCTTTTATCCGACAACTGGCCGCCGATCTCACTGCAAACGGGATCAGCGTGTGGCTTGATGAGCAGCGCATACGCGTGGGCGACTCTATTCCGGAGAAAATCGCCCAAGGTTTGGCCGAGTCGGACTACTTTTTAATTGGCATGAGCCATAAGTCGAGTGAGTCAGCATGGGTGCAAAAAGAACTGAACAATGCATTGATGTCCGAGGTGCAGCGCCGCAAGGTCCATATCCTGCCGCTTAAATTGGATGACACGCCGATGCCGCAAATCATCGCCGATAAGAAGTATGCAGATTTTTCGAAGTCGTACAAAGCAGGACTAGATGACTTGCTCTCTGCAATGAAGGGAACTGTATGACTACAGCACCGGAAATGAAGATCCGTCAGATGCCGAAGGGTGGGCGAAAGGGCGGTAGCATCTTTCCGCGCTTAGCGCTCAACGATGCCATCGGTTATGCACGCAAGCTGGTCAGTAAAACCCATACAGCACCTCAGCCCCAAGATGTGATCCTCTCGGGTGTGATTGGAGTAAAAGGGGGAATAGGTGGCGTCCGTATGTCCGCCCTAAAGCAGTACGGATTTCTCAATGGCGACACGAAGACAAACTATTCCGCCGGTGACTTGGCGAAGAAGATCGCAGCTGCACCACACGAAGAGTTGGTTCCGTTGTACCGGCAGGCAATGCTCAAGCCCACAGTCTTCAAGAAGTTGTTCGACACTTTCCATGGTGACACGGTGTCGAAGGCCAAGTTGAAGCAGCGGGCGGCAGACCTCAAGGTGCATCCGGATGAGACAGCGACCTGCGTGGACTTATACATTGCAGGTATGACGATTGCGGATCTTGTGACCGTTGATGGGGATCAAGTCAAGCATCTGGCGTCGAGTGATGTCGCTTCTGCAGCCGCAAGCGCTGCTGCAGAAGCGGAGCTAGAAACGTCAGATGAAGAGTCAGGAGGTGAAGCGCTCGCCGAAGCTGAGGACAGAGCTGGTGAAGTAGAAGGAGAGGTGGCGAACGGTGCTAACGACGATGAGAAGGTCGCCAAGGTGCGGGCGCTCAAAGGCACCGGTCAAGTAGGACCACGCGCAGTCTTTAACGTGAACGTCACACTTGATTCCAGCTTAGACATCGAGAAGCTCCAGAAGCAGTTGGAACTGCTAAAGCGTTTCGGCGCGATCTAAGCCCTGACTGCGAGAATTAAAGGGGACACCTTCAGGTTGTTTTTGATGGGTAAAATAAACAGAGATATGGGGTCAAAACACAACAATAGGGGACAGACCACGATTTCTTGAAATACTAGGTGCAGCTCAGGCTCGAACTATTTTTGCAAGAAAACAATAGGGGACAGACCCCGGTTTCATAATCCGAGAGGTGAGTATGAGTCTCGATCAGGAAGATTACCTTCGCGCAATTCTTGACAAGCAAGAGCAAACCAACCAATGGCTAAGAGGGATTTTTCTTATCGCCACAATGATATTGGTTCTTCTCGCCGGTGCTAGATGGTCTTGGTGGTCGTTGTCTGTAGCTGTGACATGAAAGATCCTGAGAAGAACAGGTAATTAAAGGGGCCAGGCTCGAAAAACAATAGGGGATAGACCACGGTTTCTTGAAAGACTTGGTTCAGTTCAGGCTCGAATTATTTTGGCAAGCATCAAAACCCGTCCTACCGCTTCATCCCGTCACCTTCAGGAGCGTCCGCAGCCATGCAAACCGAAACTATCCCCGTTCGCGTCACCCAGTCCGGCCAGATCATGGACGTGGTGGTGTACGACAAGCGCGCCGATCACATTACCGTGGTGCTTGGCGAAGGCGCTAACTGCATGAAGTGTGAACTGACCCCCACGCGCACCGGCCAGGCCTACGTCGGCTCGCTGATGGGGCGGGAGATCGTGTACGAACACAGCCGCGCTCAGGTGCAGGCCGACCTGGACCGCGACAACCCGGCCTTGCGGCAGTCGACACGGCGAAAGAGCTGAACAATTGGGGGCAGACCACGATATAAGAGGTCAGGTTTGAATTGCCCTAGCTATATTAAAAGCCGAGAACGATGCCCAAGCTGAGCGAATACGTCGAAATGGCTGCAACGGAATATTTGCAGGAGACCGGACAGGACGAACTGGATGCGCGCTGGGTTGCCGCGTTCTTCCAGGATGGGGGCGTGCAGGACGAATATCCGCGGCAGGACCTGATCGCTTTTTCGGACCTGGTGCAAAAAGAACTGACCAAGCGATCCGAGCGTGCCGGCAAACAAACGCGCTTTCAATTGGACAAGATCATCGACTTCGTCCGACGGCCGCGCAAGCCGTAAGAACGCATAACGGAACTCGGAATTAAAGTTCGAAACTTACGGGGTCAGGTCGTGCAGCACGACGGCGCAAGGTCTTGCCTTTAGCGCCAAAAACCAAACCCCGTACTTCGCTAACAAAACGCTAGTGCACCGAACGGTCAGACTCGTCTTCCTTTTGGAGCGCTTCTGTTTCCTCGTGGTGCAGTTTCTGGGCAAATTCGACGGCCCATCGGTCCGTATCGTATTCGCTCCAGTGATAATGGTGATCCTCTTTTTTCCAGGCGCGAGCCACCTCCTGGAGAGACATGTCGCCACCGTTCTTGCGTGTCATGAGTTGCATGTTCCACCTCTTTCCAAATCAGAAATTTACTGTTGCAGGATCACGAGGATGGGTCGTACTGACCTGACCTGACCTCGTGAAGGGTCACCACATGTGCGATGACAGCGGTCACGCCCTCCATGTGGAACGAGGCGATTGAACCGCTCGCCTATAGCGGGCCGTTCGTTCAAGCAGACGGGCTGATATCTAAAGAAACGCCAGAAGTCGAGGTCGCACTTAGTGCTGCGACTCGACGCCCACGCCTTCCTGCCCTCTGCTTCTGTCGATCCCGTATCCGCCCCGTCGGATCGACTTGGTTCTTTATAGCAAACAATAAGCTGGCCGCTTCGTGGATGACCAGACTGCATCGCAAGCGGCAGCCCCACGGCGTGCGCCGTGCTCACCGTGCGAGGTGTCGGGGGAATTAAAGGGGCCAAGCTCGGATTGTTCTAGCTATATTCAATGCCTAGAATGATGTGAGCCTGGCCCTTAGGTTTACGCGTCACGGTAGAGCAGCATAAGTTGTGACCTGACCCTCGAGTGTGATGGCTTTTTGTGTGCTCATTGAGCGCGTGCACGGTGATGCCAACCCATAATCAAAGGGGCCAGGCTCGAATTGTTTCCGAGGTGTTCCGTTACAGGTGGAAATAGTTGGATAAATGAAGTTAGCTGCGCTTCATAGCCAACCGGCGCTGCCAGTAGATCGGCCTCGACAAAATGTTCCCCGGCGTCACCAACCCCTTCTCCTGGATGGCCGAAAAGATCGATTTGTGAAGCAGAAAAACTTCTTCGAGATGCGGGTTACGGAGTGTCAGACAGATAAGCTTGACCCGGCTGGAATGGAAAAAGGCGCATGTAAATGCGCCTTTTTTGTTGGTTCATCAATAAATTGGATTATGTGTGGGTTATGGGAATAAGATCTGATACCCAATGCGGTTACGCCAACCGGCTATTCATCAATCGACTGCGAGAAGGCTTACGAAGATAGGCTTATGGGTGTCAAGGCAATTGCGGATGACTCACTTATTTCTTTTTTGTTTAACCATGAAAGGGGATTTGATGATGAATAAGATTGCGAC
Organism: Hydrogenophilales bacterium; assembly: GCA_024636775.1. Taxonomy (GTDB): domain Bacteria; phylum Pseudomonadota; class Gammaproteobacteria; order Burkholderiales; family Thiobacillaceae; genus Thiobacillus. The sequence continues at coordinate 6,359 of JAGXGP010000103.1, forward strand.
TACCTTTGCAATGTCTTTCCTTCTATTTTCGTTTTCTCAGGTAAGTCATGCCGAAAAGATGCTCAGCGGTGACGAGATCAAGGTATTACTTAACGGAAAAACTGCCTATGTCACCCTGGATAGCAGTACGCAATGGCGCCAGTATTTCGCAGCAGACGGCAGCAGCTCACGGGATAATGGCGAAACAAGCGACTGGTCTGTTGAGGGAGACAAACATTGCAATACCGCGGCCAAGCTGCGCTGTGCGCCAGTCCGTGATAACGGCGACGGCACCTATGCAAGACTTAAGCCAAACGGCAGCCCAGCTGTGACCTGGACCAGGATTGTCGACGGCAAGGATTTTTAAAGCGCATACGCTGTAGTGATTGATACTGACTCCTGGAGGCCCGGCTTGCAGGAGTCATTTTTTTACAACGGGATGGGGCAGGGCAAGCACCTGCGCTTGGAATAATCAGAATAAATGGGGTCAGACACGATTAATTTCTGGCGCGGCGAGAAATGGAGTCTGACCCTGAGGTTTCCCCACGAATATCACTTGTGAATCAATTTGTAAATTGGTGGCTTTCCGTAAAAACAGTGCATGCATGGCAGCGATTTGGTTTCCTTGAGGTGTAGTACCCGTCAAGGAGATCAAGAGAATAAATGGGGGAGACGCCATATCCATTTATTATGAAATCATGAATGGATATGGCGTGGTGTAGTTGGGAGATGAGTTCGCCCGGAGGGTTTGTATGAACAATTCGCTGAACACGATTTTGTACGTTGAAGACTCACCTTTTGTTCGCGCAGCGGCTCAGCTCGCGCTCGAAACCGTGGGCGGATTTACGCTCAAGATGTTTGAAAGTGGTGAAGAGGCTGTGCAGGCAGGATCGGCTTTCAAGCCGGACTTGATCCTGTTGGATGTGATGCTGCCGGGGATGGATGGACCGAGCACGTTCGCCGCCCTGCGCAAGGATCCTTTGATGGAGGATACCCCAGTGATCTTCATGACTGGCAAGGTCCAACCCAGCGACATCCAGTACTACCGGGATCTGGGCGCACTGGATGTCATTGCGAAACCCTTTGACCCCATGACCTTGGCGGAACAGGTGCTGAGCATCTGGACGCGTGCGCATAGTTGAACCATTGTAGAAATCGCACACCAACAGTGAGCTAATAAAGGGGTCAGGTTCGAATCAAAGGGGCCAGACTCGAATTAATTTCAAAAGGAACTAAAGGGGGCCGCTTCGGATTGTTTTTCCGAGCGTTCGGAAATTGAGGTGAATTCACCGCTCATTTGAAGGAAGTCAACCATGGCCAAGAAGCTCGCAATCCTCCTCGCAGTATTCATGCTGGCAATCATCGTCTGGGGGCTCTTTTTTGAGGGCAGCACCACCCGAGTCATCGTCAATGGCCAGGAGTTAAGCGGTCCATTTCAGGGGGCCATCGGATTGGCGGGCCTGGTCGTTGCCTGGGTTGCATTCTTCTGCGCGGCGATCCTCTTGTTGTTCGTATTCGCGGGGATTGGGATTTTCATTTTGGGGGGAATTGTCGCACTTGGCTTGATCGTTGCCGGTCTGATGTTTCCGCATCTGCTGATCATGCTTGTTCCCTTGGCGATCATTTGGGGTTTCATCGCCCTTACGCGACGTCGTGCCTGAGCAGAACGCCGAATAAATAGGGGCAGAATCAAACAACAAGAACGACGGGGGCAGGTCTTGCAATGACACATTCCCCATGTCGCCAGGACGGCATCAATAAAACAAGAAACCGGTAGACTCGCCGGCCATGACAAAAAGGGAGGGGGGTATGCGTACCATCAAGGCAGGTCGTTTGGTCAGGGGCAGTGCATCTGTCAAGTTCATGATCCTGCTTCTATTGCTGGCAGGATTGGGCATCGCTGTGGATTACCGCATGAGCACCCCCGGATCGAGCGTGGTCGACAGACTGTATGCCAAACCGATCGTGCTGGACATGGATGCGCTGAGCGGGGATAGCCAACTCAGTATCAGGCAGACTTATCATTATCTCCACCATACCTGTGTCGCTGAACACGGCATCCTTGGCGATTCTGTCTGCTGGGCAACCATTTCAAAATTCAACGGCATCGATGCGCGCCTTGTCGCCTTTTTCTTTCGCAACGACCATCTATCAGCCGTACGGGTAGCCTTCCCCGCGAAAAGCCATCCAAAAGTGCTTTCGCTGATGCAAAAGCGATTCGGCCCGGAGCGTCGATTTGGGCAGCGTACTGATGCGTTCGGCAACAAGATCGTCGGCTGGATGCGACCTTCTGGAGTCATTGCGATCAATGACAACGTAGAAGGCGACGAGGAACCTTTCGTGTTGTGGACATCTGCTGACGCGATATTGATGAAGGTGCTCGGAAAACCATAGCGAAAAACCACGGGGTCAGGTTTTGCCTTTTGTTGCAAAAAGCAAGCCTAAACCCTGGTTGTTTCTATCTTGCATAGTGCATTCCGAACGTCCGCTTAGCGTTTGTTTTTCGCGGGCTTGTTGACGGTTATTCCAATTAAATATGGATGGTGTATGAACGCGAAGCTGGAGAAAGCATTAAAACGTTTGAAACGCATTTTGCCCTTAAAAGAAAGACAAGCGGAATGCAGCGAGCAGATCAGGGAGCTGCATCAACACGTTCTTCATTCATTTGTGACCAGAGGACGTATCCTTACCCGGGAAGAAATGGCACAACGCGTCAACCATCTTGAAGATGCGGTGAATGTGTTGCGAGACAGTGAGTTGGTGGTGTTCTCGGAGGATGGGAAGCCTGTGGGGGCTTACCCGTTCACCATGGAGGCACGAGAGCATAAAGTACGGGTTAACGGTCATCAGGTCTATGCCATGTGTGCCCTGGATGCTTTGGCAGTCAGTCCCATGTTCGGGATGAAAACACACATTGCTTCTCGATGCAGAATCACTGGTGACCCCGTCAACATCCAGCAGTCAGGAAAAACAATTGAGAACCCGGATGAAGCGGGTGACATTCACCTTGGCATTGCTTGGGGAGCGGTAGACGCCGACACGTGCTGTGCAGATAGCCTGTGTATGGAGATGATGTATCTGCGGGACAGCAAAGTTGCTCAGCAATGGCTTGCAGAGGACTTGGGGAACAGGGAAATCTTCACACTGCCGGAGGCGGTTGAGTTTGCCGACGGTTTTTTTGTACCGCTTACACACTGAAACTCACGTGAAGTCATGGGTCAGGTCTTGTCTTTTGCGTCAAAGGGCAAGACCTGACCCCATGATCGGATCGGAAATCTGATCTCATCCTGCCCCTCGCCCTGTCGGTTTGCCGGCACACCCTAAATGCGGATTGATTCGAACAATTAATGTTTGCTTGCGTAAAGCAAATGGAACCGCGCACGATTAATTTTTATTGCAGGGTTTGAAACAAATAAATGGGATCAGATACCATTTGTTCCCAGGGTCCTGCTGAGAAATCAAAGAGGGCCGAATTAAATGAGCTGGCCGGAAAACCCGGGGCGGCTCAGTAATTGTTTTCGGTGTCCTGCAATGCAGAGACGGTGGGCTCTTCTTCTCAGTCAGTTATCAATGAGCAGGTGGCCAAAATAGGCAAATATGCCAATCATGATTCCGGTGAGAAATTGGGCATGCACCAGATAGGAGAATTTTTTCAGTTCCTTCGGCGTATAACGCCATGTAAGAAACAGGCCAAAAACTCCCTGCCAAATGACCAGCGCCAATACGGCCGGAAAGAACAGGATCTGCATGGGGATACCCATCATTGCAATGTGCAGCAGGATGATCGCCACCGTGGCAATGCCTACATAAACATGGGTTCGATCCAGAAAACTAAGCAGTTGCTGGAAAAGCGATGCGGCTACGGGCGCTGAATAATCCGGGAGCAGGCGCTTTGCAAGAGGGCCTTTGCCCATGACCAGCTTCAGCAGGGTGCGTGCATAGATAAAAAGCAAGGCCCAAAGCCCAGCTTCACCCAACCCCTCGCCTATCTCGCTGAGAAATGTTTCCCGCTCAGGCAGGGTTGGATACACCGTATAGGCGTAGCCAAAGTACACAGCCGAAGCGATCAGGACAATCGCTGTGTAGATCAAGATACCTTTGATGCTTTTTATCATCGCGAACCAGGGTGACAGGCCTTGCATTAACAAATTAACCAACGGCAAATAAAGTAAGACCTACCCCCGAATACTTTAATCGCATAGGCCACGAGCAGTGGCTGGGCGCCCCGCACCGGCTTGGTGCGGGGCGCTTTTTTATGTGCCGTTTTCTACCATTGAGGCGCTAAATTTCGCGGCATCATGAAGAAAGACTCTTGATCTTGAATCATTAAATTACATGGCACGGAGCATGCTTTGATCTGCAGAGCGAGGTCGGTGACGGTGCCGCGCGCTTTCGTTACGAATTGAATAATCTCGAGTATGACAGGATAAAAATGGACCGCGAAACCCTGAATGAAATGGTAAAGCTAAAATTCGGTAGCCGTAAAGCCGGCGGGCCAGAGATCGACCTGGTGAAGTTGGCGGCGGATGCCGTTTACGCCGACCAAATGTTCAGTGCAGCCGAGAATCTGCACGACGAGACACTGGTGCTGCTGGCAATAACGCTGCGTGACAAATTCGGGTTGCTCGCCTCTCGCCCGCAAGGTCCGGCTAATCATCCCCCGGCTGTCGTAGAAAAGGTAGAGGTGCCGCAGTCGCGCTATATGAGTGGGGCGCGTAGCTAGGTAGGTGAACGCCTCCGGGCCGCGACAAACAATAGAGGACAGACCAGGACTTCCCCTGACCCCGTGCCAGATAATCGAGACCCCTTTATCCACGTTTTACTAATCGATGGGTAGCACCCAGAACCGCGCCGATCGTTACAAGCACGACGCCGGCAATCGTCACGGCATCGAGGGATTCCCCCAGCAATGGCACGGCTGCCACGGCCGAGATGCCTGGAACCAGGGCCAACATGAGCGTTGCGCGCTGCGTCCCGATGTTGTGTATGGCGTAGGCAAAGAGCAAGCCGGCAATTGAGGCAGCCAGGATGCCTTGATAAACGCCTTGCAACAGAATGAAGGACAGGGGAACGGTGGTGATGGACTTGGGCAGAAACAGGAGATAAACGGGCGTGTAGCAAACCATGGAAATCACGGCGACACCGATCGTCGCGTCGAGGGGCGAGACATGCCAATGCTTGAGCAACAAGCCAAAGCTGGCGTAGCTGATTGCGGCAAGGAGAAAGAACACATCCCCCACCCATTGATGGGCGGGTACCCCGGAAAATTGACCAAAGCTGTGGATGCCGATCAACACGATCCCAACACCGGCGACCAGCAGGGCGATTTCAGACCGGAGTCCGGGGCGGTGCCCGAGTATGAGCCAGGCGATCAATGCACTCGCAAAGGGAATGCCGCCATTGACCAGAATGCCCGCATGGGCGGTGGGCGCAAGGGAAAATCCCGAGTAAACAAATAAGCCGTAACTCATGCCGCCAAACGCGGCAAGCACGGCGAGTCGCGGCCACTTGAGGCGTCGCCACCGGATCAACACAAACGGAAGACACACGATTCCCGAGAACACAAAACGTATGGCAGCCATGTCATACGGCGTAAGCGGGCTGCGTCCTCCCAGTCGGGAGATGATGTTGAACCCGGACCAGACCACGACGACCGCAGCCGCAGCCGCAAGACCTTTGAGCAGGTGGAGACGGTAGTCCGGAACAGGAATGTCTTCATCTGTCATGCGATGGGCTTCTGGGATAAGCGGTAGCGCTCACATTACCACTGACAGTTCAATCCATCGCGTCGAAAAAAATGGAGTTGGACACGATTCATTCCCGGGAACATGGAAAGGGTGGCTGATCCCATTTGTTCCAGCCACCCCCCCCGTGGATAAACGCCAACCTCAGGCTCGGATAACCCTGTAGCGCGGCCGCGCATTTATTCTTTTGGCGCTTCGGGATCGAGTAGGTTTTGTGCATCTAATGCGCGCTCGTCGTGCTCGAGTTGGACTTGCAGCTCGGTATTGACGCCTGTGTCGACGGTTTCTGCGGTGAGGGGTGCTTTTGGCTTCGCCTTGGGGTGTGCCGCCATGGCTTCAACGGCCGGTGCGCGCTCGGTAATCTGCACGCGGTAGATGGGCTCGGGCAAGTCGAGCCCAGCCTGCTCCAGCGCCGACTTGACCTGCCGGATGGCTTCGCTTTTGAGCATCAAAAAATCGTGCGTACGCTGGTCCACCCAGCCGTAATAACGCACCTGGACGTTCGAATCGCCGAGTGCGGCGATGAAGGCGCGCGGTGGCGGATTATCCAGCACCCCGTCGAGCGCCAGCAGAACCCGTATGCCGATCTGTTGCGCCAGAACCAGATCTTCGTTGACGCCGATACCCACATCGAACTCGAAGCGCCGGTTGGGATTGCGCGTGTAGTTCAACATCACGCTGCGAAACACCAGCGCGTTGGGCAGGCGCAGGTGATTGCCGTCTGGCGTCATCAGAATGGTGGCACGGGAGGTCAGCGCGATGACGATACCTTCGTTGCCGTCGATCACCACGTGGTCGCGGGGAGAAAACGGTTGCCGCAGACTCATCAGGATTCCGGCCAAATAGTTTTCCAGTGTTTCCTTGAACGCGAATCCCAGGGCGATCCCAAGCACACCTGCGGTGCCCAATAACGCCCCAACCAGGGCCGTCGCATCCAGGATCTCAAGCGCAATTAACAGGCCAAGGAGCGTCACGATCCACCGGACAGTGGTGCGGGTCAGGTCACGCAAAAACGGATTGCGCTGTGACACGCGATCAAGCACGGTACGTCGCGAGAGCCAACTGCCCACCATCCAGGTGACCCACAAGACCAACAGCGCCACGCCAAGCATCGGCAGGGCAGCAAGCAGGTCATAGACCTCTTGCAGCAGGCGTTGCAATACCGTATCGAAATTAAATTGGACGCGCTCCACGCTCGATCCCCCAGGCCGCTAGCGGCGTGTAAACCATCTTTATGATGATCTCGATTAAACCCGAAAGATGTAAAAAATAACAGCTTAGAGGCCAAGTCTTGCAATGACACATTTAAATCGATGAGTGACGAAAGACGATATCTACCCCGTTAATGTGCGATCCCCAGATGATAGGGCGCTCTGTCGGGGCCAATGAATCGGGATCAAAATTAACGGTTGGAAAAATGCTGGCAGGGGGGCAGCGGAGGAATTCAGGCCAGGTAAGCTTTGGCTTCTTCGCCCGGATTGGGAAGACCCGCGATACGCCATGCCTGGCGCGGGGAATCGAACAGCTGATGCAGACAATCCGCCTCTGAATTATTAAGGTGACAGATATGACTCAAGGCCGTAACCGCGCCATTTTTCTGGAATTCCTCGCGCAGGGTCAGTAACAGCGCCTGCTGTAAGTCATCCATTTCTCCCATGTTCTCGGAATTCGCGATGCGCTGTGCGAGCGCGATATCCCATTGTTCGGGATTGTTAAAAAAACCATCCTTATCAAAGAGGGCATTCAGGTCTTCCACGGCGGTCGGGTTCATGCTGTTGTCCTGTGTAGGGCTGCCGATGTTAACTCACCCCAATCAATCAATATCGACTATGAGGCAATCTGGCTAATCGAAAACGATACCGGAATGATGCCGATAACGGCGACGTTTGGCAGCGTAAGGTCGTCCGATTTCCGTGTAAGCCCTGTCTGAAAACGGGAGTAGGTATTCGTCGCGCTGAGGGCAGTGCGCGGAGTCAAACCCAGCGCACCAAGTCCTCGATCACCTGCCGCGCCTTCTCCGGCTGCGGTTTGATGCGGTAGCCGAACGCGACCATGACGGCGAGGCCGAAACGCCCGTCTTCGAGCAGACCGGCCTCAGCTAGCACGGCCTCGGCGTCCTCGCGGTTGAAACCTTCTACCGGGCAAGAGTCGATGCGGATCAGCGCCGCCGCGGTCGTCATGTTGGCGAGCGCGATATAGGCCTGGTGGCAGGACCAGTCGAACAGCGCGCGCGGTGTGTCAATGCGGAAATCGTGCTGGTGGAACTGCGGGTAAAACGTGTGGCGCCGCGCGATGGCTTCGTCCGACATCTTTTGCACATCGCGCATGACATGTTCGGTGTAGTCCGAGCCCGGCAGCAGGTCGTCCTTGCGCGCCAGGATGGCGATGACGTGGCTCGCCGTGGGGAACTGCCCCTGGGCACCCCAGCTCACCGCACGGAGCTTGTCGCGCAGCGCCATGTCCTGCACGACGACGAAGCGCCACGGCTCGTAGCCAAACGAACTGGGCGACAGGCGACCGCATTCCAGGATGTAACGGAAATCGGCGTCGGGGATTTTGCGTGCCGGGTCGAAGGTCTTGCAGGCGTGGCGGAAGTTGAAAGCCTTGAGAACGTCATGCTTGCTGATCATGGCAGGGTTCGGTTCGATGTGAGGATGCAAAAGCTTAAACGAACGTACCGCGCTTGTGCCAGTCGTCGGTCACTTCAGTTGAAACAAACGGGGCAGACACGGTTAATTTTCGACATCGAGGTCAGGTCTTGTCATTTTCCGCAAAAGGCAAGACCTGAACCCCGTCATTTCGTAGGATCCGGACTGGCTACACGCATGTGGCACAACCCGACGCCAAGTCGCTTCACACTTTGGCATTTCTCGGCGAAAATTCGGGCGGATACCTCTGGGTGCCCATCGATAAAACTCAAAATCAATTCAATCAATAAGGGGGAGTGGTAATGAACAAAAAATTGTTGTCTGTGGTTGCGGCTGCATTCATCCTTGCGGGATGCGCATCGGGTGTGACCCGTGCGCCGAGCGCGTCGGCCGAGCGGGTGAGCGCTCCGGCGTATAGCCAGTTCGCTTCTGTGTCCCTTTCGATGTCGGCCGCCGCCAAGGAAAAGGCGCTTGAAAATCTGAAATTCAACCCGGATGAGCTGCTCAGCCATGTCAAACGGGCGCTTGATTCTCGGTCCCTGATCAGTGCTTCAGGCAACCCTCAGCTTCCCAGGATCGAAGTGGTGGTCAAGGATATGCGTGTTCGCTCGAATTTCTCCGCGATCATGTGGGGGTTTATGGCTGGATCGGATTCGATTGAAGGCGAGATCGTGCTGACTGATGCGTTGGGTAAGGAGATCGATCGCTTTGTGGTTTCTACATCCTATGCCCTGGGCGGGATCGCGGGCGGCCAGGACGGCACGCGCATGAGCTGGCTATATGAGAAGTTTGCTGAAGAGACAGTCAAGGAACTCTCCAAACAACAGAAGTCGGTCGTGTCGCAACGTTAAGAGTTCGATCAATATGAATGAAAATGGCCAGCCTAAGCTGGCCATTTTCATTTGCAAAACAAATTGGGTTAGAGACCTTTTCATCTGGAAACGACAGGGGCGGCTTCGGATTGTTTTTCAAGTACACGTACACCAAGGTCAGATCTCGACTTTTGCCACAAAAGTCGAGACCTGACCCACACGTATTGTCTGCGCCGGCAACTTCTGGGTGATCAGGTGAAGACCCAGGCGTCCGGGGCTGTCGGTTGGTTTGCTGGTAGACTTTTGCGCTGACGTTGGATTAGAGACTCGCTTGGAATACGACTACGAATCTGCCCTGATTGCCTGTGCGCGTGGCGAGGCTTACGCGCTGGAAAGCCTGTACGCTCGAGAATCGCGCTGGTTGCTGGGGGTGTGCCGGCGTATTCTGCGCGATACCGCACTCGCTGAGGATGCGCTACAGGACGCTTTTTTGAAGGTCTGGCAGCGTGCCCACACTTATGACCGCAATCTGGGATCGGCCCGCGGCTGGATATACACCGTGGTGCGTCATAGCGCACTCGATGTGGTGCGAAAGTCGGGACGCGAAATCGCCCAGGAAGATCCGCACGCTTTGCTCGACGAACCCGGTCACCACGAAGACGAACGGCAGGGCAATGCGATCGATATCGATCGGTGTCTGGAAGGCCTGGAAGATAGCCGGCGCGAATCAATCCTGCTGGCTTTTCTTGACGGGTATTCGCACGAGCAGGTTGCCACCGCGCTTGCAACGCCGCTGGGCACGGTGAAATCCTGGATTCGTCGGGGACTGCTGGCGTTGCGGGATTGTTTGTCATGATTGACGAAGAACGCCAGGCCGACGCTGCCGAATACGTGCTGGGTACGCTTGATCCCCAGGCGGCCGAGGCACTCCACGCCGCCGCCCGCGACGACCGTGAACTGGCGCGTGAAATATACCGCTGGCAGGATCGCCTGCTGCCCTTGTTCAACCGCGTCGCCCCTGCCTCGCCTCGACCCGAGACGTGGGCGCGCGTTCGCGACACCATTTCTCGCCCAATAGCACCCGCTCCGTGGTGGCAATCGCTGCGCCTGTGGCAGGGGTTGGTCGCGGCCACGCTGGTGGTGGCCGTGGGCCTTGGCGTTCAGCTCGCCCGCATCCCGGAGGCGTCGGACACGCGTTTTGTCGCCATGTTGCAGACGCCTGAGCAGAATATCGGCTGGATCGTTGAGCTGGCCGATGCGAAAACGGTTCGACTGCGACCGGTGGGGGTGCTGCCCGAGCTACCGGCTGGCCGTGCCTGGCAGTTCTGGACCAAGCCGCAGGGCGCGAGCAAACCGACTTCGCTGGGGCTGGTGCCAGCCAACGGCGTGATCGAGGTGCCGCGCGACACCTTGCCCGCCCTCGAAAACCAGCAGCTCTTCGAAGTCACGCTGGAACCGGAAAACGGCTCGCCAACCGGCAAGCCGACGGGTCCCATCCTGGCGGTGGGACGCATGGTGGCGCTGGCAGACTATTAATTATTTTTGCCTGGCTGCATCTGGATGGCGATTTCATGGGTAGTACATGACAGAACGGCGCTTGCTGTTCCGATTTCACTCTAACCCATACAAGGAATTTACCCATGAAAACCCGCAACCAGACTGCTCTTATTGTTTCAACCCTTTTGCTCGCCGCTGCCGGCGCCGCCCAGGCCGACCATCACATGGTGCCGTCAGCCGTCATGGTGCCTGATGGCAACGTGGTCATGATGAATACCCTGGCGATGGGCCTGATCACCTACGAATGCATGGAGAAAAAAGACGCGCCGGGTGCCTACGCCTGGACGTTCAAAATTCCGCATGCCTATCTGTTTGATTCCAACAACAATCAAATTGGCCGTTATTACGGCTCGCCCAAAGGCGCAACCTGGGAATCCAATGACGGTTCCAAAGTGATCGGCAAACAGCTTGCCGTGACACCGAATACGCACACGGTGGGCAGCATTCCCCTGCAACTGGTACAGCAGAATGGTTACGAGGGCAACGGTGCGATGAATAATGTCACGTATATTCAGCGCCTTGCCACAGCAGGCGGCACTGCCCCGGCCAAGGCCTGTGCAGCCGCGAATGCAGGCACGAAGGAAATTGTGAGTTATCAGGCTAATTACATCTTGTGGATGGCCAAGTAAGCTGCGCGCCCGATTGAGGGGCGCACAGGGAAGGGCGGCTTCGGCCGCCTTTTTTACGGGTTTCTATCGAAGAATAAATGGGGTCAGACTGAGCTAGCCCGGTTTACACGGACACGTTAATGAAGCGCCGTGAGGGGCCCACCTGATAGGCTTTCCAGACCGAACCTTGCTTATCCGGCAGCTCGGGTAGGAACCGCTGTCGTAATACTTGATTGTTTTTGTCAGGAATTAGCCTACAAAGAGGACTCCATGAGCCTGTTCACGCTTTTATCGGCTCATTCAAGATATTTCAAGGACCTCAATCATGCGAAATATACAGATCGATTACCGTGGATCGGATCACGGCTTTCAGGCCGCCAGCCTTCTTGCAAAAGACGTTGCGAAGGAAAACAAGATGAAGGACCCAACCATCATGGCCTGGCATCAAGACAGCAAGCTGGGAACAATGCCCTACTACGACGGCGCCAACCCGGAAACCTGGTGGGAAAAATATGGAGAAGGTAATGGCGGCAGGCTGGAAGTCAGCGTGGGGGATGAATACCAGTTCATCATGATGGATGCACGCGGATACGAAACCTTGGGCGAGATGCCTCTGCGTAACCTGACGGATAGCGAGGGCAATCAGTATCTCTGCTACACACCCATTCAGGGCATGGATTCCTCAGTACCCAAGCAGGAAGCCTGCTCGCTGCTGGACGGTTGGCTGGCCGATCAATACTGAAACAGCGCTGCCCTGACTTGCCCCCAGGCATGACTCAAGGATGAATTGTGGCGACGCCCGTCCAGTTTCTGGGCGGAATTATCTACAACTTTACAAAAGGATTGCAAGATGGAAACCATAGATTTTCTGGTGCATATAGATGAGACCCTGGATGAATCGGAGCTTGAAGTCATCGAGGACTCGATCCGCGATGGCAAAGCGGTGGCCGCTGCCAGCCACCAAGCCGACAATCCCCATGTCATCCAGGTCGTATACGATTCGAACATGATCCACGCCAATGACATTGTTCAGGCAATTCGCGATCACGGCGTGCATGCACAGGCGGTTGGGCTTTAGACACTGAAAGCGCACGTCGCAACCGTGCCTTTCCCACTAAAGGGGTCAGCTTCGGATTGTTTTTGAGTAAACGGTTGCAACCGAACAACAGGCGACAGGCCACGGTTTTGCGTGCCCCCCATTTGTTGGCGTGGCGTCCCTAGAAAACAATAGGGGACAGACCAAGGTTTCCACAGACCCCCACAAACTCTGTTGCAATGCAAGACAAGACCCCGTTTCCGCCTAATCTCCTGCATTCGATCAGGACCGCGCTTGGGTGCGCCCCTTAACCGGTGCAGTTCATGCTGACAGGTCCAACTACGCCCCAATTCTTTCTTCGTGGGCACGCTTTCAGGTAGAGTTGATCTACTCAGCTTCAGGGATGGCGAGCCATGATCGGACACCTCGATAAATTTCCCTATGCGGACGCTAAAGGCTTTCTCGATCAAACAGAGGACGCGCAAGCCTTGCCGTTTTTAATTGATATCGCGCCATTCATGGACGAGCAGGAGTGGCTAGCGCTCCTTGATTTGACCTGGCCGCGTATCACGAACGCGGACACCTATCGAGACGCGCTACGCCAAACGCCTTACGGCAAGGCTGCGGATAAGACGGCACGCAGAAAAAAATAGAGCGCAAAACCCCATACGCCGTTTGGGCCATGATCTTCAGCTTCAGTTTCACGCAAATGGGGTCAGCCATTTCCCACAAGAAAACCTACGCTATCTTTCATGGTGCAATTCCAAACGTCGACTTAGCGTTTGTTTCTCACCCTCTCGTTAACGTTGATTCCGGATAGGCAAGGATTCGGCGGTGGGGTAGGCATCTACGTCGATCTTCGATTTACTTACGTCGATACCCGATTTCGTCGTTTCTGACGCGCGAACGCGTGCCTTATATCCAACTCCATCGATGCCGTCCAGCTTGCCATCAGGGCGCCGCGACCGGGTTTCGGTGCGTAAGAAAGGTCCGGACAAAACTGAACATCACCCGGGTGTCGGTGCTGCGCTTCAGTCATTTCCTACAAACAGCATTGCCCGAGGATGACTTTTCGCGGTCGCGATCCGGTCTACGCTTGAGGTTCAATCCATCGATCCAGCCTGCCTGCTGTGCTGCGGGCGCTGGAATACTGTTCAATGAAGGAGGACCATCATGCAAAACTCAGCGCAATCATCTGCCTTGGCATATCCGGATGAGGCACTGATCCACCACTTCGAAAAGTATATTTCTGCGGATTCATTCCCCTGCGTCGGCGCGAAGTCGGCGCTGAGCCGCGGACAGATCGTGTATCAGATCGAGCAGGATTTGCGATGCGGCCCTGCCGCTGCCACTGTGACCTCACTGCAGCGTTTCAGCCAGGAATACGATCGCGACTCGGCTTTGTTCAGGAGCGTAGTCGTCCTGTTTCGCCATCCCGCTGAGTTTACGGAATTGTCGTTTGAGTCGGCGCTGTGGCGCTATCTGCAGAACATGCATCATACCGATGACATTCACCACTACTGGGACCCGAGTGTGAGCAATGATCCGGCATCGGCCGATTTCAGTTTCAGCGTCGGCGGACGGGGCTACTATGTGGTGGGCCTGCATCCCCGGGCGAGCCGGACTGCGCGGCGTTTCATTTGTCCTGTCCTGGTGTTCAATCTGCATGATCAATTCGAACGATTGCGCAGCGACGGCAAGTTCCTGACGATACGCGATACCATCATCAAGCGTGACACGGAACTGGAAGGCACACCGAACCCCATGCTCCAAGCTTTTGGCAACAGCTCAGAAGCCGCTCAGTACAGCGGGCGCGAAGTCGACGACCAGTGGACGTGCCCGTTTCATGCGCGCTGAAATCCCCCCGCGCAGCGGAGTTGCCTTCGAACTGATGGCCGGCCAGCGGCTGCGGGTCATCGATCCCAGGGGCGAGCAGGTCTCCGATCTGATCGCTTTCAATCGCGCCGACCCGCAGGAGTACCTGTCCTCGGGGCGCACGTTCGATTACGCGTCCAGACTCTTCCTGACAACCGGAGACCTCCTGTATTCCAGCCGCAGCAGGCCGATGTTCCTGATCGGCGAAGACCGTGTGCGGCGCCATGACTTTCTGCTGACGCCCTGCTCCGCGGACACCTTCCGCATCCTCTACGGCCATGAACATCCGCACCGCGGCTGCCACGGCAACCTGTCCGAAGCGCTTGCACCTTTCGGCATCTCGCCAGACCAGATTCCGGTCACGTTCAATATATTCATGAATGTCGACGTCAACGGCGAAACCGGTGAAATCGCGGTCAGGCCGCCCCGAAGCAAGGCGGGCGACTACGTGGATTTTGTTGCGCAAATGGATTTGATCGTCGGCTTGACCGCGTGCTCCGCCGAGCAGTCCAACAACTACAGCTTCAAGCCCATCGAATACGAGGTGTTCGACGCCGAATAAATAAGGTCAGGCCTTGCAAAGCCCCAGTGAACGACCGAACCCTGCGTTGCGATGATCAAATCCTGTTCTTCGTGACCTGTGCCGGGTTACACTTTCTCCTCTGTGGCCTTCTGGCCAATCTGGGGGAATAACAAACATGTCCCGGCAGCATCCCATCATCGCTGTAACCGGCTCGTCTGGAGCCGGCCTGTCCACGATACGCCACGCGTTCAAGTTCATTTTCGAGCGCTTGAACATCCAGCCCGCGATCGTTCACGGCGACGGTTTTCGGCGCCATACCGAGCGGCAGTTTGCCGCCCTGCTTGAGGAAGCGCGGGGCAGTGGCCGCAGCATTTCCTGGTTCGGACCCGATTGCAATCACTTCCCGGAGCTGGAATCTTTTTTCAGGACCTATGGCGAATGTGGCAGTGGTGTTGTTCGCCAGTATGCGCACACGGCCGAGCGTGGCACGGAATTGGGCGTGCAGCCGGGAGAGTTCACGCCCTGGTCGCCCCTGCAGCCGGGTAGCGACCTGTTGTTCTACGAGGGGCAGCATGGCGGCCTGATGGCCAACACCTGGACCCGCCGCAAGGTCGATTCGCGCCACTTTCCGCCGGAAATAGACCGTCGCGCAGGGCGCCAGGGAATCGACGTGGCCCAGCATGTGGATCTGCTGATCGGTGTGGCGCCTGCCATCAATCTGGAGTGGATACAGAAGATCCACCGCGACCACAAAAAGGGCACATGCTCGCCCGAAGAATCGGTGGAAACCATCCTGCGCCGCATGGACGACTACATCCATTACATCGTTCCCCAGTTCGGCCTGACCGATATCAATATCCAGCGCGTGCCGCTGGTGGATACTTCCGACCCGTTCATTGCGCGCGATGTGCCGCTGCCTGACGAATCGCTCTGCATCATCCATTTCCGCGACCGCGAGCGCCATGGTTTTCCCGACTTGCTCGAGCGCATTCCCGATGCCTACATGTCGCGTCCGACCACGATGGTGGTTCCGAGCAAAAGCCTGCGCTTGGCCCTGGGGGTGATTTGCGGTCCGATCCTGGCCCGGTTCATGGAATTAAAGGGGGCGGGCACGAGTTAATCGTTTTGCTTGGCAAAGCCTGGATCGCTCAGCTTCGCGGAACAGATTAAATGGGGTTTGACGCAAACAAATAGGGGCAGACGCTTTAATACGAAAAATGAGACCACACCTGATTCTGCTTGCCTCGCTGCTTGCATTCCCCGCGGCTGCCGGCGTTTATAAATGGACGGATGTGCAAGGCCGTATTCAGTACAGCGATACACCGTCCCCTGCCGCAAAATCCACGCAGCTCAAGTTGCAAAGCTTTACGGGACCGGTCCAGGTCAGTCAGGCAATCGGTGCAGATAGCGGGGTGACGATTTACACGACTGCATGGTGCGGGGTGTGCAAACGCGCCAAGGACTTTTTCAAACAGAGCGGGATTCCGTTCCAAGAATGGGACGTAGAAAAATCGGATTATGGTGAAACAAAGTTCAAGCAGCTAGCCGGGCGTGGTGTGCCGGTCATCACGGTGGGTGCGGAAAAAATGATGGGTTTTGACGCGGGTCAGTTTATGGCGTTATGGAACAAGACGCAAAATAAGCGGGGTATTCAGGAACAATAAACGACCGCAACGCCGCGGTCCGGGATTGCATTAAGTTATTGCATTACAAGACTTGCCCCCAGCATTATTTCGATCGAAAAAGGATTCACTCATCGCTGGGCAACCGCATGTCTGATCAGATGGAGCAGATTGGGAATGGGCTGTATTAACCTGTCCGTCTAACCTGGGTTAGCTCAATCCGCCCTCTGTGTTTAGCCACTCAAACACCTTAAATGCCAAGCAAACATAGTGACATGACATTACTTGAGTTTCCGCACTCGCATTATTGCGAGAAGGCTCGCTGGGCACTTGACTACAAAGGCATTCCGTTTAAGGCTGTTGCGATCCTGCCCGGACTCCACATGATCACTGTGCGCAAGTACGCACCTGACACTTCTGTTCCCGTGTTGTTGAGCGATAACGAAGTCGTGCAAGGTTCCAGTGACATCATCAGTTACCTCGAACAGAAGTATCCCTCGCATTCCTTGACGCCTACGGATGCTGATCAGCGCCAGACGTGTTTGGAAATCGAACACGCCATGGATAAAAGGTTAGGAGAAAATATTCGTCGGGTCTTGTACGACGGGTTGCTGGCTTATCCTGAATTCATGCGCTATTGCTTTACCCATCCGATGCCTAACGTGAAGCAGTTGTTCTTCAGGATTATGTATCCGATGTTGCGATACAAAATTTATAAAACTTATGTGGTTTCCGCTGTAAAGGTGGCGCGCGCCAGGCGCGAATTCGATGTCGCAATGAGCGAAATAGAGCAAACACTCAAGCAGAGAAAATATCTGGTTGGAGAACGGTTTACCCGTGCTGATTTGTCAGTCGCATCGATGCTCTCATTGCTGGTTATGCCTGCTGAGCATCCGTTTCCATGGAGAGAAATACCCAATCCAAAAACCAGAATATTTCTTGATGAATATCGAGATCACCCGGTGTCGGAGTGGGTCAGAAAAATGTATCAAGACCATCGTTTGAATCAAACCTTAATGGGGTCACCTATTCGCTGAGCGCAGTGACGGGCGATTTAAGGGGCCAGGCTCGAATTGACCCTGAGCCTTTTTGCGGCCGGAGGTCTAGCATGAAAGAAATGTCCTCCCGCCCCACCCATGACTGACATGTCCCCCGCCACCCTGCTTGCCGACGCGGTGCTGCTCGTGCACCTTGCGGTGGTGCTGTTCATCGTCGGAGGGCTCATTGTTGTTTGGGTGGGTAATCGGCTGGGCTGGCGGTGGGTGAATGCGTGGAGGTTCCGTTTGACGCATCTGGCTGCGATTGGCGTCGTCGTGGCCGAGTCGTGGCTGGCGATCAGCTGCCCGCTCACCACGCTGGAGGCGTCGTTGCGCGGTACAACGGGTCATGCGGAAGGATTCATCGCATACTGGGTGCAGCAGTTTTTGTTTTACGACGCTCCGCCGTGGGTTTTCATTGCGCTCTATAGTGGGTTTGGTGCGCTGGTTGTCGCGGCGTGGTGGCGGTTCCCGCCGCGGCGGACGCGGGGCCAGGTCGATGAGGGCACTCAACGCGGCCATTGATTGATACCCATCGCCCCGCAGGCTAGGCCTGATTTGTGGAATCCAGGTCGCGGTATACGACGGCTATAGGGTTAGGCAGTCATCACCCGGTTCAGGCACGACATCCGCCGGAGCTCGGTTACTATCCCTTATAAGCAAACCCTTGGCACCCAAACGCTATGCCATGAAAAAATCACGGAAATTTTCTGACACCAAAGGTGCGCCGCTGCTGATCAAGGCGTTGAATCAAAGCGAGCAGGTCAAGGTTAAAGTCGAGACCTGCGCCGCGTAGTTCCGCCTGATTTCAGCATCGGGTTACCAGCTGCGTTTGATTCTTGAATAGGATAGAAGTCGATGAGCCCGATCCCTGCAATGCTGCTACTGGCCGTCACCTTGTGTGGCTGTGCCTCCAACCCCCTCCCGGGTGCCCTCGACGTAAAAGATCCAGGGCGATTGCCCACCGCGCAACGCGTGGTGAGTGTTGCCGGGCTTCGTCCGTGCAACGATGGTCCGGAGCGGACACTGAAAATCGACCCGGACCAGCCCATCAACATTCTGGTTCATGGCTGTAACGGATCCACCGGACGATTCCGTACGCTCGCGGAAGTGCTGGCTTTTCATGGTCAGCAAACCGCCTGTTTCGAATACGATGATCGCGATAGCCTCATGGTGAGTTCCGGCCAGCTGGCTCGCGCTGTCGACACGCTTGCACTGCATCAGAATACGCCGCAAATAACGGTGATAGGCCACAGCATGGGTGGCCTCGTTGCACGCAAGGCGTTCATTGATAGCCATCCCAGCCCGTCACGCAACACACAACTCGACTTGCGTCTGGTCACGGTCTCGGCGCCATTTTCCGGCATTGCCTCGGCGCGAATGTGCGCAGCTCCGGCGTTGCGGGTCGCCACCCTCGGTCTGAATGATCTCTTGTGCTGGCTTGTCAGTGGCGATAACTGGTACGAGATCACGTCCGCTTCGGGTTTCATCCGGAATCCGGGCACGCTGATTCCTCAGGTGCGCAGCCATCTCAAGATAGCGACAGACGAGCGCGGCACCTGCCGACGTCACAACGATTCTGACCAATGCATTGAAGACGACTATATTTTCAGCCTCGGTGAGCAACAGTATCCACCCGCCACCCATACGTCCCGTACCACAGATGTCGAAGTTGCCGCCGGGCACGTTGAAATTGTCGGTGAATCCGGTGTCACGCCATACAAGCTAATCAACGTATTTCAGCGCGAAGGCATCATCCGTGCCACACCGCCGGAACGGCTGTCTGCGTTTCAGGCGCTATTGACGGAGCTGTATGGACGTTAAGTACGATTAGTCTGGGTAGCGGGTATGTACAGCAGAATTAATGGGGTCAGCATGAGCTAGCCCGGGCTTTCCGGTTACGCAAACGATTGGTTTGCGTTGTTGCCCCGGATATGACGTAATCCATGCAATGAAAGCGCGCTATGAACGGACCTAAATCAATTATGGGAAAGGGCAGACTGGAAGCCTTTAGTGATGGCGTTCTTGCCATCATCATCACCATCATGGTGCTTGAGATGAAGGTGCCTCATGGAGATGAATTGAACACTCTGCTACCGCTGATTCCCGTGTTCTTGAGCTATGTACTGAGCTTCGTCTACCTGGGCATCTACTGGAACAATCATCATCACATGCTTCACGCCACACAGTATGTGACCGGGACGATCCTGTGGGCAAACCTGCATTTGCTGTTCTGGTTGTCGCTTCTCCCGTTTGTTACGGGCTGGATGGGTGAGAATCATTTCGCATCCGCGCCGACTGCGCTGTATGGTGTAGTGTTGTTGTTGGCTGCGATTGCGTACTGGATATTGCAGCGCGCCATCATATCCAGTCAAGGCAGCAACTCCTTGCTTGCAAAGGCAGTTGGACGGGACCTAAAAGGCAAGCTGTCACCCCTCCTCTATGCCCTGGCCATTCCCCTGGCTTTCCTTGAACAGTGGATTGCTGGTGGTCTCTATGTGTTGGTTGCACTCATGTGGCTGGTTCCTGACCGTCGTATAGTGCGGGTGCTT
This sequence comes from Hydrogenophilales bacterium, assembly GCA_024636775.1. Classification (GTDB taxonomy): domain Bacteria; phylum Pseudomonadota; class Gammaproteobacteria; order Burkholderiales; family Thiobacillaceae; genus Thiobacillus. Next base: position 26,352 of record JAGXGP010000103.1, read on the forward strand.
GGCGAGAAAGAAACATAATCCAACGGGCTGCCTAAAAGCCACGTATTTTTCACGCCATCTGAATTTGCCAAGCTAACAGCGCTCAGGGACAGAGCTTGTCGCTAAAGGCAAGACCTGACCACCTCGTTTGTGGACGACCGGATTCAGGTCACGGTTTGCAGACGTGTATCCCGTTCTTGAAGCACGTCGTTAAAACTTCTTCGATACCCAGGAACCCGCAGAAGCAGATGCCCCTAGAATAGGCGTTGTTATTTTATGACAATAAGAAAATTTCCATGCACCTGCTTTACGCCACTCTGTTATCTCTTTTTCTGATCAGCCCTGTATTCGCCATGCAGATATTCGTCAAAACACTCACGGGAAAAACCATTACGCTCGATGTCGAGCCGAATGACACGATCGAAAACGTCAAGGCCAAGATCCAGGAAAAGGAGGGCGTTCCGCCCGATCAGCAAATTCTCGTGTTTGCCGGGAAAACCCTTGAAGACGGACGCACGCTCGTGGACTACAACATCCAGAAGGAAAGCACGCTCCATCTCTCGCTCGTATCGGCTGCCTCGCGATCGGCCCCGCAATCTGCGATGCGTGCTGCGTCCGCCTTGCTTGCCCGCTCAGGGCAGCGTGCTGCGCTGCAGGTACTCGACTCGCCGCTGGGTTCGAGTTCGCCGTTGATTGCCTCGCAATATACCGAGGTTCTGACCCCTGCGGGGCAGCCTGACATCGCCGTAGGCGCGGGGGGAGCGTCGGCTCGCGGTGGCACGGGTGCCGACCGTTACGATTCGTCCCTGCGCCATGTTTTTCTGGGTGGCGATCTGTCGAGGAGCGCATCAATGCGTTGGGGTGCCATTGCGGCCTACGGGTTGGGCGAGCTGGATTGGGCCGGCGGGGTGTCGCAGGATGTCGCCCAGCTGGGCGCTTATGCCTACGTCCAGTCCATTCCCGGTGCTGCCGAGTGGTGGCGTTATTCGGGTGTACTCGGGTTGTTTTGCACACGCTATGACGAGGCGGATGCGTCGGCCACGCCAACACGCTTTGTCGCTCATGGTTGGCGAACCGACGCGATTGGCCGCGTGGAGTATCTTCCGAGCCCGATGATTTCTTTGCGCTCGACAATTGCGCTATCTGCCGAGCGTGTAGCGGATTCTCCTGTCTACGGGGGCAAGCGTTCGATGTTTCTGGCCGAGTGGGCCAACGCGGTTCGCGTGGTAGCTGCGGCGTCTTCTCTTGTTCGACCCTACTTTGAAGTGGGCGCGAATCTGGTCAACGCACCGGGTCTCATCTCACCCGGTGCGTCCCAACATCTCTTCGGTGAAGCTGCTGTCGGAATTGAAGCGCAGACACATCGCGCAGGCCCGGTCTTTTCGCTACATGCCCGCCATGCGCAGGGCCTGGATGACTATCGTTCCACATCTGCATCGATGGGGCTTGCCTGGAGGATTTGACCCTCACACATCAACAGGGATGGCTCAGACTACGGTTTAACAAATAAATGGGTTCAAACACCTTTTATTCTTGGCGCGGTGGGGAACAGAGACTGGCCCTATACCTCAAGCCTTTGGATTGCGCTACGCAATGGTGAGTCGCGTGACGAAAATATTGAAAGAAATATCCTAAGATAAGTGGCGATGCCTTGAAGCATCTGTTTTCTCAAAGCTTTCCCATGGCACTTCCACTTAGAACACGGTGCGTAGGTGATGCATGTTTCCCTTTCAATAGTGTTTAACGAGGTGTCTGATGCCTGATGATTTGAATGACGATGAGTTGCTTGAAGTCAGCTTGAAATCACTACGATTACGCCCGGGTCTTTTTCTGACAATTCAGAGAATGCGCGAGGGCGCGCCGGTGCATGAAGCACAATTTATCGCAGCCATCGAAGGCAAAGGGGTGATGCTGACGCCAAGTGGCATGGATAGCCTTAAGACGGAGGTCGTCCTTGGCGAAGCGTATTTGATTCAGGGTTTTACGGGCCAATCCGACTTCTCTTTTACTGCGGTGGCCTTGAATGTCTTTAAGGCACCCTTTGCCCATGTGCTCTTTGCTTACCCGGCTACAGCAAAAGCCAAACAGGTGCGCAAATCGATGCGCATGAAAACCGCTTTGCCTGCAACCATCTCGCCCTCTGGCCAGAATAATCCGATTGAAATCTCGATCGTCGATTTAAGTGTTGCCGGCGCCATGATTTTGTCGCCCCGTTCCCTGGGGGTGATTGGCGGTCTTTTCGACCTGGTATTTCCAATCAGATTTGACGACGTTCACTCCAACCTCAATTTGGTGACCAAGCTTCGCCACAATAATGGCACGGACAACGATGAGCGCAAGATCGGTTTGTCTTTCGAGAATCTATCCCGGGAACACAAGCTGCTTTTGAATTATTTTGTCGGCAGAATCACAGAAGAAAACTCTTTCATCATTGAGCCCTAGCGTTTTTTTCCAGCAACGCCGCCCTTACCCCGCAGCATCCTTAGCAGCCGCTTTCACAGGCACAGTCGACGGAAAGTGTATGCCTTCACTTTTTGATTCTGACAACTGCTAATTGCTCGTTTGGACCGCGTGCCCTTGCGGGTTCGGTAAAGCTTCAGGCAACCCCTACGGCACTCAACAAGACCTTGGCAGCGGCTTCGGAGGAGGCCGGGTTTTGCCCGGTAATCAGCAGGCCATCGGTCACGACATGGGGTTGCCAATCGGCTCCCTTGGTGTATTTGCCTCCGTTCGTGACGAGCATGTCCTCAACCAAAAATGGCACAACCTGGGTCAAGCCCACAGCGTCTTCTTCGGTATTGGTGAAACCCGTCACCGATTTGCCATGCACCACCGACTGGCCATCACTCGCCTTGGGATGGCGTAATACGGCCGGGGCGTGACAGACACACGCAACGGGTTTGCCTGAGTTCAGCATGGATTCAATCAGCGCAATCGACGCTGCATCCTCAACCAGATCCCATAGCGGGCCGTGTCCGCCCGGGTAAAACACCGCGTCATAGTCACGGGCCACCATCGCGCTCAGCTTGTTCGTACTGGCGAGGAGGGCTTGCGCTGCCTGATCGGTGCGGAAGCGACGGGTGGCGTCGGTGTGGAAGTCGGGTTCGTCGCTCTTGGGGTCAAGCGGCGGCTGACCGCCCTGCGGGGAGGCCAGTGTGATTGCGACACCTGCATCTTTGAACACATAGTAAGGCGCAGCGAACTCTTCCAGCCAGAAGCCGGTTTTTTTTCCGGTATCGCCGAGTTGGTCGTGCGAGGTTAATACCATGAGTATCTTTTTCATCGGGTTTCCTTCAAAGGGGTGAGTTGATCTGTGGGATTGTCGGAAAACGGGAGTTCAGTCTTTCGCTACCTGAACAATCAATTTGCTGAAATTCTTGCTTTCGTGCAGGCCGATAAAGGCTTGCGGAGTCTTTTCCAGGCCATCGACAACATCTTCTTTGAACTTGGTCTGACCAATGGTCAACCATACGCTCATCCGTGGAAAAACCTCAACATAGCGATGACTGTCGTCGTCAAAAATCATGAAGCCCTGCCTCGATGTTGCCAGCTTTCGGCTGGCCATAGTCGAGCAGCCCCATATAGGCAGTAAGCCAAGCACGCCCAATATCTGTGATGGCTGGCCAGGCTTGCATTCAGCTTGGTCAGGCCGCTTGCATCGGTTACAGCGGTGAATTCGCCATTCGTGAGTTGGATCCCATCAATTGCTTGCTGCTGCAGAAGTTGCCTGGCTATGTTCGCTGCCGAACAGAAGCGTCGAGCCTGAATGACTACGATAGCGTGAATACACAAGAGGGATCAGCATGTTCGGTCATTCGCTTCGACCGCTGACGCATCACCAAGGCAGTTTCCGTCGTCATCATATGTAGCTATGCCATCCACGATGGTTTATCAAACGTGATTGTTTTCATCATTTACCCCAAAGGGAAGCCAGTATGAACATCACGTCCAAGCAAACAAGCAGTACACACCATGCCAACGCACTGAAATCGTTGCCGGTTCTGACATTGGCGGTGATGGGCGTGTTTTGCGGCGCCTCCTCGGCATGGGCCACGCCTGTACTGGGTTCGGCTCAGAGCTTTGCGGTCCTGGGATCCTCGACGGTGACCAATACCGGCCCGACCACGCTCTGGGGCGATCTGGGTCTTTACCCGGGTACTTCGTACACGCCTGGGTCTGCGGGGGTGACCCAAACGGGAACGGTACACCTGGCGGATGGCGTTGCGCAGCAGGCGCTGATTGATGCCCGCAAGGCATACCATGCGCTTGCCGGTCTATCGGCCACCAGCGATTTGAGTAGCGTGGGTCTGGACTTCTACAACAGTGCTGCAAATGCGCTGACTCCGGGTGTTTATTCATTTAGCTCGTCGGCTTTATTGACTGGCGGCCTCTATCTAGACGCTCAAAACAATACCGATGCACTCTGGGTATTTCAGATCGGGAGCGCGCTCACGACGCTAAGCGGTTCGAGTGTCAATCTGCTGAATGGCGTTGCCGGTGCAGATTACGGACTGTATTGGCAGGTCGGCAGCTCTGCTACGCTTGGCACCAGCACGGCGTTCGCAGGAAACATTCTCGCGGATCAGAGTGTTGCCCTGAATACCACGGCAACGATGTTGTGCGGCAGGGCTATCGCGTTGAATGGGGCGGTGACCCTGGATTCCAACACGATCTCCAACGATTGTCTCAACGGCAGCATCAACGGACCCAGCGACTACGGCAGTATCGGCTACAGTGGCAACCCCGGTGGCGTCGTGGCTGTACCCGAACCGGCAACACTGGCGCTGTTTGGACTCGGATTGGCGGGGCTCGGATTTACCCGCCGTCGCCTGACCTGAGAGCACGCTTCTCCACGACAAACCCCGCTGCTGCGGGGTTTGTCGTTTCGTGAGAACGAAACACGGGACAATAGGTGACAGACCACAGTTTGTTGGTACCCAAACATCAGAACCTCGGATCAGGTCTTGAAAATCCACGAACTTTAGGTGGCCTTTTGCTTTTCCGGTGACATACATAAGATCGGGTTATTCTGTGTCCCGAAATGAACTTGGGGTCAGCAGGAGGACGTACATGAACGATATCCAGCTCAAAAATCCACTGCACGGCATCACGCTTGAAAATATGTTCAACGAATGAGTCAGCGGCTACAGTTGACCCGTTATGGTGTATTCACCCCCATTGGACATCGGTATAAAGTCCTTTGACTTATCGGTGCTTGTGGGCTCCTGATTCGATAGGGTTGCTCCGCAGAAACAGGAATTCCACCAAAAGAATCGCCAGCATGACAGCGACGGCGACGACAACCACCGTGGGATCAACGCTTATTTTGACCCAGACAAACCCTGTCAGCACTAACAGATCAAATAAAATAGCGATGATCAAGATTGAGAGCCGTGCACCAATCTCGCCTCGAAGATGGCGCAATACACCCCAGTGAATTGCCATATCCATGACCAAATACAAAATGATGCCCAGCGCTGCAATTCGACTCAGGTCGAAGAAAGCAGTAAGCAGCAAGCCAAACACGAGCGTGTAGACCAATGTGTGTTTCTGAATGCTCCCCGGCATCCCGAAGTGACTGTGGGGGACCAGCTTCATCTCCGTCAACATCGCCAGCATCCGTGACACGGCGAAGGTACTTGCGATAATGCCGCCTGCCGTGGCGATCATTGCCAGGATCACGGTGAACCACAGACCATAGTCACCCATTGCAGGTCGTGCTGCTGCGGCCAGCGAATAATCCTGGGTTTTGATAATTTCCTGAAGCGACAGATTGCTGGAGACAGCAAAACCAACGAGCGCGTAAATGACAACGCAAAGAACAATCGAAATGATGATGGCCCTTCCAACATTTTGATGCGGGTTCTTTAATTCAGAACCACTGTTCGTGATCGTGGTAAACCCCTTGAAGGCGAGGATGCCCAGCGCCGTTGCGCCGACAAACCCTTGTAACGTGGCCTCGGACTGGCCACTGGACAAAATGACATCCGCCTTGTCGGCAACTGCGATACCCATCACGCCAAAGAGAATGATTCCCCCCACTTTTATGATCGCCATCGTCGATGCCACACCTTCGATGAGGCGGTTACCAGACAGATTAATTAGAAAAGCGACAAGAAGGAGTGAGACACCAAGGACAGGAACCAGCACGCTGGTATCACTCATGTCAAACAGTTGCAGCGTATAAGAACCAAAAGTCCGCGCCAGAAAGCTCTGTGCAATCACCATGGAAAAGTACATCAGCAAAGCATGGAAGGCAGTGGGCAACGTTTTGCCATAGGCTTTTTCCAAATACATCGCGATGCCGCCGGCTGAGGGGTAAGCGTTGGACATCTTGACGTAGGTATAAGCACTGAAAGAAACGACCACCGCGGCAGAAAGAAAAGCAAACGGAAAAAGTGCCCCGGTCATTTCAGCCATCTGACCGGTCAGCGCGAAAATGCCGGCACCAATCATTACACCGGTGCCTAGCGCAACGGCGCCGATCAGTGTCAGGCTGTTCTCACGGTACTTTGACGCGCGGTCTTTTGCTTGATCCATATGCTCCTCCTCTTGCTTTCTTATCGAACTGTGGAGTAACCATAACAACTAAAGCGCACCGCTTCGAATTTTTTGAGTAAACGGTTTCAATCAAACTAAGGGGCAGACCAGCGTTTTGCATGGCCGAGTGTTAAGGGGTCAGGGATGCGTGTACCCCCACACCAGCAGCAGCAACGCCGTTAGGGCCATGGCCGCGTGGAGGCCAACGCCAAACATCGGCGGGGGCGAGCGATGTTCGGGATTTCCCATGCGCAGGGCCAGCAGGACCAACCCGCCGAATAGCGCCAGAATAAACAGCAGCGCCGCATTGTTGTACAACATATGAACGGGACTGCTGAAGATATGCCTGCCCAACAGGATCAGGCCCAGTAGGGCGACGCCGGCATGCACCGCCGCCAAGGCCCGGGAGCCCCGTCGATAGCGCACGCCCAATATCACGAGCCACAGGCCAAGCACCGCAGCCAGACAAAACAGAACGATTGCAGCAAGGATCATGCGATTTTCCGGGCCTTAAGAGTGCGATACGGCGTTAAGTGCGGCTAAATTACTCGAGTCATGCTTTCGACCGTTGCGCTTTACCGCGTAGGGTTGCAAAGGCCGACGATCAGTTTAATGGGGAGTCACTTCACCCGTCTGAAATAACGCTTAACCAGACCGCCCAGGAAGATGGCCTGATTGCTGCCGGAGTGGTGTGAGGATGTCCGACAAGCCGTTGTGGTCGATTTCTTGCATCAGGGCGAGCAAGCGGCCAATTTCACCCACAGGGAATCCCTTACGCGCAAACCAGTTGAGGTAGTTGCCAGGCAGGTCCGCGATGATTTTTCCCTTGTGCTTGCCAAATGGCATCTCCCGGGTGACAAGCAATTCGAGGTCTTTTGGACTCATGCCACCCACACCTTCAAAGACTTGCGGTTCAAAAAACAAATGCGGGCAGGTTCCATTAGCGGGAATCTATCAATATGAGTAGGGCGAGTCTGAAGTGGCATGAGATCTATTTGCTCTTTTTTTGACGCTCTGGCTTACGCCAATATTGAAACTCATCTTCATGGACTTCGATATCGACCTCCATGATGCGCGCCTGGAGACGATCCTGAACATCTGCGACCGCCTTGTTGTAGACAATGGGCCCCAATTCTTCGAGAAAATAGTTCAGCAGACCCTCAGCGGCGAGATTACCGATTCTTTCTTCCATACTTTCCTGGAAGTATTGGACTTCCCCCAATTTACTGTAGGCAGGGTGTCGAGGCTTGTCAAAGCGAGCCACGAAGTCTTGCCATAACCCTTGGCAGCTGTCGGCCAGAAAGTCCCGCAGTCGACCGTATCCTCCGTGCTAACATCCCGCCCGCCATGCGACTCCCTCAACTTCGACAACGTTTACGCGACATGGGCGCTGCGCCTTGCCATGAGGGGCGCGTGCTGCGGGCGTGGGTTCAGGGGCGCTCGCTCGACACCAAACGGCGGCGCGCCGAAGATTTTCTGCCACTGAGCCTGCGCGATAGTTTGCCCGGCTTGTTCGACGAATTGCACGGCCTGGCGCGGGTGCATTCCGAGCACTTTGATGAAGATGGCTCGGCCCGCTTGCTGGTGGCGCTGGCGGATGGGCAGACCGTGGAAAGCGTGCTGTTGCCGCGCGACGGCCTCTGCGTGTCGACCCAGGTCGGCTGTGCGGTGGGATGCGTGTTCTGCATGACCGGCCGCGCCGGTTTGCTGCGCCAGGTTTCCAGCGTGGAAATTGTTGCACAGGTGGTGCTGGCCCGCAGTCGTCGCACGGTGAAGAAGGTCGTGTTCATGGGCATGGGGGAGCCGGCCCACAATCTGGACAATGTACTGGAGGCTATCGAGCTGCTTGGCGTGGAAGGCGGCATCGGCCACAAGAATCTGGTCTTTTCGACTGTAGGCGACCGGCGCGTATTTGAGCGACTGCCGCAGGCCATCGTGAAACCTGCGCTGGCGCTTTCCCTGCATTCCACCGATGCCGATTTGCGCCGCCGTCTACTACCCAGAGCACCGGACATCGCGCCGGATGAACTGGTCGAACTGGGCGAGGCCTATGCGCGCCGTACTGGCTACCCGATCCAGTACCAGTGGACGTTGCTCGAAGGCATCAATGACACGGATGCCGAGCTGGACGGGATCACCCGTTTGCTGGCCGGAAAATATGCGGTGATGAACCTGATTCCCTATAACAGCGTAGAGGGTATCGAGGGCTTCGACTTCCGGCGCCCAAGTTGGGAGCGGGCCGCCGAAATGGCACGCAGACTGCACCGGTCTGGCGTGCTCACCAAGATACGTCACTCTGCCGGGCAAGAAGTGGAGGGCGGGTGTGGTCAGTTGCGGGCGCGGGCGCTGGGTGGTGCTGCAGTCAAGGGAGCCCGGTTTGAGCTGATCCCCGCAGCCGTGAAACCCGGGCGGGCGTAGTTGGCCCGCCTTCGTTGTCACGTCTGGGTTGTCGGGTAATTAAATTGGAGCTGGCCGTGGGTTTTGAACGTGGGCGGGGGGCGTCAGTTGCGCAATCGCATCGGGCGTCATTTTCATGGTATATCGCTCCATGAGCGGCTTGAAATACTTCGATGAGACTGCCGTCCTGGCGCCAATCTTGTGAAATGACGCAGAAATTTCATTCATGACGTATGCGGTTAGACGGCTGTTCTGTGGCGTGTTATCCATCAACGCCATTTTCTCGGTCAGCAGCTGGGCCTTCTCCCGTTTGATATTGAGCCCGGGGCGCTCGGAGAGCAAACTGATATAGGCGTTCGTTATCTCGATCGAGGATTTTTTCAGGGAGACGAAAGCCTGCTCGTCCATCACCTTGTCGTTTCGTATGTCTTCGGCCATGAGGATGAGTCTTCCCGTCGCCATCCTGGTGAGACGCCGGTTATTAAAGGACGTCAACACATGTTCCACTGTCTGCGCGGTATTGTGCTCAACATCCGCATTCAGCATGCCGATTCGGCGGAACTCCATTTGCATCCGGACGGTGTTCACGGCATCGTAATTCTGCAGCACGTATAGCGCGGCATAGGCATCTGCTGCCGACTCGCTGCGGTGCATGGCATAGGCCAGCCGCGTTTCCAATGCCCCTTCCCAGAAGGTCACCATTGAGCCTCTCAGATATTCGTAGCAGTGATACATCTCATGCGCGACGATGCTTGCCTGAATCACCTCGACATCAAGGGGCATCAGGCGGTTGCCTGAAACGAGCGCCTCATCGATTTTTTTGCTTAACAAGTTTGCGTAAGTTGCCTGCTCATTCTGGCGCACCGCCAGCACGCAGGCATTGCCTTTGGCGTTGTTGTCGGACAACCAGATCGGACGGGTGAAGCCGGTTTTGTCACGGCGGAACTGCTTTCTGATCGATTCAATAATCTGCGGCGCATCCTTGACGATTTTTTTGCTCTCGAGGAAGGATGCAATTTTTGCCATCTCCTGTCGCTCATCGCCATCGACGGATACAACAATGATGGTCGAGCCGCGCAACAGCGTCTGGAAGCCGTTCACCACGGATTCAACAAGGGGCGACACCTTGCCTGTTTCCGCATAAATGAGCCCATCCTGCGCCGCAGACGCGGGATTCACGATGGCGAGGCAGCAAACTAATGCCCATAGGTAAACGACGGATTTCATCAGATCTGTCGACCCTTGGCTGGGAGCGTTTCGTCAATTGAAAACCTGTTGGCGATGACACAGGCAGCGCAAGCCATTGCGCTTGAAGCAGCGTTCAATCGGGTCATGCTTGTATGGGAACTCATCGCTATTTCCTTGTTTTACGAATGGAAGTGAAACGCCAACACGAAGCCAGCCAGTGGCGATCACATCGTCCCTAATTTCGTAGACATCTTTTGGTCTGACGCGCGAACGCCCGTTAGACCCGCAAACAGACGTACAACTCCACATTCTTAATGGGTGTATCGGCTCGTACAGGGGTTTCTTAAGCCTTGGCCGACGGCTGATGTCAGTCGAAAATAATGGGCTCTGATCGAGTTGGCCTGGGTATTGGGGTGTCTTAAAAGACTTTGACTTTTTTAACGTCGACTTGACTGATCGCGACTCGGCGATTGCTGCCTGTCGGCTGAATATCCAGAAAGTACCGCGATACCAGAAGACCGATTACTGTCTTTAGCGTACTAGACAGATAGGTGTCGCTATGCCGCGTGATGGAGGGTTCTGTTCCTGATACCGATTTCCCGTACTGCCATTACAAGCAGTTATTTAGGGGACTTTTTGAGTGTGCTCGCTTGAAAGACAAACGGGTCAAGCATGTATGAATGGATGCGTTGAATTTAGCCGGGCCGGCAATCAGTTGGCACCTCCACACCATAGAGGTCTATCAAGGGATCTCCGATTCTTTGTTGACCCTGCTTCCCAAGAATATTACGGAACTTGAGCTTTGCGCTGGCCAGCCGGATCGCGTCCTGATCCAGCGCATGCTCACGGTCCCGTCGAATTGATACAGCACGCATCCGACGGTATCGCGGCATAACCCACATCAATACGATGCCCACCACAATGAACGCGATCAACGTAACAACTAACAGGTTGTCTATGAAAAACTTCATTTCCTCCGCCCTCCCCATGCTGATTATTAGGGTTCGTATTATCGAACAATAGGCAGCTGAGACGATAGGTAATTAAGTGACCCGTGAAATCCATCCGTCCGGGTCTTGCAATGACACGCGTTGAGGGCGCTCTGACGGGCTCTGTACGCCAGCGCACAGAGACTGTCAGAATTTCTCCCTATGATGCTTTGTAAGTAGAAATGTTAAGCGGTGAACGCAGGTGTGTTCGATCAGGTTGTGGTCAGAAGTCGTCTCTTTCAAGATTCAATGTCCGGTGGAATGGCGCACTGGCGTATGCTGCCGGTGCTCTTGTTGAGGTGGCGAGTACGCAGGCTGTTTCCGAAACATGAATGCGCCGGGTACCGGCCCGTAATGTCAGTGAGCCAGGGCAATAGCGATAACAACCCACCTGAACCCCCCGTTTCTGATGAATACCCTCGTTGCCGCTTCCTGTGAGCTGAAATCAAGCTGTAAATATGAAAACTGTTTTGGATATCAATAAGCTCGGTTCACTGAAAATGCGCTTCAGTCTGTTTGTGCTGGCAGCGCTGATTATTGGCGGGGTGGCATTATGGGTGCTACGCACGCCTGTATCACCGGTATCACCGGTATCACCGGTATCACCGGTTACGATCGCAGTGCCCACTCAAATCAATAGCGCGCTGCCTATTATCGCTACATCCCAAGGCCTGTTCGAGAAGGCCGATGTCAATGTGACAAGCAAACCTTTCGTGCTGGGAAAAGATGCGTTGAAGGCCGTCATTGACGGTCAGGCAGACTTGGCAGTGGTTGCCGATACCGCGTTAATATTCTCGCTATACAACGGCAACAAACTCGATATTCTCGCCAGCATTTCGCAGGGACGTCGCAGCCTGGCGATCGTTACTCGCAATGATCGCGGCATCAAGACGTTGCAAGACCTGCGCGGGAAGTCGGTCGCGGCGACCATGGGGACCAACTTAACCTATTTCCTCGACATGATTCTCCAGGTCCAGGGTGTTCAAAGTAGCGAGATCAATTTCGTCGACCTGAATACTGCGGATACCTTGACTGCATTCGAGTCCGGGCGAATTGATGCTGCGGTGGTCTACCAGCCTTTTCTTTCGCAGTTGGAAACAGAACTTGGAAACCGGATCCAGGTGTTCTACGGCGACGACGTTTACGCCTTCCGCTTTTTGCTGGTTGGCAAGCCGTTGTACATCGAACGTCATCCCGAGGAAGTCAAACGTGTCTTGAGGGCATTGGTTGCTGCCGAAACGTTGGTTCGTGACCATCCGGCAGAGGCGCGTAAGTCGTTAGAGGATGCGGTCAATATCGATGATGCACTGATGGCAAAACTATTCAACACCGAAGACTATGCCATCTCGCTTGACCAGGCCATGCTGCTGGCCCTTGATGATCAGACCCGCTGGGCAATGCGACGCGGAATCATCGGGCCCGGACCGATTCCAAACTATCTGAAAAACGTAAAGTATCAGTATCTCGAAGCCATCCTGCCGTCAGCGGTCAAGGTCATTCGATAGGTGCTGTTTTGAAGATACGTTCACAAATCAATGTATTGCTGGTCATTTCGTTACTGCTGATTCCGGCAACCTTTAGCATGGCGCTGTTCTCGGCGAGAAACGTCGAGCAGAAGCAGAACGTGATCAAGGGTGCCGAGGATTTGATCAATAGCGCCACCCAGTTACGTCAGGTTGCGGTTGAAACAGCCTTGTTTAATGAACCGCGTGCCCAGGATCAATGGATGCGCAAGATTGCCAGTGTGATACGTGAGCTTGATCACAGGCGTGTGGAAACTCCGCGTGACAAGGACGCCATCGAGCGCATCCGCAAGCGTATTGCACTCATGCAGTCCATTTATCCCCGCTTGCTCAGCGCACCCGCCTTAACGACAAAAATATCAGTTCCTGACCAGGTAGGGGGTCACAACAATCTCGATGCGCGCGCTGTTGCATCGCTCATGGTGGTGACTCAGGAAGTCATGGATATTTGTCATGACTTGATTCGAAGTAATCGTGCCGACGCTGAGCAAGCCTTGGGCATCATGAAATTGACCCTATTCGGGGCCTTTCTGGCTTTGAGCACCCTCATGGCATTTGCCTGGTATCTTGTAAGCCACAGGATATTGCGGCCTTTACGTGTTTTTGAGAAAGGGACCCAGCAGGTGGCCGCAGGAGACTATTCGCACCGCCTGGCAATCATGCAACACGATGAAATCGGTGATCTGGCGGACGCATTCGATTCCATGACTGTGCGTGTAGAAAAATCCATCGATGAACTTTTGATCCACCGCAATAATCTTGCCGTTCTTGTTACGTCAAGAACGGCTGAACTTGCGGAAGCAAAGGACGTTGCGGAAGCCGCCTCTCAATACGCACGCAGTCTGATTGACGCAAGTCTGGACCCGCTGGTTACGATTAGCGCAGAGGGCAAGATCACCGATGTCAACAAGGCAACGGAATTAGCGACCGGAAAGGACCGAGTAACGCTTATTGGCAGCGACTTCTCGGATAACTTTTCCGAGCCACAACTGGCGCGCACCGGCTATCAGCGTGCGTTTGCACAAGGCAGCGTGACCGACTACCCGCTGACGATTCAACATGTGTCCGGCGATGCGATCGATGTGCTCTATAACGCCAGCGTCTATTTCGATGGCAAGGGCAGGTTGGCCGGTGTGTTTGCTGCTGCGCGCGACGTAACGGAGCGCAAACGCCTGTTTTCGTCACTGCAGGAAAGAAACGCCGAGCTGCAACTCGCCACGTCTGTGGCAGAGAAGGCCAACCTCGCCAAGTCGGAGTTTCTGTCCAGCATGAGCCATGAGCTGCGCACCCCGTTGAATGCCATTCTGGGCTTTGCGCAATTACTGGAGATGGCAAACCCACCCCTCACACCAAAGCAGATTGAGAATCTGAAACAAATTGTCAAAGCAGGTTGGTATTTGCTGGAACTGATTAACGAAATACTGGATCTTGCGGTAATCGAGTCCGGCAGGCTTACGCTGTCACGCGAACCCGTGTTATTGACCGATGTCATACACGAATGCCTCGCCCTGATCGAAGTGCAGGCTCAGGAGGCTGGCATCCATATCCGCTTAATCCCTTTCGATCCAACCTGGATGGTGGATGTCGACAGAATCAGAATTAAGCAGGTACTGATCAATTTGCTATCGAATGCGATCAAATACAACTGCGAACATGGAACAATTGAGGTGGCCTGCTACGCTGGCAGCACAGAACGACTACATCTCTGCATCAAAGACACGGGTGCAGGCTTGTCCGCAGACGATCTGCAACAACTATTCCAGCCGTTCAATCGGCTCGGCCAGGAAAACAGCACTGAGGAAGGAACCGGTATCGGCCTGGCGTTAACCCAAAAACTGGTTGAGTTGATGGGGGGTACTGTCCGCGTGACAAGTACCCTCGGCGTAGGCAGCGAATTTTGCGTTGAAATGATCCGATCCGATATGTCTTTACAGGCGGGAGCGGACGACTATAAAGCAAAAAATGAGGTGAGCTGAAGCGGTCAGTTTCGGGTTTTGTCCGGGATGTGAAATGGATCAGACACTCATGGTTTTCGAAATGTGCATCACCGAATATCAGTTGGATGGGATGTTGCGCTGGAATTGGAAGGCTGTATGTAGAACGCCTGACACGATTTTAACCTAAGGAGCAGACATGGATAAATCAATGCTAATCGGGATCGTCGCAGGTGCCGTTGCGGTGACGGCTGTAGGTGGATTTGCTGGTTATAAAGCCTTAAAAGGCCCGGATTACGCCGAAGTCATCAGCGCAAAAGAGGTGACAGAAAAAATCAGGACGCCACGTGAGGAATGCCGGGATGTCTCCGTTTCGCACCAGGCACCGGTAAAAGATGAACACCGAATCGCAGGTACAGCTATCGGTGCGGTGTTGGGCGGGGTGCTGGGTAACCAGGTCGGTGGCGGCAAGGGCAAAACGCTGGCCACCGTAGCAGGCGCGGCGGGTGGTGGCTATGCCGGTAATAAAGTGCAAGAGAATATGCAGAAATCGGATCAGGTAAACGAGATGCAAACGCGCTGCAAAACCGTCTACGATACCCGCACCAAATCGATTGGATACGATGTGACCTATCAGCTTGGGGAGAAGCAGGGTGTCGTGCGGATGGATCACAATCCGGGGCAGCGCATACCGGTTAAAAGTGGCCAGCTGGTATTGGCACCGGGGGCTTAACCCCCCCTTCTCGAGTTCCGATCCAAATCAGAGAAGCTTAAATATGGATGGCAATATGTCGGCGCAAACTGACTCCGGTTTCAAGAAAGTCCAAGCCGCACTGTCAGCGAACCGTAATACTTTTCACCCACACCAGTTCGCAAGCGCCGTCGCCCGAGTCACTCCGGGTCATGGAGCTATTCCAGTGCCAGCCATCCGCCGACTGCGCGCGCACCAGATAACCGCTCAACGCGATGACTTGGCCTTCACGCACCTGACCCAAGCGTTTTTTTATTTCATCATCGGCGGGAATCATGTGCATGTTTGCGCTGTGCTCGACGATGTCTGATGGGGGGATGGGAGGCTGGTCCGACCAGCGGTAGAAATAGAAACGATTGCCCTGACTGATCTTCAACCGATTCAGCACCGCGCTATCCGACATCGGCCCCCAGCCGAGTGCGAGATCTATGGGTGAAAGATCGGCTTCGCGCCCCATGTGGTATTTCTCCGTCGAGAGGACACGGGCTTCGAGGGAAAACTCCGCAGCAGGCGTGATTTGATATCCCCCTACCGAAAATGGCTGCAGGCCGGAACGATTGACCTGCACCGGATCCTTAGGCGCGATGTTGATTCCAACGGAATGGGTGACAGGCAAGGTCGAGAAATGATTCCACGTGCCGCCCGTTATGGCGACGAAGAGCAGGATGGGTACGAGTCTCATTGGGCAAGGTCAGGGTAAATGGTCACGCCCTTGTATCGGCCAAAAGGGGCGGACGATTGAGTTTTTCTGCGCCGGCCTAAGCTTCATTTATGGAAAGCCTACTGAACACGGGGTAGTCCCCAAACAGTTTTCAGCTGAGAATGAGAAGTGTGGGAGGGGGTATGTATGGAAAATAAATGGCAGCACGCTTGAATTATTTTTATCAATCAAAGGGGCAGCCAGCATGAAAAAGCAAATCATCCGGGTGTCACCGATTCAAACTGCCAAGGTAGCCGCACTCATGTACTTTCTGCTGAGTATTCAAATGGTTGTCTTTATGGTGATGAGCTTCGCCTTCGCCTTCGCCTTCGCCCCGATGCCCAGCCCAGCCCAGCCCAGCCCAGCCCAGGATTTGGATTCGGGTTCATGATTCTGTTTCCGGTTTTGTATCTCGTATTTGGCTTTGTTTTCACTGCCATCGCTGCCTGGGTGTATAACCTCGAGGCAGGCTGGGTGGGCGGCTTTGAATACACCTCCATCACCGTGGATTCGCCGGGCCACTGAACTAATGCGGTTAGGCACGATTATTTATTGTGATTTCGGGTAGGGGATAAGAAGCCTGAATCGAGTTTGTTGATTCATGGAATTTTGGAGGAAACATGAACGTTGCTTACGTTTTTGCCACCAATATGGCATCCACTTTTAAACTCAATACGATGATTCTGCCCCAGCTTGAAGCCGACAATCATGGTGCGGAGGTGGTGGGCATGATGTTCTTTGATGACAATATCTACGCTTTGCGGTCCGGTGACCCCTACGGAGAAAGACTGGCGAAGGTCGCTAAAGAAAAAGGCATACTGCTGATGGCCTGCGATCAATGTGCAGTACGTCGTGGATTGGCCGAAGGTGAGTTCGAGCAATGTGGGAGTGGCGAGGTTAAACCCAAAGGCCTGGTCGAAGGGGTGCTTGTGGGGTGTTTCCCGCAGCTATACGCGGCCTTGTCAGGCGTGGCTGATGTTCAGATTATTTCGCTCTGATTGTTTGGATAATCAGCGCGACAATTAGAGGTTTTAAACAGCATTATCAGCTTGAGTTCTTCTAGCGCGGCTTTAAAAGTCGTCAGGTCTTTGCCGGTTCAATTCTGTAATCAGCCTCACCGCTTAAGCTTCGAAAACGCTTCCGCCATGGCGCCACCGACTGGTGCTGCCGTAGGCGTAGTACGGTTTGGTTTGCCTGCCACCGGTTTGCCCTGGCCGCGATTGTCGCGCGGGGGGCGTTGCGCCGCTTGTGGCTTGTCACCTGGTTTCTCTGCTGCATCAGTCATTCGCATCGTCAGCGCGATGCGTTTGCGCTTCTCGTCCACTTCCAGCACTTTGACCTTCACGATTTGCCCGGCCTTGACAACGCTGTGCGGGTCTTTGACGAAGGTGTTGGAGAGGGCGGAGATATGGACCAGACCGTCCTGATGCACGCCAATGTCGACAAATGCGCCGAACGCCGCGACGTTGGTG
>JAGXGP010000104.1 GCA_024636775.1 Hydrogenophilales bacterium
CCGCTTGGCCGATGGTCGAACCTTCGTTGGATACCGCGCCTGAATTCAGCGCGACAAAGCCGCCGACAAAGCCAGTATCTGAATGATAGGTTTTAACGTTTTCACATAGAAACGCGACCCGTTCCTGCAAGTCGTCAACCGTGAATTCCGGCTTCAAAATCACGCGGTTGATGGTCACGATACCGTCGGTCGGAAAATTAGCGATCAGTCCACTCATGGTTTATCTCCTGTAGGAAAAGGTTAATCAGAACCCACAGTGTATATACCTGAGTATATTAGTCAACTAATATATTATTATAATTTATGGGAGACTGATAATTACTGATGGTTTAATTGAATTGACAAACCAATTCAAAATCAATTTGTTAGGTTGTTATCTTGATCCTTTTTAGACGTAGCTCTTCTGCTCGCTACGCCTGCCTGGACGCTTTTTCATTATGACCACACCCTTTGCTACATCGATATCCGCAACCGGAATGTTTTCGTACAAAGGGTTAAGCGGCTTCAACATCCAGCCATCTTCATGCTGGACCAGTTGGCGAAAGATGTATTCCTCATTCACAAAGGCCACGACGTAGGAGCCGTCCTTGACCAGTCCAGAAGGCTCCACCACGATGATTTCACCCTGGGCGAATTCCGGCATCATCGAATCGCCCAGCACCATCAGCGCATAAGGTTCTGCGCTGGAGCAATTGCTGGCTTCATTGACTGCCTGGATCGGGATGCTTGTACGTTCGGTGCGTTCGTCCATCTTGATCTCGCTTGATCCAATTTAATTAGACAAAGCTTATATATAAAACGGCGTTACGTAAAATCAGCGTCCCCGCATGAACATCGCGTCGAGCTCCTTGATGCTGATCTGAAACCAGGTTGGGCGGCCATGATTACACTGTCCGGCCCGGTCGGTGGCTTCCATTTCTCGCAGCAAAGCGTTCATTTCAGGAATCGTCAGGTGCCGGTTGGCGCGCACGGCGCCATGGCATGCCAGGGTTGCAAGCAGCTCATTACGGCGCTCTGCCAGTAGGCGCACCACGCCAAATTCCGCAACCTCGTGCAACACGGCCCGGGTCAACTCAACCGGATCCGCATTCTTCAACAACCACGGCACCGAGCGCACCGCGACTGATGTCGGCGAAGTAATCGTCAGTTCAAAGCCTATTTCGCTTAGCTTATCGAGATGCGGCGCAATTTCGGCCAAATCACAGGCATCAACCGTGAGTGCGACGGGGATCAGCAATGCTTGTGCTGGTACCGCGCGTGCGTCCAGTGCGGTCTTGAGCTTTTCGTACACGACCCGCTCATGCGCCGCATGCATATCGACCAATACCAGCCCCTGCGCATTCTGCGCCAACACATACACACCATGCAGCTGTGCCATGGCATAGCCCAGCGGAGGGGCATCGCCGGTCGCCACATCAACAAGCGTCGAGCTTGAAGTCCCCACCGCCCCGCTTTGCGCTAACGGTGCGCCGCTGAGGGGTGCGTAGAACGCCAGGGCTTCATTGACCTGCAACGGCATGAGCGTCTGTTGCGGTACCCCATACGCACTCAACGACGACGCATTCAGTCCGCTGGATAACGCTGCATCGGTCATCCCCGCTTCAACGGGTGTTGATAACAGTCGCTCCACCGCATGGAACAAAAACTGGTGCACGCCACGACTGTCGCGAAACCGAATTTCGGTTTTGGCGGGATGCACATTCACATCCACGCCATCGGGCGGCAGGCTGATGAAAAGACAGTACGCCGGATTCAACTGATGGTGCAGCACGTCACGATAGGCTTCCTTCAGCGCATGAACGATCAGCTTGTCGCGCACGTAACGGCCATTGACGAACACATGCTGGTTGTCGCGGCTGCCCGTTGCCGCGCTGGGGCGGATCACCCAGCCGGACACGCGCAACAACCCCGCGGCTGCATCGACGGCAATGGTGTTGCGCTCGAACGCCTCGCCCATCACCTGCCGTACCCGGGTTACTGGGGACTCGGCATTGAGCCTGAGTTGAACCCTGCCATTGTGAGTCAGGGTAAAGGCCGTCTCCGGGTTCGCCAGCGCCAGCCGACGCACGGTCTCGGCACAATGGGCGTATTCGGTGCCTTCGGTCTTGAGAAATTTGCGCCGGGCCGGCGTATTGAAAAACAGGTCCTGGATGTCGATCGTGGTGCCTACGGCGCGTGCGGCGGGTGCAGGCGCATCAAGGCGCCCGCCTTCGACTTGTACCACCCAGGCATGTTCGGACTCAGCAATGCAGCTGGTGAGATGGACCCGTGCGATGGCGGCGATCGACGCCAGCGCCTCACCGCGAAACCCCAGGCTCGCGACCTGTTCCAGGTCAGCCAGGCTCTCAATTTTACTGGTGGCATGTCGCGTCAAGGCCAGTGCCAATTCATCGCGCGGAATGCCGGCACCGTTATCGCTCACCCGGATACGCTTGACACCACCCTGCTCCAGTTCGACCTGAATGTCGGTGGCCCCTGCGTCAAGGCTGTTCTCCAGAATTTCCTTCAAGGCCGCGGCTGGGCGTTCAACCACCTCGCCCGCTGCGATCTGAGAAATCAGCACATCAGGTAAAACGCGAATCGACACGATCAATTAACAAAGGGAACGCCGCGCCGCGACGACATGGCACGGCCCAGCCGCTCAATTTCAGCCGCGCCAAGCACCTGCCGCGCCAGGGGCAGCACATGCGTATTCTCAAATTCGAGATGGCTGCGATTCAGGGCAATGAAGCGTCGCGTCAACACTTCGTCCAGAGAAGTGCCCGCAGCGGATTCAATCTGCTGCAATCCCATGCGCAAGCGCCGCCACAGCAGCGCCAGCTCGTCGTGTTCCAGCGTCAGCGTTTCAACTAGATCGCATGCGCCTGATGCCCCCACCAACTCGAGCAAGGGAAACAAATTTCGCTCTTCATCGTCATGGTGATGCACTGCAGCGGTATCAAAATACGCCAGTACCGCACGCGCGGCTTGCTGCGCCTGTGCGTCGGCGCCGTTTAAGGGCAGATGGATCAACAGTTTATCCAAGGTGTCACACTGTTTTGAAATGCGTCCGTGGCATGCTTCGAGTACATCCAGCGGCCGGTCAAATCCCGGCGCCTCGGCCCCCAACAGACTGGCCGTCATGGATTACGTGTCAGCCGCGCCGGCGCTGTCAGCGGGTGCTTGTCGAAGTAAGATTTGACGCCATTCATGATCGCACTCACCAGCTTATCCTGGTAGCCGGGATCATTCAGACGCTGCTCCTCTTCCGGATTGGATATGAACGCGGTCTCAATCAGGATCGAAGGAATATCCGGCGCTTTCAACACGGCAAAACCCGCCTGTTCGACTTGCGCCTTGTGCAGCGTATTAATGCCACCAATTTCCTGCAGCACCGCATACCCGAGCCGCAAGCTGTCATTGATCGTGGCGGTTTGCGACAGATCGATCAGCGTGCGTTTCAGGAAGGGGTCCTTGACGTCGACATTGACCCCACCCACCAGGTCCGCATCGTTTTCCTTCTTGGCCAGCCAGCGCGCGGCCACGGAGGTGGCCCCATTCTCGGACAGCGCATACACGGACGAACCGCGCGCATGCGGCTTGATGAAGGAGTCAGCATGGATAGACAGGAACAGATCGGCTTTCAATGCGCGCGCCTTGATGACCCGCTGCACGAGCGGTACGTAATAATCGCCATCACGGATCAGGACAGCACGCATGTTTTCCTGAGCATCTATTTTCTGTTTGAGTTTTTTCGCCAGCGCCAGCGTGACGTTTTTTTCGTGCGAGCCATTGGCGCCGACGGCACCGGGATCTTCGCCGCCGTGGCCGGCATCAATTGCCACGGTGATCAAGCGCGTATATTGCGGAACCGCCGGTCGGGATGCTTTGGCAGGTACAACCATGCCTGGCTGCGACGAATTGGCTGCCTGAGCGGCCTGAGCCGGATAAATATCTACAACCAGCCGATGGCCATATTGCTCCAAGGGCTGCAGCTGAAACACAGAGGGCTTGATTGCAGATTTAAGGTCGAGCACCAACCGCATCACGCCAGGGCGATGCATTCCGACGCGAATTGCACTGATGTAAGGGTCGTCTGCCGTTAATTGACCCGCCAGTGATTCCAGTGCGGCACCTGTTTCCACGCCGTCGAGGTCTATCACCAGGCGATCCGGGTTCGACAGGGTGAAATATTTATACGTGACAGCTTGTGTGGCTTCGAGCGTGATCCGCGTGTAGTCGGGCGACGGCCACAAACGGGTCGCCGTCAATTCCGCCGCCTGAGCCAGGCCCGAGGTCAACGCACAACACAGCAAAAAGATTTTTAACAAGGCGTGCAACACGTCTCCAGATATTGCGTTCCGCGCGGACTTTGCGCTTCACATTCAACTTCGCGACTATCGTCGCAGATCCGTAAACGGATCACGACATCGGGTGGGGGTAGCCAGCCTGCGGCCTTTTCCGGCCATTCAATCAGGCTCACTGCCTGGCCGTCATTCACATCACGAAACCCGGCATCCAGCCACTCTCGCGGATCATGCATACGATACAGGTCAAAGTGATACAACTCAAACGCCGACAAGCTGTAGGTTTCTACCAAAGTATAGGTTGGACTTTTTACCCGGCCCTTGTAACCCTGCCCCCGCAACACCCCGCGCACCAGCGTCGTCTTCCCCGCACCGAGATCACCTTCAAGGTATAGGGTCAGTCCCGGAACAAGTTTCTGAGCCAGTTGCGCCCCAAATTCCAGCGTCGCGGCTTCATCGGCCAGATGGCGGGTGCAGCGCACGGTATCATCGTCTTTATGCATGAACAGGATTTAACGCAGCTGGCACAACAGATCAAGCAATGGGGCCGAGAACTCGGTTTTGCCGCCGTGGGCATTGCTGACGGTGAACTGAGTGCAGCGGAAACAGGATTGCAGGCATGGCTGGATCAGGGTTTTCATGGTGAGATGGATTATATGGCGGCGCACGGCACCAAGCGCAGTCGCCCGGCCGAACTGATACCGGGAACGGTCCGCATCATCAGTGTGCGACTGGACTATTTGCCGCCTGATGCGGCCGATCCACACACCATTCTGGACGATGCCGATACGGCCTATATTTCACGCTACGCGCTGGGCCGCGATTATCACAAAGTGTTACGCAACCGCCTGCAAAAGCTCGCCGAGAAAATCGGACAGGAAGTGGGCGAACATCATTTCCGCGTCTTCACCGACAGCGCGCCGGTGCTGGAAGTTGAGCTCGCCAGCAAATCCGGCCTCGGCTGGCGCGGCAAACACACCCTGCTGTTAAACCGCCAACACGGTTCATGGTTCTTTCTCGGCGAAATCTATACCGATCTGCCGCTCCCGGTAGACGCCCCCGAGGCCAATCACTGCGGTACCTGCCAGGCCTGCATCGATATATGCCCGACCCAGGCCATTGTCGCGCCCTACTCGCTCGATGCGCGCCGCTGCATTTCCTATCTCACCATCGAACTCAAGGGCAGCATCCCATCCGAGCTGCGCCCACTGATGGGAAACCGGATTTATGGTTGCGACGACTGCCAGCTGGTGTGCCCATGGAACCGCTTCGCGCAAACGGCCTCGGTTCCGGACTTTGCCGTACGCAATGGTCTCGACAGCGCGGGACTGGTGGAACTGTTTGCCTGGAGCGAAGCTGATTTCAATGAACGGTTGGCGGGTTCAGCCATCCGCCGCATTGGCCACGAACGCTGGATACGCAATATTGCCGTTGCGCTGGGTAACGCACCCGCTTCTGTTCAAAGAAACGCTGCGCTTGGCATGCAGTTGAATCATCCTTCTGAAATGGTGCGCGAGCATGTTGCATGGGCACTGTCGCGCCAGCAAACCACTTAAGACTCGCGCAGTTCTCGCTGTGCGTGACGAATCACCGAGCTGCCCGAGCTGAGCGCCAGCCCCGCCAGCACCAGCGCCACCGCAATGTCCGGCCAGCCATGCGCGGTGGCCCACACCCCTGCCGCCGCACCCAGAACCGCCAGATTCCCCAGCGCATCGTTGCGCGAACACAGCCACACCGAACGTGCTTGTGCGTCGCCCTGGCGGTGGGCATAGAGCAGCGCCGCCACGCCTACGTTGACCGCCAGTGCCAACAGGCTCACCCAGCCCATGATGAGCGGCTCCGGTACCACACCGGCCGACCACTGCCAAGCCGACTTGCCGAGCACGAACACGCCATAGCCCACCATCAGCCAGCCTTTCCACAGTGCGGTGCGCGAGCGCCACACCGGTGCCATCCCCAGCACAAATAACGCCACGCCGTAGTTGCCGGCATCACCCAGAAAATCCACCGCATCGGCCAGCAACGACACCGACTGTGCCGCGAAACTGGCAGCCAGCTCGACGCCAAACATCAGCGCATTCAACACCAGGGCAATCCACAGCGCGCGCCGGTAAGCCGGATTGGAGGGCGGCGTGTCGCACACCGAATCGCATCCGCAGCCACTCATGATGGATGCCGCGCCGAAGAATGCAGTGCATCACGGCCCTGCGGGTAAAATGGCATTTTTCTCATCCCGCTATCTTGCCATCCATGTCCACGAATGCACATTCCCCCATCGGCGTATTCGATTCCGGCATCGGCGGACTGACTGTGGTGCGCGCCTTGATGGAACGCCTGCCCTACGAAAACATCGTCTACTTCGGCGACACCGCGCGCGTCCCCTATGGCGTGAAATCGGTCGACACCATCACCCATTTCACCACCCAGATCGCGCAATTTCTGTTGGAAAAAGACGTCAAGCTGCTGGTCATCGCCTGCAACACCATGGCGGCGGTGGCCTCACACGTGGTCAAGGACTTGTCGTCGGTGCCCGTTCTCGATGTCATCGACGCGGGCGCTGTGTCAGCACGCGGCGGCAAGAAAATCGGCGTCATCGGCACGCCTACCACCATCAACAGCAACGCCTACGCACGCGCCATTCATGAATATGCGCCCGACTCCCGCATCCATTCACAAGCGTGCGCGCTGTTTGTGCCACTGGTCGAGGAAGGCTGGCTCGATCACGAAGTCACACGGCTGACCGCACAGGATTATCTGAAGCCGCTCATGGCCGAACGCATCGACACTCTCGTGCTCGGTTGCACCCACTATCCTCTCCTCAAGCCATTGCTGAGTCAGGTTGTGGGGGAAGGCGTGAACCTGATTGATTCCGCCGAAGCCATGGCCGAGCAGGTTGCCCGTTTACTGGCCGACAAAAAACTTTCCAACCCAGGCCCCGCGCAGCCGCGCTACGACTTTCATGTCACTGATGTTCCGCTGCGCTTTCAGACCATCGGCGAGCGGTTTTTGGGACGCACCTTGAACAACGTGCATATGGTGAAGTGGTAATCGCCCGACCGCCGAAACCCGATATGAGGAGCACCCCCTTGAGAAGGTATCTGAGCGTAATCGCCGCGACGTGCACACTGATGATCACAACAGCCAGTGCAGAAACGTTCACCGGACATGTAAGCGAAATCACCGACGGCGACACCCTGACCCTTTTGGTTGGGCGTCAGCATAGAAAAATAAACCTCGCCGCTATCGACGCCCCTGAACGTTATCAGGCATGGGGCGATCAATCTCGAACCAATCTCAGCAGGTTGGCGTTAAACCAGACCGCAGTCGCCACGTGCACCGAGCTTAACCAACGGGGTGAACTTGTCTGCAAACTGGAGGTAAACCAGCGTGATGTCGGCCTGGAACAGCTACAGGATGGAATGGCGTGGTGGTTGCGGCAAGATGCCAAGACTCTGCCTGCAAAAGAAGACCATTCCACTTATGGCAGCGCTGAACTCATGGCGAAGCTCACAAGACAGGGGTTGTGGAGAGACACCAACCCCATTCCGCCGTGGCAATTCAGAAACGGGAACTGAACGTCTTGCGACCCTGACTCGTATCAGCGCCGTATCCCGCATGAACTAGAGCAACAGGACAGCGTCCTGAGGCCCTTCACGAACCCCACCACGGCAAGCACCCCTTGTGGGTCAGTGCGTCAGCAGGCGGGTACCGGGGCCAAAAACTTCGTGATGCAACTGCTCGTCACGTAATCCCATTTGCAGCAGCTGGGTTTGAACTGCGGCCATAAACGGTTTGGGGCCGCAAAAATACA
The DNA here is from genome assembly GCA_024636775.1 of Hydrogenophilales bacterium. Lineage (GTDB taxonomy): Bacteria > Pseudomonadota > Gammaproteobacteria > Burkholderiales > Thiobacillaceae > Thiobacillus. The sequence continues at coordinate 8,098 of JAGXGP010000104.1, forward strand.
CATCGGCATCAGGTTGCGTGAGCCATTGCGACAAGACCGTCTGGTCGAGATACCCCTGGTGGTCGGCACCCCTTCCGGTTTCATAACTGACGTAGTAGCTGAAACCGTGCTGCGCACTGAGTCGGCGAAGCTCCCCTTCCATTACGTGATGCGTCTGGTCACGGCAGCAATGAATGAACACCAGATCGGACACATCCTCGCCAGTTTCGATGCGGTGCAACAGCATGCTCAGCAGCGGTGTGATACCGACACCTCCTGCGATCAGAACCAGGTTCCGGTCAGCATGCTTGACGGTGAAATCCCCCGTCGGCGGTTGAAGCCACACCTGATCGCCGGGCTGGGCACTGTGCAGGTGGTTTGAGACCTTGCCTTCATGGCTGGGAAGCATGCTTTCGGCTTTGACGGTAATGCGGTAGTAATCTTTTCCCGGCGCGTTTGAGAGGGAATACTGGCGGATCTCGTCATATTCGTGCCCCGGCACCCTGACTTTTATACCAAGGTATTGGCCCGGCTCGAAATCGGCGATGGGCTTGCCATCCTCAGCCTTCAAATACACTGACTTGATCCCAATGGCCTCGTCCTCGATATCGCGAATGACAAACGGGCGGAATCCGCGCCAGCCGCCGGGTTTCATTGCATTATCGCTGTAGATGCCTTCCTCGGTCTGGATGAAGATGCCCGCCAGTTGGGCATACGCTTCAGCCCAGGCGCCGAGCACGGGATGATCGGGTTCCAGCCCCAAGTGGTCCTGGATGGCCTCCAGCAGATATTTCCCCACAATCGGATAGTGCTCAGGTGCAACCTGCAAGCTGGCGTGCTTGTGGGCAATGCGGCTGACCATGGGGCCCAGGTTTTGCAATTTATCGATATGGGTGGCGTACATGAACACCGATTCGGCCAGCGCGCGGGATTGCTCGCCCTGCGCCTGATTGGCCATATTGAAAATGTGCTGCAATTCCGGGTGTTGCTTGAACAGCTTGGAATAAAACAGGTCGGTGATCACTTTGCCCTGCTCGGCGAGCAGCGGGGCGGTTGATTTGATTGTTGCCAGCGTTTCGGCTGATAGCATGATGTCTCCTGGCTCAAAATTGATGAATACATAAACATTCATGTAAAACGAATGTTTGATGCTGAATATTAGATGAATCTAATAGGCCGGGTCAAGTAAAATGAACACACACGAAAGAAAGACATGCACACATGCGCCTGACTAAACATACGGATTATGCTTTTAGGGTACTGATTTATCTGGCTTCAATGCCGGAAGATAGCCAGACGACAGTGCAAGAAATTTCCGAAAAGTACGACGTGTCGCGCAGCCACATCATGAAAATCGTGCAAAAATTGGCTGGCGCGGGTTTGATCCACGCAAGCCGGGGCCAGCATGGCGGAATCAAACTCGGTCAGCCCAAGGAGGCCATTAATCTACGCAGCGTGATCGAATTGATGGAGGCGACACTGGCACCGGTAAACTGCGATGACCCGGTCTGCGTCATCAAGAAAAACTGCACCCTGAAAAACATCCTGTTCGAGGCGCAGCGGCAATTCCTGGAGCATGTCGAACACTACACGCTGGCCGATCTCGCGGAGCCGACGGTGTCGATTGTCAGTCTGTTTAACATGGGTAAACGAGGCTGAGCTGACCGACCTGCATCACATGGGGTTATTCTTTTTTAGTCGTTGCCGTTTAACCGGACACTCCCGGTTTGAGGCTTGCTGTGGCCCAATGTCCCTAACACGCCTGCGGGCTGCCTCAATACCTGTAAGCGATGAGCTGCTTCAACCAAACGTCAGCCCCATCGCCTCACGCACATCGCGCATGGTGTCATGCGCCAGTTCCTGCGCCTTCTCACAACCATCGGCAAGGATGTTGCGAACCTGGTCCGGATTCTCTTCGTAATACTGTGCGCGCTCGCGGATCGGTGCGAGTTCGGCGAGGATCGAATCGATGACGGGTTGTTTGCATTCGAGGCAGCCGATACCGGCGCTGGTGCAGCCCGCGGTAACCCACTGACGGGTGCTGTCATCGGAATACACCAGATGAAACTGCCAAACCGGGCAATTGGCCGGATTACCGGGATCGGTGCGGCGTACGCGTGCAGGATCGGTCGGCATGGTGCGAATTTTCTTGCTGACGATCTCCGGGTCTTCGCGTAGCGCAATGGTGTTGTTGTAGGACTTGGACATTTTCTGGCCGTCCAGCCCGGGCATTTTCGACGCCGCGGTCAACAGGGCTTCGGGCTCGGCAAGAATCATCTTGCCGGAGCCTTCAAGATAACCGTACAAACGCTCACGGTCATTCAGCGACAGATTCTGCGCATCGTTGAGTAACGCCTTGGCGGATGCCAATGCCTCATCATCGCCCTGCTCCTGATAGGCAGTGCGGCATTCCTCGTACAGCTTGGCTTTTTTCGAGCCGAGCTTCTTGACGGCAGCCCGCGACTTGTCTTCGAATCCCGGTTCGCGGCCATACAGATGATTAAACCGGCGGCAGATTTCACGGGTGAATTCAATGTGCGGGACTTGATCCTCGCCCACCGGCACCAGGTTGGCACGGTAGATCAGGATGTCTGCCGATTGCAGCAAGGGATAGCCGAGAAAACCGTAGGTCGAGAGGTCTTTTTCGCTGAGCTTTTCCTGCTGGTCTTTGTAGGTGGGCACGCGTTCCAGCCAGCCGAGCGGCGTCATCATCGACAGCAATAAATGCAATTCAGCATGTGCGGTCACACGCGATTGGACGAACAGCGTGGCTTGCGCCGGATCAACGCCGGCAGCAAGCCAGTCGATCACCATGTCGCGCACGTTCTCCTCGATCACGCTTGGGGTGTCGTAGTGCGTGGTCAGCGCATGCCAGTCGGCCACGAAAAACAGGCACTGGTATTCGTTCTGCAAGCGCAGCCAGTTTTTAAGCACGCCATGGTAATGGCCAAGGTGTAAACGCCCTGTGGGGCGCATGCCGGATAGAACGCGATCGGAATACATGGATAGGTTTGGGCGCGAGTTATAAGGAGTGAGTGATTAGGACAGCACGAACTGGATCAGGCCAAGCAGTTGCGATGAATCCAGTCCGGTAAGCAATGCAATGATGCCGATGAACAGGCTGATGAGTGGCCACAGAATGGTTCCGAGGATACCGGTGAATAGCAGACCAAGCAAAATGAACAGGCCATAGGGCTCGAGTCGGGCAAATTGCATCGCCTGCTTCATGGGTAACAGGCTCACCGCAATCCGACCGCCATCCAGCGGTGGCAATGGAATGAGATTCAAGGCCATCAGGATGACATTGATGAATACGCCGGCCGCACCCATCAGCATGATCGGAGCGGAGACAAAGCCATTGCCCAGTGCATGCCCCACTTGGATCATCAACGCCCAGAACACGGCCATGACGAAATTCATCCCCGGCCCGGCTGCCGCTACCCATAGCATGTCCTGCTTGGGGCGGCGCAATCGGGCAAAGTTAACGGGTACGGGCTTGGCCCAGCCGAACAGAATCGCGCCTCCGCCTAACAGTTTGCTGGATACCAGAATAACCAGCGGCACGATAATGGTTCCGACGAGGTCGATGTGCTTGAGCGGATTGACTGTGATGCGGCCCGCCGCCGCCGCTGTCATGTCGCCAAAAAAACGTGCGACATAGCCGTGCGCCGCTTCGTGCAAGGTGATGGCAAATATCACCGGCAAGGCGAATACTGCAATTTTTTGAATCAGACTCAGTTCCATCGGATTCAGACCTCAAAAGCCGACACATCGCCTTTGCCATAGCGCTGTATGAAGGGAATGTCGGTGGTGAGATCGATTATGGTGGTGGGGGTGAGGCCGCACGCCCCACCGTCGATCACCAGTTCAACCAGATGCTCCAAGCGCTCGCGGATTTCCCACGGCTCGGTCAGCGGTACGTCTTCACCTTCCAGCAACAGGGTGGAAGACAGAATGGGCTCACCCAATTCTTCCAGCAGCGCCTGCACGATGGAATGCCCGGGTACGCGCAAACCGATGGTGTCGTTTTTTTTATGCAGCAGCCGCTTCGGCACTTCACGCGTTCCCCGCAGAATAAAAGTGTAAGGGCCGGGGGTGTGCGCCTTCAGCAGGCGAAACTGATTGTTATCGACTTGTGCGTAGCGTCCCAGTTCGGATAGATCGCGGCAGATCAGCGTCAGGTCATGCTCGCTGTCGAGTCCGCGCACTGCCAGCAACTTGGTCGCGGCCTCCTTGTCGCCGACTTTACAGCCCAGCGCATAACAGGAGTCAGTTGGATACACAATCACGCCGCCACGCTTGATAATGTCGACCGCCTGCTGGATCAGCCGAAGCTGGGGGTTGTCGGCATTAATATTAAAAAATTGCGCCATAAATACTCAAGCGGTGGAAAAGGAAGGGTGTTGTTCAAGTTCGGACCAATTTTGCCAGACTGGTTGGCAGTAATGAGGCAATGCAGGGAGACAGCCGATGTCGACCCCTTCACCCGGTGCGTGAAAATCCGCACCGCGTGAGGCCTTGAGGCTGAAAGCGCGCGCCAGGTCGGCAAACTTGCCATATTCGGAAGGATGATGACTGCCGGTGATGACCTCGATCCCCTCGCCGCCCAGCGCACGAAAGTCATTCAGCAACACAACGAGTTGATGCGCCTTGAAAGGATAGCGCCCGGGATGCGCGATCACCGCCATGCCGCCACTGGCGCGAATCCAGTTCACTGCGTTTTCCAGTGAAGTCCATTCGTGGTCGACATAGCCGGGATGGCCCGGCGTCAGAAAGCGTTTGAACGTGGTGCGCATATCCGGCGCATGCCCCTGCGCCACCAGCCAACGCGCAAAATGGGTTCGGCCCACCATCTGCTTATTGGCTGCATAACTGTCTGCGCCTTCGTACGCGCCGTCGATGCCGTGTCGCGCCAGGTCGGCCGCCATGCGCCGCGCCCGCTCCATCCGGCCCAGCCGGATACTGTGCAAACCGGCAGCCAATTCGGGATGCAAGGGGTCGATACGCAAGCCTACGATGTGAACCGTCTGGCCGCCCCAACTCACCGATATTTCCACGCCGGGGATCAGCATGACCCCCGCCGCGTCCGCTGCGATTCGCGCCTCTGCCAGTCCAGCCACATCGTCATGGTCGGTCAGGGCGAGCACGTGCACGCCGTTGGCAGCCGCACGCGCGACCACCTCGGTCGGAGACAAAACCCCGTCAGAAACACTGGAATGGCAATGCAGATCGATATTGAGCATCGATGGTCAGGATCAGGGAACCAAGGGCTAAAGCACTTGGTCAGGAGGGGGAATCATAGCAAAATACACGACCACTCGAATTAACGTAACCGTTCTGCCCACTCAATAATGAAAAAACTCCTGTTCGACCTATTCCCCATCATTGTGTTTTTCATCGCCTACAAGCTGGGGGATTCCAACGCAGAAGCCACGCGCGCTTTCATGGCAAGCGTGGGTTTGCCGCAGCCGGTCGGGGGAATTGAAAAGCCGGGCATTTATTTCGCTACGCTGATAGCCATCGTCGCCAGCATTGTGCAAATCGTCTGGGTCAAACTGCGCGGCCACAAGGTTGAGACCATGATGTGGGTCAGCCTGGGTATTATTGCGGTGTTTGGTGGCGCCACGCTCTGGTTACACGATGAAAGCTTCATCAAGTGGAAACCCACCGTCCTCTACTGGATATTTTCCGGCATCATTTTTGGGGCCGCAGCATTCGGACGTAACATCATCAAAAACCTGATGAAGGCTCAAATGGAACTTCCTGACCCCGCATGGAGTCGGTTGAATGCTAGTTGGGGTGGATTTTTTGCTTTCATGGGGGTTGCAAATCTGATTGTTGCCTTCAACTTCTCAACCGACGCTTGGGTCAATTTCAAACTGTTTGGTAGTTTGGGGCTGATGTTGGTGTTTGTAATCGGTCAGAGCATGATGCTCACAAAATATATGGATCAAGCAGATCTGGAGAAGGAAGAAAAACAATAATGCTTTATGCCATCGTCGGTCAGGATGTGTCCGACAGTCTCGACAAGCGCCTGTCCGTGCGCCCTGCGCACCTGGATAGATTGCACACCTTGCAACAGGCGGGGCGTTTGCTGCTGGCGGGCCCTTTCCCCACCATTGACAGCAACGATCCTGGCCCCTCCGGTTTTTCCGGCAGCCTGATCGTCGCCGAATTCGACTCACTTTCCGCCGCGCAAGCGTGGGCGGATACAGACCCCTATATTGCGGCTGGCGTTTATTCGTCCGTCAGCGTCAAACCTTTCAAGAAAGTATTCCCCACATGAGCACCGCTGATCAAATTCGCCAGCGCCTTGCCGCGCTAGACCCCGAGTCCCTTACGCTCGAAGACGAAAGTGCACAGCACAAAGGTCATGCCGGTGCGGCGTCGGGCGGCGGTCATTTTCGCCTCACCTTGGTGTCCCCCAAATTCAGCAAGCTTTCCACCCTCGCCCGCCACCGATTGGTTTACGAAGCCATGGGCGAGTTAATGCAGCGTGAAATACACGCTTTGTCGATCACCGCTTTATCACCAGAAGAACTCTGAAAGGAACCCGTATGCGCGCCGCAATTCTCCCCGCTTTGATCATGTTGGCCTTGTCCCCGCTCGCTCAAGCCCAAGCCCCCACCCCCGCTACCGCTACCGCCGCCGCCGCCGCCGCCGCCGCAACCAAACCGTTAGCGGTGGTCAATGGCAAGGAAATTCCCGCCGTTTATGGGGAATTGATCAAACGTGAAATGGCACAGGGCCAACCGGATTCCCCGCAACTCGACGAGCGCGTGCGCGAGTCACTGATCAATCTGGAACTACTGTCTCGCGCTGCGTTGGACAAGGGGCTCGACAAGGAACCCCGACTGGCTGCAGCACTCGACATTCGCCGTAAAGATCAACTCGCCAAGGCCTATTTGGAAGACTACGTCAAAGCCCATCCTGTAACCGATGCCGAGATCCAGGCTGCATACGACAAGGCCAAGTCCGAAGCCGTTGAGCCAGAATATCGCGCACGACATATTCTGGTGAAAACCGAAGCCGAGGCCAAAAAACTGATAGCCGATTTGGGCAAAAAAGCCAAATTCGAGGATTTGGCAAAAAAACATTCCCAGGATCCGGGCTCAGCAAAAAATGGCGGTGAGCTGGACTGGGCAAATCGCGGTGCTTATGTGAAGGAATTCTCCGATGCCCTGGCTGGCCTGAAGAAAGGCGAGATCACCAAAACGCCAGTGAAATCACAATTTGGATATCACATCATCCGTCTCGACGACACGCGTCAACCGAAAATCCCGCCACTTGAGGCTGTGCGCGGTGAAATCGTCAAACAAACCCAGCAATTGCGTGTACGTGATGCCATCACATCCGTGCGTGCCAGTGCAAAAGTTGAGTAATCCACTAAAAATAAGTTATGCGGGGCTCCGCCCCGCTTTCATCAGACAGGGAGCCAAACATGGCCGGCAAAGAATATAACCACCTGCAAGACGTTTTCCTTAACACCCTGCGTAAAGATCGCATTCCGGTGTCTGTGTTTCTTGTGAATGGCATCAAGCTGATGGGGCGAATCGAGTCGTTCGATCAATTCGTGGTGCTGCTGAAGGGCCAAGATCAGGCCGCACAGATGATATTCAAGCACGCTATTTCCACCATCTCGCCTTCCCGCGAAGTGGTAATGCCTCAGCGCGACGCTGAAGCCTAAGCTTCAGCGCTGTTTTTCAACAACGGCGGCCAGTAAACCGGCCGCCGTTCGCGTGTCGACCAATACGGCAGCGCCGCCACGGTAAGCCTGTTTATGACGAGCTGTGAGTGCGTCCAATTTTTGCGTGTCCTGCAAATACACCACCACATAGTCTTTGGGATGAGCCGCTAACCAGGGCTTCAAGTCAGTCCCTTTCAATTCGACCAATGGCGCCTCAAGTCTGCCCAGAAACTGATACTGGGCATGATACCTGGCGGCATTGGCCACCGTCCGCCCTTCGGACTGAACCTGTTTGATCGCCAGCGCCATAGGCTTGATGTCATACAAAGGGTCAATCGATGGCGAGGCTGCCAGCTGTACCAAGCTCATGCTCGCTACACCCAGCAGTCCAAGCATCAGAACAGGCTGGACGCCACTTCGCACAGCAACCCACGCCAGCAGAGCCAGCAGCATGAGGAAGATGCCCGGCCAGAGCGGCGGCAACGCGACAACCTGATCTTGTAGTGCAGCAATCTGGCCACTACCCGCAACAATCAATACGGCACCCAGCGCAGCGGCAAGCAAGGCAGGCAGTCCCACGCGGGAGGGACTCCAGTCAGCCAACACCCGTGCCGCCAACAACGCAAAAGCCGGAAACATCGGCACCAAATAGTGTGGTTGCTTGCCGCTGATGAAGGAAAACGCGATGAATACCGGCAGCATCCAGGCAAGGCAAAAGCGTGTACCGCGGTCTAGTCCAACCCGTCTGTGGTGCGCCAATGCCTTCCAGAACCCGGGCCAGACGAACCAGGGAAACAACACCAGTGGCAGCAAGGGCAGATACCACCAAAAAGGACGCCGGTGGGCAAAGGAGTCCACCATTCGATCGGCGGTTTGCCCCCAGAAAATTGCATTTTGGTAGGCCTCCCCTCCGGACTGCCCAGCCGGGAATGCCCATGCCAACGCGATTGCAGCGCCGAGCAGAACCGCCAGCACCACTCCACCAATCCAGCGTTTCCATTGCAGACCAGGCTGCCACCACAATGCCAGCACCGTGATCGGCAACAAATTGAGCAGGATGACCGGGCCCTTGGTTAACACGCCGAATCCAATCGCGATGCCCAGCAAGATAAAGCCGCGCCGTTTTCCATCAACCGCCACAAGAATACCGTGCATGCCGACCAGCACCCAGAAAGCCAGGATCACATCGAACATGATTGAAGTGGAAAAAAGAATCCACAACATCGCACTCACCAGAATCAATGCGGCCTTTCCACCCAATCCGGTGTGCTGAGGCCAAAGGCGATGCGCCAGCAAGCAGGTCAACAACAACGAACCAGCAGAAAACAACGGCAACACCAGGCGCGGCCACCAATCGTTGACGCCAAACAAGGCCCAGCCAATATGAAACATCCAGAACATGAATGGCGGCTTGTGGCTATAGGGTTCGCCATTTTTGAACGGCACCAGAAAATCACCGCGCAACCACATTTCCCACGCTGCGCTCACATAACGTGTCTCGTCGATGGGGATCAGCGTGCGCGTCAGCAACGCCACGATAGTCAGTCCTGCGAGCAGGATCAAACTCAGCAGAAATAAACCACGGCCCGAGAGGTCAGGTTTTGTTTGCAGATTCATTGGGTGCACTTTCCGTTTCATTCAGTTCGGCATCGATCTTTTCGTCAAGACTCTGGCCGTGCCGGAAACGGTGATAGAGCCAGGCCCCCAGCGCGCCCGAGACCAGGAATAGACCAATGGCTAATGAAAGTTTAAGCGTTGGGGCGATATGCACGCCGCTGCCCACCAAGGCAAACACCAGGGTCTGCGGTAGATAACCCAAGAAGGTGCCAGAAAAAAAAGACGCGGGGCGGATGCTGGAAATCCCTGCTGCCAGATTGGTCAGCAAATTGCTGCCCACAGGCAGCAGCCGAACCAGAACCGTCATCGAAAAGGGGTGTTCGTGGATGAAGTGATCGAAGCGCCCGGCACGCTCACCCAGCTTTGCACGGAGAAAGCCTTTGCCAAACAGGCGCGCATAACCGAAGCTCAACATGCAGCCCAACACCGCAGCCAGTGCGCCAAGCAATGTTCCTAATGCGATGCTAAAGGCATAGCCGCCGAGGAATGCAATGATCTGGCGGGGTAGCCCGATGGCCGTAAACACCCCGCCCATCAGCAAAAACAACAAGGCGCCATTGACACCGTGGCCGCGGACACGCGCATCGATCCAGGCCTCGTTGACGCTGTTACCCAGATCGCTGGACTTGAACAGATAGCCCAGTAGCGCCAGGCTCCACATCAGCGCCAGACCTTTTAGGATGACGCGCGCCTTCATTTACAGGTCGGAGTTTTGCTCGATTATTGGCAAACGCACTCGCCGTTGCAACCAGGCCACGCCGAACAGATCGACGATACCTACCCACAGCCGGTTGTTGACGCCGTATTTTGAAGTGCCACGTTCGCGCGCACGATGGTGAACCGGAACCGATACCACGGCCCCGCCGTTGCGCATGACCAATGCCGGCAGAAAACGATGCACGTGATCGAAGTTGGGCAAAGCCAGAAAAGTCTCGCGGGCAAACACCTTCAGTCCGCAGCCGGTGTCCGGTGTATTGTCCTTCAACAGTCGTGAACGCACCCCGTTGGCAACTTTCGACGACAAGCGACGCAGGAAGGTGTCGATGCGCTTGGCCCGCCATCCCGCCAGCAACTCCAGATTTTCCGGTTGTGTCGGATCGGTCAGCTTGGCCAGTAGCGCTGGGATATCGGCAGGGTCATTTTGCCCGTCGCCGTCAAGTGTGGCGATCCATTCATAATGCGCCGCTGTCACCCCTGTCGTCACCGCACGGCTTTGCCCGCAGGATTCGCGATGGCGGATCACCCGCAACATCGAAAACTCGGTTTTGAGTGCTTGCAGGCGTGCCTGTGTGGCATCGGTGCTGCCGTCGTCGATATAGATGATTTCGAACGGAGTATTTCCAGACAATGCCGCGGCAATCTCGCGCACCAACGGCTCGACGTTGTCTTGTTCGTTCTTGACGGGTACAACCACGGACAGCCTGCCGTGGTAGGCATATTTCGGCATGTATGGCGCGAGGTCGAATTGTGTTTGGCGGAGAGGGCGGGATTCGAACCCGCGTTAGGAATTAACCTAAACACGCTTTCCAGGCGTGCGACTTAAACCGCTCATCCACCTCTCCGAGCAGCCGCGCATTCTAATCGAGAGGCGGGTTTAAGGCAAATTGACTTGC
>JAGXGP010000105.1 GCA_024636775.1 Hydrogenophilales bacterium
CAGCTGGGCGACCGAGGTATGGAAGTGGGCGCGATTGAGCACGGGCTTGGCAGTCATATTAGTTACCGCTAAACTACCCGTTTTCCCAAGTTTTGCAAGCTTCAGGAGCATTTGATGAAACTCGTCGTCTCTATGGTTGCCTTATTGGCCGCTACTTCCGCTTTTGCCAACGAACCCGCGACGGCCCCGGCCAGCAAGGGCGATCCCAAGGCTGCTGAAAGCATCGTTAACCAGGTTTGTGCCGCATGTCATGCGGTCGACGGCAACAGCGCTGCTGCCGCCAATCCCAAACTGGCCGGGCTGAATGCTGTATATATCAACAAGCAGCTCACCAATTTCAAGTCGGGTGACCGCAAGAATGCTGTGATGGGCGGCATCGTCGCCAGCCTGACACCGCAGGACATGCTGAATCTGTCAGCGTATTACAGCGCCCAACAGCCCAAGCCTGGCACCTCCAAGGATCAGGAGCTGGCATTGCTCGGTCAAAAAATCTACCGCGGCGGTGTGCTGGGTGCGGGTGTCCCGGCCTGTGCCTCCTGTCATGGCGCACAAGGAAAAGGCATTCCTGTTCAGTTCCCCCGTCTGGCGGGACAGCACAGTGACTACATTTACACTCAGCTGAACGACTTCCGTGTAGGCAAGCGTTCAAACGATGGCGCCAAGATGATGCGCACCATCGCTGCCAAGATGACAGATGCAGATATGAAAGCCGTGGCGTCTTATATTCAAGGCTTGCGGTAAACTTATCGATCTCACCTTAGTCGATGGAAGGGTGGCGTGAGTCACCCTTTTTTATTTTGTGCCCGTCAAGGGTATTGCCGCCACTATGAATACTCCCCCCCACTCCTTTGGTAAATCCGTATTCGAGCTGATGAGTTCGATGCGCTTTGCCATCAGTCTGCTGTCCATATTGGCGATCGCTTCAATTATCGGGACGGTGCTGAAACAGGCTGAGCCCTACAACAACTACCTCATCCAACTCGGTCCATTCTGGTTCGAAGTGTATGAAAAACTGGGGTTGTACGACGTTTACCAAGCCGCTTGGTTTCTGCTCATTCTGGCTTTTCTTATTGTCTCCGTCAGCGTCTGCATTACCCGCAACGCACCGAACTTTGCGCGCGAGATGAAAAGCTTTCGCGAGCACGTCACCGAACAATCTCTTAACGCGTTCAAGCACAAGCACGAAGCAGCCACTGCGCACCCGCCTGAGGCGCTCGCCGCCAGCGCACAACGCTATTTGGAGGGCCAGGGCTACAAGGTGAAAAACCTGCCGCGCGAGGGGGGGGTGTTGCTTGCTGCCAAGGCCGGCAGTTGGAACCGTCTCGGTTATTTTCTGGCCCACTCGTCCATCGTGATGATCTTGATCGGTGGCCTGATGGACGGCAACCTGATTTTCAAGGTTCAGCAAATACTGGGCTACAAGATAATCGAAACGCGCGACATTCCGCAAAGCCAGGTACCCGCCATTTCACGCCTGACGCCATCCAATCCCTCGTTTCGCGGCAGCGTGCAGATCCCCGAGGGTTCCAGCGCAGACGTCGCTTTCCTGAATGTGGCCGACGGCTATCTGGTACAGGAACTGCCCTTCACCGTGGGGCTGAAACAGTTCCGAATCGAGCATTACACAACCGGCCAGCCCAAAAGCTTCGAAAGCGACCTCGAGCTGTTCGACCACACCGGCAAAAAAATCCGCGAAGCGACTATAGCCGTCAACCACCCGCTGATCCACGACGGCGTAGCGATTTACCAGGCCAGTTTTGCCGATGGTGGAACCCGCCTCACCCTGCGCGGCTGGAATTTGTTTTCACCCTCGTCCGAATACTTTGATGTAGCCGGGTCGGTTCACCAGAACACAGAATTAACGAGTGCTGCAGGCAAATACACGATCGAGTTCACTGATTTTCGGCCGTTTAACATCGAGAATATGGGGGGTGAAGTGCAACCCGCTGGCGACACCATGAGTGTGCTCGGTGGCAGCCCGGTCAGCGATAAAAAGCATCTGCGCAACGTCGGCCCGAGTTTCCAGTACAAGCTGCGTGACGCGCGGGGACAAGCGCTGGAATTCAGCAACTACATGTTGCCGCTGGAACTGGATGGCCGTTGGTATTTGATGTCGGGAGTACGTGGATCGCCGAACGATGCCTTCCGCTATATGCGTATGCCGCTCGATGCAGGAGGAGACATCGACAGCTTCATGCGGTTGCGGGGAGTCTTGCTGAACGCCGCATTACGTCCTGAAATCGCGGCCCGCTTTGCCCGCCAAGCATTACCGGAAAATGCCTGGAACACCGAAATCGAAGCCAAACTCAAGTTCAGCGCCACCCAGGTGCTGGCGCTGTTTGCCGAAGGCGGATTTCAATCGCTGGGCAAGTTCATCGAAGACAAGGTGCCTGCCGCTGAAGGGGAGAAGGCTGCAGGCACCTATCTGCGCATTCTCGAACTGACTGCGTTTGAGGCACTGCAAATCGCTAACCGTCAGAACGGATTACCCCCGCCGAAGGTCGACGATGCCACCGGCTGGCTGGTGCGTGACACGCTTAACAGCATGAGCGACATGTTCGTTTATGGTGCGCCGGTCTATCTGCAGCTGGCTCAATATGACGAGGTCAAGGCAAGCGGCCTTCAACTGACCCGCTCGCCCGGCAAGAACGTGGTCTATTTCGGTTCGCTTTTGCTGACGCTCGGCGTATTCTTCATGCTCTATGTGCGCGAGCGTCGGGTCTGGTTACGCATCAAACCAGGCCATGCGCTGCTGGCGATGTCATCCGCCAAGCACACCATTGATTTCGAGAAGGAATTTTTACGTCACACGCAGGCGCTGGACACGCTCGCAAAATAACCGTCCACGCCCATCACAACAACCCGGAGATCGCATCATGGAACTCGCTCTAAATCAACCTGCCCCGTTATTGAAACGCCTGTCGTGGTTTGACTGGCTGTTTTCCGCCATTGTCGCTGTCGGTGGGCTTTATACCCTATCGCGTTTTGGCGAGTACATGGACATCTATGAAAAAGGGATCCTGCTCACAGCCATTCCTGCCATTTCGGTATTCGGCTGGTTCTGGAAGCCATTTCGTGTGTTGTTTATCGTGGTCGGCGCGATCAGCCTGTTTTCGATTAGCCAGTACCAGGGCAATCTGGCACGAATGGAAGAAGCATTCTTCCTCAAATATCTGATCTCCAGCCAGGCTGCGATCATGTGGATGTGCGCCCTGTTCTCGCTCGCGACACTGAGCTACTGGGCGGGATTGCTATCCCGCTCTGAGTTCACACTGAAGACCGCCAGCATCCTGACATGGTCAGCTGTAACGCTAGGTTTTATCGGCCTGATGGTGCGCTGGTACGAGTCCTACCTCATCGGTGCCGATGTGGGTCATATCCCGGTGTCCAATCTCTATGAGGTATTCGTGCTGTTCTGCCTCATTACCGCCATGATGTATCTCTACTACGAAGCACTCTACAAAACACGGCAATTGGGCGCACTTGTGCTGCTGGTTATCACGGCAGCTGTCGGGTTTATTCTCTGGTACACCTTTGATCGTGGTGCGCACGAAATCCAGCCGCTGGTTCCTGCACTCAAATCCTGGTGGATGAAGCTGCACGTGCCGGCCAATTTTATTGGCTACGGCTCCTTCTCGCTTTCAGCCATGCTTGGCGTGGGTTATCTGCTGGCTGACCGCGGCATCCTCGCCAGCCGCCTGCCCAAGCAGGAAGTCATCGACGACATGATGTACAAATCCATCGCGATTGGCTTTGCCTTCTTCACCATCGCCACCATTCTTGGCGCGATGTGGGCCGCCGAAGCCTGGGGTGGCTACTGGTCGTGGGACCCAAAAGAGACATGGGCGCTGATCGTGTGGCTGAACTACGCCGCCTGGTTGCATATCCGTCTGGTCAAGGGCCTACGGGGTCCGATGCTGGCATGGTGGGCCGTGATTGGTCTGTTCGTCACCACCTTCGCCTTCCTCGGCGTCAACATGTTCCTCTCCGGATTACATTCCTACGGCACCCTCTAAACCGCGCGCCCTGCCAGAACAGTACTGCCCCCTTCGTCCAGATGGTACAAAATGGACGATGAACCCGGGGGCACGCACACCCTATGATGGTTGAGCCGACAACGCCGTCACCCACCCCATCCAGGAACGCTTGAAGCACCAACATGCCCCGCGCGCGGGGCGCTGTGCTGTGCTGCGACTCACACGCCCATGCAAAAAAAATGGCTTTACTTCATCCCCCTGGCGCTGGCCGCATTAGCGGGGGGGATCTGGCTGGCACAGACGCGTTATGCACCACAAACACCCGAGACACCCGCCGTTTCCGCGCTATGGAAACTGAGTTTTCCTGACGTACAGGGACAGCCCCAAGCGCTTGCGCAATGGCGCGGCCAAATCGTGGTGTTGAATTTCTGGGCCAGTTGGTGTGCACCCTGCCGCGAGGAAATGCCAGACTTTGTGACCTTGCGTGCGCAACACCATGAAAAAGGTGTTGAATTTGTCGGCATCGCCATCGATAATGTAGCGAACGTCGCTCAATTCCTGCAAAAACAACCCGTCAACTATCCCATTCTGATCGGTGAAGGGGCAGCCCACAGCCTGACGCGGCAACTCGGCAACCCGAGTGGCGCCTTACCCTATACGATTGTGTTCGATCGTGACGGCAACATCGTATTAACACATTTGGGACGTCTACCCCTCACCACACTTGAAACTGCGCTCAGTAAAATTGGCGCCTAAGCAAAGTTGACGCATAGTTGTGATTTAGCGTCAATATCTAGACAATTACCCCCCATTTACGGCAGACTTGCGGACATGACGACTAAACGAACCGGCCGCGCCGCGGCCAAATCGGCCCACAGTCTGCGACCCCATGTCCTGGTTTTGCACGGCCCCAACCTGAATTTATTGGGCAGCCGCGAACCTCAGCACTATGGCGTTGCCACGCTCGACGACATCAATCAGGATTTGGTCGGTCGCGGGGAAGCGGCAGGTGCACTCGTCGAAACCTTTCAGCACAATCACGAAGGCGCCTTGATCGAACGCATCCACCAGGCCGCGCGCGATCACGCCGATTTCATCATCATCAACCCAGCGGGCTACACACACACCAGCGTCGCCCTACGTGACGCGCTGGCCGCCACCGACATCCCATTCGTCGAAATTCATCTTTCAAACATTTACGCGCGCGAATCTTTCCGTCACCACTCGTATTTTTCCGACCTCGCGGTCGGCGTGGTGTCCGGACTGGGCGCGCAAGGCTACGAACTGGCGCTGGAATATGCCCTGCGTCACATCCAAAACAGGACCTCCCATGGATCTCAGAAAACTGAAAAAGCTCATTGATTTGGTTGAAGCCTCGGGTATTGCCGAGCTGGAAATCACAGAGGGTGAAGAAAAAGTCCGCATTGCCAAGAGCATTGCCGGTGCACCGATGATGATGGCGCACGCGCCGCAGATGATGCACGCACCCGCACCGGTTGCTGCGCCGGTTGCTGCAGTGCCGGCAGAAGACGCCCTGCCCGAAGGTCACGTTGTACGTTCGCCCATGGTCGGCACTTTCTACCGCGCGCCGGCCCCCGGCTCCAAAAACTTTGCCGAAGTCGGCCAAAGCGTGAACGCGGGTGACACGATATGCATCATCGAAGCGATGAAACTTTTGAACGAAATCGAAACCGATCAAGGTGGCGTCATCAAGGCTATCCTGGTCGAAAACGGCCAGCCGGTGGAATACGGCGAGCCGCTGTTTGTCATTGCTTAATTAAGAGGCCCGGTGTTAGCAACCCGGCGTGAGTGAAATGAATTCAGCTCAAGCTCAAGCTGAAGCTTCACAAAGTCTGCGTTACTAGCCCTCCACAAACACATGTTCGAAAAAATTCTCATTGCAAACAGGGGCGAGATTGCCTTGCGCATCCAGCGTGCTTGCCGCGAAATGGGCATCAAAACCGTTGCTGTTTATTCAGAAGCGGACCGGGATGCCAAATACGTGAAGCTGGCCGATGAATCGGTATGCATCGGACCGGCTTCGTCGACGCATAGCTATCTGCATGTGCCCTCGATCATCGCTGCCGCTGAAGTCACCGATGCCGCTGCAATCCATCCCGGTTATGGTTTTCTGTCGGAGAACGCCAACTTCGCTGAACGGGTGGAATCCTCCGGCTTCACCTTTATTGGCCCGCGCCCCGACAACATTCGTCTGATGGGCGACAAGGTCGCCGCCAAGCAGGCCATGCTGGAAGCCAAAGTGCCTTGCGTACCCGGCTCCGAAGGCGCCCTGTCGGACGATGCCGACGATATTATAAAAACTGCCGCCCGCATCGGTTATCCGGTGATCATCAAGGCTGCTGGCGGCGGGGGCGGACGCGGCATGCGCGTGGTCCACACCGAAGCCGCGCTGTTGAACGCCGTCTCCATGACCAAGACCGAAGCCGGGACCGTGTTCGGCAATCCCATGGTCTACATGGAAAAATTCCTGCAGACGCCGCGCCATATCGAGATCCAGATTCTCGCCGACGAGCACGGTAACGCCGTGCACCTCGGCGAACGCGACTGTTCAGTGCAGCGGCGCCACCAGAAAGTACTGGAAGAAGCGCCAGCCCCCGGTCTCAGCACCAAACTGCGCGACAAGATCGGGGAACGTTGCGCTGAGGCCTGCCGCAAAATTGGTTATCGCGGTGCTGGCACCTTCGAATTCCTCTACGAAAACGGCGAGTTCTATTTCATCGAGATGAACACTCGGGTTCAAGTCGAACACCCGGTGACCGAACTCATCACCGGCATCGACATCGTACAGATGCAAATCCGCGTGGCGAACGGCGAGAAACTGCCGTGGAAGCAAAAGGACATTCAGTTCCGCGGCCATGCCATCGAGTGTCGCATCAATGCCGAGCACCCGACGACTTTCGTCCCCAGTCCCGGCAAGCTCACCAATTACCATGCGCCTGGCGGCCCCGGCATTCGCGTCGATTCGCACGTCTACCACGGCTATTACGTGTCGCCTCACTACGACTCGATGATTGGCAAGGTGATTGCCTATGGCGATACGCGCGACCAGGCCATCGCCCGCATGCGCGGTGCGCTGATGGAAATGGTGGTCGAAGGCATTCAGAGCAATATTTCATTGCATCAGGATCTGTTGCATGACGCTGCCTTTGTAGCGGGCGGTACCAACATTCATTACCTGGAGCACAAACTGGCGGGAGACAAGGTCTGATTCAACCCAGGTGAAACGAGGGGGCATCCCCTCCGACATCCCGTCGCCCCAACCCACACACCATGCCCTGGCAATCTGTACGCATTCTCATTGATTCAAAACAAGCCGAACTTCTCTCAGACGCGCTGCTGGAAGCAGGCGCGCTATCGGTATCGATGGAAGACGCCGATGCCGGCACAGCGGACGAAACACCACTGTTTGGAGAACCGGATTACCCGACTGCCGAACTGTGGCCGCACAGCATCGCATCCGTGTTGCTGGACGAACAGGAAGACGTCGCAGCCATCCTGAGATTGGCCGCTGAGCAAGCGGGCATCCCGACGCCCACCGACTATTCGGTTGAAATCATCGCCGAGCAGGACTGGGTGCGCCTCACCCAGTCACAATTCGATCCCATTCCGATCTCGCCGCGTTTATGGATCGTGCCCACCTGGCATGTCGCGCCTGACAGCAGCGCCATTAACCTCAAGCTCGATCCCGGCCTGGCGTTCGGCACCGGCAGCCACCCGACCACGCGTCTGTGCCTGCGCTGGCTGGACGCGAACCTCCGCGGGGGAGAAACCCTGCTCGATTACGGCTGCGGCTCGGGCATCCTCGCGATTGCTGCGGTCAAACTCGGTGCCGCGCGAGTCGACGGTGTCGACATCGATACGCAGGCCGTCACGGCGTCCCGGGACAACGCCGCACTGAATGATGTCATCGCACATTTCTATCTGCCCGACGAGCTCGGCGCGGGCACCTACGACATGGTTGTAGCCAACATCCTCACCAATCCGCTCAAGGGTATGGCGCCGTTGTTGGCGGGCCGGGTGCAGCAAGGGGGCCAACTGGTATTGTCGGGAATCCTTGCCGAACAGGCCGACGATGTGATGGCGGTTTACCGCAGCTGGTTCACGTTCGACCCATCCGAAATCGATGAAGGCTGGGTGCGCCTGGCCGGGGTCAAGCGGTGAATTACCGTACCACCTGCTCGCACTGCGCCAGTGTATTTCGACTTGGTACAGACCAGCTTGAAGCCGCGCAGGGGTGGGTGCAATGCAGTGTCTGCGGCGGCGCCTTCGATGCGCAGCTAAGCCTGTTAATGGAAGATGGCTCGCCGGTACCGGTGGCCGAACCTGAACCGGTTGAATTGCCACCCGCACAGGAAATCGTGCCCCCGCCAGAAGCGGCCGGCGACGAAGCGGCAGCGGGCATAAAGCACGAAACCGAATCCGAATGGGTCGATGCCGAAATCGATGACGATGGCGCGCGCGGCACGCCTCAAGGAATCGTCCAGCGCGAATCGCCGCTCGACCTGCCGTCCATCATCCTCATCGATCCTGACGCTTCGGAGTCGGACGACCCCGGCCCATTGCCGCATATTCAGGCACCAGCCTACCCTTCTAACCCATATGGGCCCAGTTACGCTTATCAGCCTGCGCCAACCAGTCCACCGCCGCCCGTCTCGCCGACCACACGCGTTGAATATGCAAACCTGGTGGCCGGAACGGCACGTATTCCCGAGACTCAACGCCGCACCAAAACTTGGGTATGGGCCATTTCAAGCTTGTTGCTGCTGGCGATTTTGCTCGCGCAAGCCATCTATTTTCTACGTGATA
The DNA here is from genome assembly GCA_024636775.1 of Hydrogenophilales bacterium. Lineage (GTDB taxonomy): Bacteria > Pseudomonadota > Gammaproteobacteria > Burkholderiales > Thiobacillaceae > Thiobacillus. The sequence continues at coordinate 8,805 of JAGXGP010000105.1, forward strand.
CCGTCGTCAGCCAACTGCCACAGACCCGCCCCGCATTCGAACAAGCCTGCACGGCGCTCGGTTGCACGCTCTCCCTGCCGAAAAACCTCACGCTTTTGAAAATCGTTGGTTCCGACCTGCAAACCGAAGCCAGCGGTCGTTTGAAGCTTGCGCTCACCCTGGGCAATCGCGCCCGCCATGTTCAAGCGTGGCCGGTCCTGATCCTTACACTCACAGACCAACGCAATCGCCCCCTGGCGCGCCGCAGCTTTGCCCCGAGCGAATATCTTGGCGATGCACAGCGTATTGCGGCTGGCATTCCGGCCCGCAGTGAGCAAGCGCTAAATCTGCCCCTCAATGTGCGCAACCTGGCCCCGATGGGGTTTGATTTAAAGCTGACGTATTAAAGCTTTCGCCTCTCCCGGCAGGAAAAATCTGACTGGCTGGCGGATCGCTTCTTCGGTATAGTTCGCATTCCCGTTGCGGGAGAGCGCGTGCCGTGTGAATTCGACCCAGCCGCCGCCGAAGGCGTAACCCACCCGGAATCGCTCAGGCAAAAAGGACCGCAA